>NZ_JBDPLV010000015.1:0-176613 GCF_039871605.1 Acrocarpospora sp. B8E8 | reverse complement strand
AGCACGGGCTGAGCGCCTTCGAGGCGATCTACCGCGCCTTCACCGGCAACCTCTGGATGCCACCCGTCGCACGCGACGCCTGATCAGCGCTTTTCACATAGAGTCACAGAACCTTCTGATTGCTTACCCCGAACGGCTGGCGCTCAAACTGGTCAGCGTGGCACAGCTGCGGATCGTGGAATATCCGTTGTCGCTGAGCGCCATCCACGAAGCCATGTACTGGAATTCTCGCGACAACGCCGACCTCGCGCATCAGTGGCTCCGCCACCGGATCATCGACACGGCTCGCACCATCTGAGCATCCGGGACGTGGAGGCGGTTCAACGGTTCTCCTCCGCCCACGGGAGAATGACTTTCTCCAGCGCGTTCAGTCCGTAAAAGAGAACGATGCTGATGACGCCGAGCAGGGCCATGGCGGCGAAGGCGAGCGGAGTGTCCGCGCTCGCGCCTGACTGCACGATGACGAAGCCGAGGCCGGCGTCAGCACCGACGAATTCCGCGATGACCGCCCCGATGACCGCCAGCGAGATCGCTGTCTTGAGACCCACCATCACCTGCGGCAGCGCGTAAGGGAAACGAACTTTGAAAAATACCTGCAGACGGCTGGCGTCGTAGGAGCGGACCAGCTCGGTCAGCTCGGCGGGAGTGGATTTCAGGCCGGTGGCCGTTGAGATCACGATCGGGAAGAAACAGAGCAGGAACACCATGACGATCTTCGGAAACGGCCCGAAGCCCATCCAGACCACAAGGATCGGCGCGATCGCAATCTTCGGTACGGCATTCACCGCGAGCAGCAGCGGATAAATCATCTTCTCAAGTAACCGCGAACTGGCGATCGCCATCGCCGTGGGGATTCCGACGACGACCGCGACCGCGAACCCCTGGACCGTCTCCAGCAGGGTCACCCAGGTCTGCTCCATGAGGAAGCCGGCCTGGCCGATGAAAGCCTCGATCACGTCGTCCGGCGCGGGCACCAGGAACTTCTCGATCGAGAAGACGATCGTGGCCAGCCACCACAGGACGACCAGGGCGACCAGCCCGAGGACCGGGAGACCCCAGTCCACCAGGCGCCGCGCCACCCTGGAGCCGCTCCGCCGCGCGGCGGTCATACGGCGCCCTCCGATGCGATCGGCGCCGGCATCAGCAGCTCGTGCAGTTCGGCGCTGACCTCGGCGACCCGGTCCGCGTACGCGTTGCGCCCGAGGGTGCGCGGGCGCGGGATGTCCACGTTGACGATCTTGCGAAGCCGGCCGGGCCGGGGGCTGAGCACCGCCACCCGGTCAGCGAGCAGCACCGCCTCCTCGATGGAGTGGGTGACGAAGATGATGGTCATCTCCTGCTCCATGCGGATGCGTTGCAACTCTATCGACAGCTCCTCCCGAGTCAGCGCGTCGAGGGCGGAGAAGGGCTCGTCCATGAGCAGGACGAGGGGATCCTGGATCAGCGAACGGCACAGGGACGCGCGCTGCTGCATGCCGCCCGACAACTCGTGCGGCAGCCGCTTCTCGAAACCGGCGAGGCCGACGAGTTCGAGCAGCTCATAGGCCCGCCGGCGCTTGGCCGCCCGGTCCAGGCGGAGAATCTCCACCGGGAGCAGGACGTTGTCCAGCACCGTACGCCACGGCAGCAGGGCCGCACGCTGGAACATGAAGCTGACATCCTGCCGGGGTTTGCCCACCGGCTCACCGGCGACCGTGACCGTTCCCGACGAGGGCCGCAGCAGCCCGGCGACCATCCGCAGCATGGTCGACTTGCCGCAGCCCGAGCGGCCCACGAGCGTCACCAGCTCGTTGCGGCGCACCTCAAGGGTGATGTCGTCCAGCGCGTGGACCTCACCCTGACGTCCGGCGAAGACGTGCGAGACGTGCGTGAGCTTGATCATGCCGCCGCGCCTAGCCCTGCGGCGTCAAGGACAGGTCGATGACCTGCTCGGGAGTCATTCCGGCCGGGATCGCACCCGACTCGGTGAGAAGCTTGATGTTCGCCTCGACCTTGGCCTTGCTGACCGCGCCGATCGGCTGGCCCTGCGCCGCGACGTAGGGAGCCATCGCCCGGACCTCCGCGGCCGCGACCTCCGGGTTCTGGGTGGGCTGGTACTTCTTGAGGATCTCGCCGGATTCCTCGGGGTTGGCGATGGAATACTCCAGGCCCTTGAACAGGGCGGCCATGAATCTCTTGACCACCTCGGGCTTTTCCTTGGCCATGGTGCTCGAGGTCAGCAACGCGTTGCCGTACAGGTCGGGTAAGACCTCGCCGTAGGGGAGGACGACGGCCTTCTTCCCCTGTGCGGCCTTCTCGATGAGCCCCCGGCCGACGACGAACTGGCCGATCGCGTCCACCGAGCCGCTCGCCAGCAGCTGCGGTAACGCGGGCGGGGCGCCCGGGACGAACTTGACCTTCGACGCGTCGATGCCGGCGGCCTTGGCGTAAACGGGGAAGGTCACCTGGACGGTGGAACCCGGCTGGTCGCCGATGGTCTTGCCCTCCAGGTCCTTCGGTGTGCTGATCCCGCCTTCCTCCAGCGCGATGATCGCGGCCAGTGAGTTCTGGTGCACCATGCCGACGGCGATGACGGGCAGCTTCTCCTTGGCCGTCGTGATCAGCGTGCCGGTGAAGTCGCCGATGCCGAAGTCGGCCCGGCCGCCGGCCAGCAGCTTCATCGCGTCGACGGTGCCGGTGCCCGGCTTGATGTCGACGTCGAGCCCGGCTTCCTTGAAGTAGCCCTTCTCCAGCGCCACATAGGCGTAGGCGTCGCGGCCGAAGGTGTTGAACGAGGTCAGATAGCGGACGGACTCGAGGGCGCCGGCGGCTTGACCTTCGTTGCCGCCTCCGCCGCCGCACGCGGCGACCATGAGCACGAGTCCGGCGGCCCCGGCGATGCGGGTGAACCAGGTGGCCTTCACTGTTCCTCCTTGGCAGGCATTCCTAGAAGAGTCCTGGCGTTCTCCTCGCCGACCGCCGGACGAAGCCGGCCATCGACGGGCTGGCGCGTGCGTGCGACGCTCTGTGCGTACCGCGAAATGACCCGCCGGAAGCGTTCACCTGGCGAGCTGAGAGATGTGTCTTGCGGTGAACCTACGCGACGACGGGAAACACCGGAAACGGTTGTCATCGATGGATGTCATCGCTGTGATCGATGAACTCAGGACAGGAACGCGATGAGCTCTGCCGCCAGGGACCCGGGCTGCTCGAGCGGAGCCCGTTTCATCCGGCCGAGGGCGCTTGCACGTCCCATTCGATCTCGAGCCTCTTGAATCCGCGCGCGAAGAAGATGGTGTCGCGCACGGCGGTGTCCGCACCCGCGGCCATGCGGAGATTCGGCAACCGCTCGAACAGCCGAGGTAACGCGATCTTCAACTGCAGGCGGGCGGCTTCCTCATGCCTGATGGGCTCGTCGCCGGCCACGCGGGCGTCCAGCAGGCTCGACATGAGGTCCTCGCCAACCCGCCCTTGAAACTCGTCCATGAAATAGCGCTGCATCGTCACGACGTCGCGCGCGCAGATGACGAGTTCCTCGACGCTGTCGGTCGCCTGCAGGATGCGTAACCAGCTGACGCTCCACCGATGCAGCGTGGGTATGTCAGCGCGGGGGATACCGAGCATGTCGGTGAGGGTGAACATCGGAAGGTTCCACGCGAACCTCTCGATGATGTCCGCGCGGCCGTCATCGGCGAACTCGTCGATGAGAGCGTCGACGTTCTCCCGGATGCGGCCCTCCAGCTCGGCGACGCGCTTGGGGGTGAACGCCTTGCTGACCAGCAGGCGGAGCCTGCGGTGAACCTGCCCGTCGCTGTCGGTGAGCGTGGGCGACATGGGCCAGCCCGTGGCGAGGACGTCCAGCACCGGCTGCGGAAGCGGTCACACGGAGGCGCGGACCGCATTCTGGGAGGAGAAGGTCTCCGTGTCGCGCACGACCGCGAGCACGTCCTCGTACCGGCTGACGACCCACAGCCCGTGCGCCTCGGCGTAGCAGACCGGAGCCTCCCGCCGCAACCGAGCGTAAAGCGGGTACGGATCCGCCAGTTGCTCCGGCGAGAGCGGGTCGAAGCGGATGGGACAGCTGGTCATGACGGACGCCACCTCCAGTTCGATGTGACGGCGTACCTGGCAGCGCGCTGTTGAACCAGCGTAGGTACGCGGATCGAGCTACAGAAACGCTTTGTTATCAATGGGGTTCATCGATGGCCTCGATCTGCAGGCATTCAGCTCGTGCGCGGTCCGGTCTGCCAGCGTCGCTCGTAGTGCTGTGCGCTGGGCGCGGGGCCGGGCAGTGGTCCGGCGTCGCGGTTACGCAGGCCGTCGAGGCTGATGGCGAGCAGCCGCCGGCGGATGGCTTCGTCCTCGGTGCCCGGTGCGGCCGGGCCGCGCCGCCCGAAGAACTCCACCAGCCAGGCGACGTCCAGGGCCGTGACGCCGGAGCGCAGCACGCCCTCGCTGTGCGCCCGGGCCACCACCTGCTCCAGCAGGCGACGGCCCCGCCTGCTGGTCTCCCACATCTCCGGGGTGGTCTCCAGCGAGCCCGCCAGCGGAGCGAGCGCACCCGAACCCTGTGCGACGCAGGCGTGCACGTAATCGCTGAGGCCCGTCCAGGCGTCGGGGGCGGCGAGCGCGGCCTCGGCCGCCTGAATCGTCTCCTCCATGGCCTGCATGCAGAGCTGCCGCAGCAGGTCGGACTTGCTGCCGTACCGGCGGTAGAGGCTGCCCATCCCGACCCCGGCCCGCTCCGCGATCTCGGCGACCGTGGCGTCGGCGCCGTGCGCGGCGAAGACCTCCCGGGCCGCGTCCAGCACGCGGCGGTCGTTCCGCTCGGCTTCGGCCTGCCTCCCCCGCCGGGAGCGGTGCTGCGATTCTGCCACGAGCGAAGCCTAGTTCATTCGGAGCAGAACGCTCCGATAACATGCCTTCAAGTAAATCGGAGCATCTCGCTCCGATAGGAACCCTTGGGGGTGACACTCATGTTCGCTGTGGTGTTGTCGGAGTTCGGCCCGCCGGCCAACCTCGTTCTGGCCGAGGTGCCGGACCCGCTGCCGGGTCCGGGCCAGGTCCTGGTCGACGTGCACCTGGCGAACATCACGTTCGTGGAGACCCAGGTGCGTGCGGGCCAGGCTCCGAATCCGGCCATGCTGCCGCCGCTGCCCGCGATCCTCGGCAACGGGGTCGGCGGCATCGTGACCGCCGTCGGCGAAGGGGCGGATCCGGCGCTGGCGGGTCGGCGGGTCATCACGACGACGGGCGGTCGCGGCGGTTACGCGGAGCTGGCGGCGGTCGACGCGACCGGGCTGATCGACCTCCCGCCGGAGCTGAGCTTGGCCGACGCCGTCGCGCTGCTCGCGGACGGGCGGACCGCGGTCGGCCTGATCCGTGCCGCGGCGTTGCGGCCCGGGGAGACCGTGCTGATCGAGGCCGCCGCCGGAGGGGTCGGGAGCCTGCTGGTCCAGCTCGCGCGCGACGCGGGAGCCCGCGTGGTGGCCACGGCGGGCGGGCCGCGCAAGGCCGGGATCGCCAAGGACCTCGGGGCCGACGTGGCGGTGGACTACACGGTCGGCGGCTGGGTCGACCAGGTCAGGAGCGAGGTGGGCGAGGTCGACGTGGTCTTCGACGGCGTGGGCGGCGAGATCGGCGGCGCGGCGGCCGGCCTGCTGCGCACGGGCGGACGGCTTTCGTCGTACGGCATGGCCAGCGGATCGTTCACCGCATCGCCCGATGGAAAGGACATAACGCCGATCCGAGGTACGCCCCCGACCCCGCCACAGATGCGCGAGCTGACCCAGGCCGCCCTCACGGCGGCGGCCACCGGCAGGCTCAAGCCCTTGATCGGCCAGACGTATCCCTTGGATCGCGCGGCCGACGCCCACACCGCCATCGCCTCCCGCGCGACCGTCGGCAAGACCCTCCTCCTCGTACGATCTGCCGGTGGTGTGCGGTGAAGCGCTTGTCGATCGGGGTGATGTTTCCGTCGTCCCGGAACGCGGCCGTCGATGTCCGGGCCTGCGCGCGTCACGCCGAGAGCCTCGGCCTGGACGCGCTGTTCACCGGTGACCACCTCGCCGCCAGCGTGGGGACCATGGAGAGCACCCTCACGCTCGCCACCGCGGCCGCGGTCACCGAGCGGCTGCGGATCGGGTTCGGGGTGATGGTCCTCGCGCTGCGCCACCCGGCCTGGGCCGCCAAGCAGATCGCGACTCTCCAGCACCTGTCCGGAGACCGGGTCATCCTCGGGGTCGGCGCCGGCGGCGCGGTGCACGGCAGCACAGCCTGGGAAGCGGTCGGAGTCCCGTATGCCGAGCGCGGCCGCCGTACCGATGCCGCGTTGGACGTGCTGCCCGACCTGGTCACCGGCCGGTCGGCGGTGCTGCGATCCGGCGTCTCCATCGCCTTGGCCCCGGGAGCGGCCATGCCGCCCGTCTGGGTAGGCGGCGGTTCGAGGGCGGCGCTGCGCCGCACCGCCCGATACGCGGACGCCTGGTTCCCCTCAATGATCACCGCGACGGCGGTCGCCGACGGGCGCCGCGAGCTGGCCGAGCTCGCCGCCACGTACGGACGCCCGATGCCGCAACTCGCCGTCGGCGGCAGCGTCCTGCTCGGCCCCGCCCCATCCCCGTCGCTGCTCAGCGGCGCCGCAGCCGGGCTCACCCAGTACGGCGTGCCGCCCGAGGTCGCCGCCCACCTGCCGATCACCGGCCCTCCCTCCCAGGCAGCCGAGCGGCTCCGCGAGTACGCCGAAGCCGGCGCCGACCACCTCGTCCTCGGCGTCATCGGCGACGACTGGCAGCGCCAGTGCGAACTGATCGCCGAAGCCCGCTCTCTTGCGTGAGCGGGGTCAGCTGGTGGATGTCGTGACGTGCGCGCAATTCGGCGATCTTCGCCTGGTCCGGCAGCCCGGTGGAGGCGGCCAGCAGATCGGCCAGCTCCCGCAGGTAGAGCTCGTGGCCGGAGGGGGAGACCAGGAAGAGCATCCGCGCCGGTTCTGACCCGGGGTTGAAGAAGGCGTGCGGGCATCCGGCGGGCACGTACATGAAGCTCCCGGGTCTGCCCCGTAGGACCTCGGCGCCCGACTCCGAGCGCCAGGCGCGCCAGTCACCACCGGCCTCGCCAGCCGGGTGGAAGGCCAACAGGTCCAGTTCGCCCTCCAGAATGTAGAACAGCTCCTCCGCCTGCTGGTGCACGTGGGCCCCGACGTCGAAGCCCGGTGCCACGTCGGCCTCGAATGCCGACCAGACCTTCGAGTGCTCGGCGCCCACCTTCAGGGTCACCGTCTGAATCCGGCTGCCGCTCCCCGGCGGCAGCATCAGCCCATCGGTCATCTGGTCCTCGCCTCCCGGCTCACGGCGTCCATCCGGTGGTACGCAGCCAGGCCTCCAGGTTCAGCAGGCCCGGGTGCTCAAGCCGGAGCGCCGAGACGTCGGCTGGGATAGCGGGCCGCTCGTTGAAGAACTCGAACATCATGGCCAGTTGCTTGTCGAAGGCGCGTACCTGCTCGATCGGCGTCTGGCGGAACCGTGCCGGCAGGCCGCGGACCCGGCCGAAGGTCTCCGCGACCTCCGGCGGAGTCAGCACATCGCCGGCGATCTCCACCGTCCGTCCGACGAAGCGGTCGGGCCGGTCGAAGGCGATCGCCGCGAACGCGCCGATGTCGCGCACCGCGATCAGCTGCATCGGGACCGTCGGCCGTGTGGCGAGGTTGACGACCAGTTCGCCGCCCTCCACGACCGGACGGCTGTAGGTGGCGAAATTGTCCATGAAGAACACCGGCCGCAGGATCGTCGCCGGCAGCCCGAGCGCGTGGATGCGCTCCTCGATCCGCTTCTTGCTCTCGTAGTAGGGGATTCCGGAATCGGCGTCCGCGCCGTTGAGCGAGCTGTACACCAGATGCTCGATGCCACACTCCTTGGCGAGGTCCGCCACCGCCTTGCCACGCCGTTCCTCGGCCGCCACACCCTCGGGGCTGATTCTGGGCCCGACCATCATGGTCAGCACGAGAAACACCGCGCGGACGCCGTCCATCGCCTTCCGCAGCGACGCCGCGTCGTCCAGATCGCCGACCACCAGCTCCGCACCCGCCGCGCCCAGCGCCCGGGCGGCCGGCGAATCCGGGGCGCGTACCAGGGCGTGTACGGCCCAGCCGCGTTCGAGCAGTTGTCGCGCGGTCGCGCCACCCTGCTGGCCGGAGGCTCCGATGACCAGCACTGGTCCCTTTCGATTAGCTTGATCGACTTGGTCGGACAAACCCGTGCCTCCATGTCAGACTCACGGAGTGAATGGCTACGGTCGTCAAGATAAAGGGACAAATCACGACGGTCCTGGTGTTCCTGCTGCTAGCCACCCGACCAGGGAGTCGGCCCGCCGGGCCGAGCTCGCCGCCTTTCTCCGTGCCCAGCGGGCGCGTCTGCGTCCCGCCGAGGTGGGCCTGCCAGAAGGGGATCCGAGCCTGCGCCGAACCCCCGGGCTGCGCCGTGAGGAGGTTGCCGAGCTCTCCGGCGTCGGGCTCACCTGGTACACGTGGCTGGAGCAGGGCCGGGACATCTCGGCCTCCGGCCAGGTGGTCGACGCGCTGGCGCGCGCGCTGCGGCTCGACCCCGACGGCCATCGCCACCTCCGCCGCCTGGCCGGCCTGCCCGCCCCACCGCGGGAAACGGCCGCGGACGACGTTCTCCCGAGGCTCCAGCGCCTGGTCGACGCGACCGTGCCGAATGCCGCCTCGATTTACGACCATCATTTCGATTACCTGGTGTGGAACATCCCTTATGCGCTTCTTCGGCACGACCCGAGAAAGCTCCCGCCCGACCGGCGGAACGTGCTGTGGATGATGTTCACCGATCCGGACAACCGGTCCCGGATGGTCCGCTGGGAGCCCGCCGCACGCGCATTGCTCAGCCAGTTCCGAGCCGCGGTCGGCCAGCACCCCGACGACCTGCGATTCACCGAGATAGTGGGCGAGCTGACCGAGGCGAGTCCGGAGTTCCGGGCCTGGTGGGCGGAATATCCCATCCGCTCCTTCAGGCCCGCCGTCATCGGAATTGACCACCCCGAAATCGGGCGGGTCAACCTGGAAATGTTCCAACTCCACCCGGTCGAGCACCCCGACCTCCTGCTAGTCCTCCAAAGACCGGCGACCAACGACGACCTCGTCCGGGTCACCTCTCTACTGCCAGGGCAAGAAGACGGTCAGTGAGTGCCGGCGTCGGTTTCGGGTCCTGCCTGGCTGGGAGCTCTTCTGGTGGTCACCTGGCGGCGTGATGGGGTGGGGATTGTCCACGGCAGCATGAGGAAGGCCCGGTCGCTGATCGTTTTCGACGCGTACAGCGCGGTGGTGACGATGACGAGGGCGAGGGCCGCCTCGAGCACGGTGAGAATCACGGCCAGAGCGGGGGCGTTCCACCATAGTCCGGCGTGAACGCCGGCAAGCGTCCAGGCCGTCCCGGCTTTGGTGGCGGGGAGTCCGCGGCGGGCGGGTCTGCGTGGGGAGGACATGACCGCAGGTTGCGGTCGATGGCGGTCCGTCTGGAAGGGGGTTCGGACAGGATCGGACTGACATCAATCTTTCCCGCAGGCGAGACGGCAGCCGTCCGGATGGGGGAATATCCGAAAGGTTCGGACAAGCTCGGAGGGCGGCGGCCGGGCCGGGCACCAAGGACGCAGGGGACGAGAGCAGTCATGGCATCGCTGCGCACGCCGGAGGATTTCGGGATGGCCTTCAGCGCCCTGCTCGGCGCCGCGGGGCTCGGCGTCGATCAGGTGCTGCGGCAGCGGCCGGTGGTCAGCCGCAGCACGCTGTACGACTGGAAGAAGGGCGATCACCTGCCCGAGGACAGCGGCCCGCTGCTGGCGATCGTGCAGCTGTGCCTGGAACAGGCCACCAGGCGAAAGGCCCCCCTGAGGGCGGCGCCCGGCGATGCGGAGGGGTGGCTGGAACTGCTGGCCGAGGCCAAGCAGTCTCGTGACTCCCGTGTCGCGCGGCGTACGCAGACGGTGGCGTCGGAAGAACCGCGGCCGTCCCCTGCCCAGGCGGCCGAACCGGCGCGCTCGTATGGCGGCCTGCCCAACAGGGTGGCAGACCTGGTGGGCCGCGATCAGGAGATCGAGGACCTGCTGCGGACGCTGGGCCCCCGCGCCGGCGGACCGCCGGTGGCCCTGGTCGCGGGAATGGCGGGGGTCGGCAAGAGCGCGCTGGTGACGAACGCGGCGTACCTGGCGCTGGAGCGGGGCTGGTTCCCGGGCGGGGTCATCTACCTGGACCTGTCCGGCTACGACTCCGACGGCCCGGTGAGCGGCGACCAAGCCGTGCGGACGGCACTGCGTGAGCTCGGCGTGAGCGAGGGGGCGTTCGAGCCCACGGCCAAGGGCCGCCAGGCGCAGTATCGCGCGCGCCTCGCCGAGCGAGGCGAGGCCACGCTCATCGTGCTCGACAACGCCGCGTCCGACGGTCAGGTCGTGCCGCTGGTCCCCGGCGCAGGACCGCACCGGGTGGTGGTGACATCCAGGCTCACGCTGGACAACCCACGGCACGCCGCGAGGATCGACGTGGAGGTGCTGAGCGTGGGCGCGTCGATCCGGGTGCTGGGTCTGGCCGATCAGGATCCCGCGCACGCCGAGCGGCTGGCCGACCTGTGCGGGCGGCTCCCGTTGGCTCTGCAGATCGTGGCGGCCTCCGTACGCGTCGACCCGCGACGCCCGCTGCCGGACCTGGTGGCCGAACTCGCCGACGAGCACCGGCGGCTGGACGCGCTGGAATACCACGACTCACAGGAGCGCGGCGTCCGCGCGGCCCTTACCATGTCCTACACGAAGCTGACGAGCCCGCATCAGCGCCTGCTCAGGCTGCTGTCGCTCAATCCCCGTCACCAGCCCGGCCAACAGGCGCGACGCACGGGCGTCTCGTACCTCTCCCTTCCCGCGGCCGCGGCCCTGGCGGGCGAGCCCCCGGCAGAGGTCCGCAGGTCCCTGGTGGCGCTCACCCGAGCGCACCTGCTGGAATACGTGGTCTGGGAGTGCTCGACGGATCTTGAATACTGGCGTTTGCACGACCTGGTGCTGCTGTACGTCAGGGAGCTGGCCGCTGGCGACGGAGCCACGGACGCCCTCAACCGGTACTTCGACCATTACATCCACAACGAGCTCGTGAAAGATCACACCGCCATGGTGATCACCGACGACCACGCAGAGCTTGGGCGAATCGAGTGGCGGGAGCAACTGGGCGACTTCGTGGTTCTCGGCGATCAGGGCGATGCCTCCTACGCGGAGCAGGGCTTCGTGTGGAACGAGGAGCAGCAGGGCTGGGCGCACTCCACTCCGTCGCCTCTGGCCGTGGCGTCGCGGGCGGTGCGGGAGGCGCAACGCTCAGGCGATCGCCACGCGCTCGGCCTGGCCAAAGCCGCCTATGGTGCCGCATGGCTCCAGGTCGGCGAAGCCGACGCGGCTGACCAGGTACTTCGGCAGGCGGCGGAACTCCTGGAGCAAGCCGGCGATCGCCATGCGCACGACCGCGTCCTCGTGGACCTCGCCCTCGCCCTCGCCTGTGGCGAGCAGATCGAGCAGGCCCGCGACGTCCTCAACCGGGTGTGCCCGGACGATGTCCAGGTCCTGTGCGACAGGGTCGAGGCGCTCCTTTCTGACGCTGAAGGTGACCACGCCAGGGGCGTGCTCTGGATGGGTTTCGGGCAGTTGCTACGCATGAAAGGCCGGCCCAAAGCGGCTATCAACCCGCTGAACAAGGCGGTGGCCCAGTTCCGCAGATCCGGCTTCCGTCGCGGCGAGGGGTTCGCCCTGGCCAACCTCGGATGGGCGCTGCGTGAGTGCTCCTTCTTCGGAGAAGGCGAGCGCCGCCTGCGCGAGGCCGCGGAGATCCTGGTCGCGGACGGCGTCACGGTGAATCTATGTAAATCAGGTAGGGAATATTGACTTATTCCATCGGGGTGCCTAGCTTTGAATCATGAGTCTTGTTCGGCGGCGCTCCTGGGTGGGTATGGACTTGGTCCCCGCCGATGTCGTCGTGCGGTCGTCATTTCTGGTGGCGCGGCTGGAGATCGATCTGTGCCGTTCGCACTCCGCCAGGTGTCGTTCCCTCGTCCCCTGATCACCTGACGGCTCTGACGAGGGAGCACCATGTCCAAGACCATCATCAACCACGTGAATCTCGCCGAATGGGCGACTGAGTACGACTCCGCCGACGTCGAATCGCGGCTCGCCGTCATCGGCGCCGACGCGGTGGAGCAGCGGATCGCCATCGTGCGGGAGCTGGTCCGGCTCGGCGGCGGGCAGCAGCCCGATCTCCGTCCCGAGCGGCTGCGGCGTGAACTCGGCGAGCTCGACGACGTGATCGAGGAGTACGTCGAGCGGACCCTCCATCGCGTCGCCCGCGCGGCGACCAGCGAAGAGTACACGGTGGAACGTAAGCGGCTGACCGCCGTCTTTCACGAGCTGGACGGGAGACTGCGGCATCGCAGGTTTCTGCTGGGGTCGCGGATCACCATGCCCGACCTGCGGCTGTGGACCTTGCTGGTCCGGTACGACCTCGGCTACAACCCGCTGATCAAGATCAGCAAGTTGCGGTTGATCGACTTCCCGCAGCTGTGGGCGTACGCCAGGGATCTGTACCAGCTTCCGCCGTTCCGTGACACCACCGACTTCGCCGCGATCGCCCGGATGGCCCAGGCTCCGCCGGCGTCCCCCTGGCGGGTCATGGTCGAGCCGTACGCCGGCGACTGGGAGTCACCGCACGGCCGCGAGGTCATCGCCTCGCACCACTGAAACACGAGCGTGAGGAGCAGGACAATGGCAGTCGCCGGCACCGTGGCAGAGGCATTCGTCCAGGACTGGCATGACTGGCATCGGCGGCACAAGACGGTGCGGGCCGATCGGCATGGGTTTCTCGCCGTCACCGGGCTGCACTGGCTGACGTCCGGGCCGCGGCGCGTGCCGGGCGCGCCCGGGGAGTGGTCGACCGGCGCCGAGGGGGTCGTGGTCACGCTCGGCGCGGGGGAGGAACTGGTCGTGGCCGGGTCTCCCCGCCGGGAGCGGTACGTGTTCGGCGTCATCCCCGAGCGCGGCGGGATCAACGCCGGGTGGGGCGACGCGGTCATCGAGGTGGCCAAGCGGGGCGGGCACGACATCGTCCGGCCGAGGCATCCGGACCATCCGCTGCGGGTCGAGTACGCCGGCACGCCGGTGTTCGCGCCGGATCCGCGGTGGGTGATCGAGGGGCGTTACGTGCCGTTCGACCAGCCCCGGCCGACCACCGTCGGGGCCGCGGTGGAGGGGCTGGAGCACGTGTACCACGCGCCCGGGCGAATCGAGTTCGAGCTCAACGGGCAGGCGCTGAGCCTCACGGCGTTCGACGGCTACGCACCGGGCAGCCTGACCGTCCTGTTCACCGACGCGACGTCCGGCGTCACCACGTACACCGACAACCGCGTCCTGACACTGGACGCGCCCGGCTCCGATGGCCGCGTGGTGCTCGACTTCAACCGGGCCGTGAACCTGCCCTGCGCGTACACCGACTTCGCCACCTGCCCGCTGCCGCCTGCCGAGAACCGCCTGCCGGTCGCGATCGAGGCCGGCGAGAAGATCCCGTACGAGCGCGGCTGAACCCAGGAGGGGGCCGCCCGCTACACCGGCCGCGGGCGCGTACGACCCGGACGCGACGATCGAGATCGGCTGCCGGGTTCCCCCGCCCACCCGTCCGTCCATTCTTCTGGGGCCCCAGCCCGTATTGCCGGGTCTATGGGTGGAGGCAAGTCGCCCTCGGGCAGCCTTCGCCTTGTTGGGGGGTGTTGCGGTGATCACAGGCTGAGTGTCTGGCCGGCCTCGATGGCATGCCGGACGTTGTTGGCCACGGTTCGTTCCAGGGCGTTGGCCTGGGCTGTGAGTTGGGTCAGGCCTTCGGTGTCGTCGGTGTGGGCGAGCAGGGCGCGGTACTTGTCGTTGTTTTGGAGTGCTTCGCGGGCGCGGAGGGCGGCGTCGGTTTCCTGGACGCGGTAGGCGTATTTTTCCAGGGCTTCGACTCTGACGGTCACGGTCATGATGGAGCGTTGGAGCGCGGCTTGCTGGGGTTCGAGGACCGCGTTCAGTTCGGGGGTCATGACGCCCTGGCGGGCCTCGCGTTGTTCGTGTTGGAGGTGTGTCTGCATCTGGAGGAGTCTGGCGATCTCCCAAATCTGCTGGGGGAGGATCACGTCGTTGGCCACCGCGTCGAGCAGGCCCTGCTGTTTGGCCCGGGACCGCGCGACGGTGTCAGCGGCTGTCCTGGCCCGGGAGAGAAGTCGTTGGGCTTGCTTTGACAATTGGGCGACGATGACGAATCGGCGCTGGTAGGGGCCATTCTGGCTGGTGGCCCGATTAGCCGGACGGGGAATCAGGCTGTCGATGACGGTCCGGTACTCGTCGTCGGTCAGTGTGGGGTCCAGAACGAGGTCAACGGTGTCACGGACCTGCGCGCGTTCTGTCGCGAGCACGCGCTTTCGTCTCATGGAATAGAGCAGGTAGACGCCGCCGGTCGCAAAGGGGACGAGGATCAAACCACTCGGGTCGTTTTCCGACGTGGACTGCACCAGAGCAACGACCGTCACCCACGTGGCGAAACCGGCCGCCATGAGAAAGCCACAACCTTCAAGGTCCTTGGCCACGCGGATCCCCCTGGGGCGAGGTGATGGACGCAGGTGGACAGAGTAGCTTTCCGATCAGCCGATCGACAGGTCCGTCGATCGATAGCCGGATTTCCCGTACGTATGAAAGGAATGGCCGCGATGGCCACACAGGCTCTTCCGAAAGATTGATGGCCTCGCTGACCGGGCTCGAACCGGCGTCCACCCGGTCTGGAGCCGGGCGCTCTACCACTGAGCTACAACGAGGCTACGTCAATTATGGACGGAAACCCTGAGGGGCTGCGGCTATTTATCTGTCGTGGGCAGGTCGCTGATCACCACGCCGGAGGTCAGGCCGTGGTGGACGGCGGTGGCCAGGTCGGGGTTCATGCGTCGGCCGCTGAACGCCCCGGCCCGGCGCAACAGGGCGGCCCACACCGGGTCGGCGATGCTCACGCCGTGGACCAACTCTGGCGTGGGCCGGAACACCGCCACCCCGCTCGGCGGAGTGGGTGCGGTCCAGCCTGACTTTTCCGGATCCAGGCCGGCGGCGCGGCAGAGGGTGTCCACGTCGGAGCGCGTGCACACAACTGTGCCGTCCAGCACCTCCCACGGAAGCGGTAGGGCCGCCCACACCTCCGTGTTCTGGTCGACGCCGCCGCCCGTGATGCGATGCCAGGCGGCCAGGTCGGCGGCCATCAGGCGCATCACCTTGCCGGGGCAGGTCACGTCCAGCAGTTCGAGCGCGTTCAGGGACGCCAGGCAGGCCAGCCAGCCGGAGCGGGCCGCGTTGTAGGCCACCGCCAGGTTGTTCCACGTGGTGGAGTCGTCGCCACGCCGTACGATCATGGTGGTGCGGTCGGTGGCAGGGTTCCAGCGGGCGCGCAGCAGGTCGGCGCTGTGTCGCATGACCGCCGACCACTGACCCAGCAGACGGCCGCGCTCCTCGTCGGTCAGCTGGGGCAGGACGTCGGGGGTCGCCCGTACCTGGGCGATCATCCACCAGTCGCTGCGGGACTCGCACCGGTCGAGGAGCACCTGGGCGATCTCGTCGAACGGGTTGTCCCGGCCGGAGAGGCTGAACTCCCGGCGCGTCTTGCGCCGGGCGGTGTAGTACGCCACGAAACACGCCGCGTCCGGGTCGGCGAGGAACCTGTCCAGGGGGATGTCCGCGCCGAAGCCGGTGACACCGACCAGGAGCAGGCGGCGCTTGTCCTGTTCGGTGCTCAGGATGGTTGCCTTGGCGGCGATCCGGCGTAGCACCCGGAACCGGCGGTTGTACTGACGCTTGGACAGGTCCATTCCCACCGCCTCCCTGGCCTCCCGGTTGAGGCGGTCAGCCAGGAAGTCGGTGTGTTCCGGCTCCCACTGGATCTCTTGCCCGACGGTCGCCGCGAACTCCAGCAGCGACTCGGGATCGTCGGGATCGGCCTCCACCCGCCGGCCGAACAGGCGGTTCGCCGCCGCCACCTGGTTGGCGCCACCGACCGGTCTGGCGTAGTCGGCGGACATCGAGGAGAACGAACCTGTCCGGCGGAGGGAGTGCTGAGCCGCACGTTCCAGCACGACCTGCTCGCGCCGCGTCAGCCGACCGCTCAGCGCGGCGAGAACCAGGTCGGCGACGTCTTCGGGCCGGTAACGCCGGTCCAGCGAACGGTGTAGCTCGGCGAGAATCTGCCTCTCCTTGCGGAACGTCATGGAGGCATGATCCCAGCCGGTCCCGTAGAACTTCGACGGAAATATCCGTACTTGCGATCAGTTCATGAACGAAGTCCTTGACGTCACCGAGGTCCAGCTCGCGCACGGCTGCGTCACCTGCACCGTCCGCCAGGACCTGCTCCCCCAGCTGGTACGGCATACCGGCACCACCCCACTCCTCATCGCCGACCTGTGGGACTCGGTCGAGCCAAGATCCGTGGCCGAGGTACCGGCCGGCGAGGAGCGCCTGCGCCTCACGAGGGTGCTGACCGCGCTGGACGCCGCAGAACTCGCCGAACGTGTCGACCCAGCGACCGTGAATGGGACTTCGACCGTCTTTCCGGGTTGGATCGTGACACTGTCGCGGTCGGCATGGAGCCAGACGCCGATTCCGACGGACTTCTTGTCCTTGGGAAGCAGGTCGAGCTGGCCCGTGTCGGTCGTGAAACACGTCACGGCCGCCGACTGGTCTGGCGCGTCGTTCCGGGGCGAGGAGTTCGGCATGTCCTCGACGTACGACCCCGGCTCGTTCACTCCCGAGCGGTGCGCGGCGGCCATCAGGGCGGGCGTCGCGGCGGTGCTCAACGACCTGACCGGAATCGTGATCTGGCTCTATTGACAAACAATTTGACTTTGAGTTAGAGTGCGGTCCTTAGAGGTCCGAGATGCCCACCCCAAGGGTGGTTGCGTGGGACCCGATTCCCCTTGCCAGCGCTTCAGGAGAAAGCGCAAAGTTCTCTAGAGAACTTTGCGCTAGCGGTTGAAAGATTGCAAGAGCCCGTGACCTGCAAACAGGTCACGGGCTCTGCTTCAGTCACGACCTGGTACTTCAGGTCCCGAACGTCTCACATTGATCGCTTACGTTGGCGTTGGTGCCACGACCCGGCCGCGCCACGTCCACGCCCGTGCCACAGTCGATGCTGTCATCGCCGTTCCCGGTCGTGATGGTGTCGTCGCCGGCGCCGGTGTTCACCAGGTTGGCGCCGCCGCCCGCGTCGATCCAGTCGTCGCCGTCGGTCGTGGTGATCTCGTCGTCGCCACCCTGCGTCGCGACGCAGTCGCTGCCGCCGTTACCGGTGACGCGGTCGTTGTCGTGCCGCCCGATGATCAGGTCGTTGCCACCGGTGCCGACGAGGGGGTTGTTGGCGCTCGTGGCGACGATGACGTTCTGGATCTCGATCCCGGCGCAGGCGGTGGCGGGCAGGCCGTTCGCTCGGATGCCGACGGTCCCCGTCCGCTGGATGCCGGTCAGCCCGGCGACCGTGCCGTTGCCGGGCACCTCGGTGTAGGTGAGGGAGCCGCCCGCGCCGACGGTCAGGGTGATCGGCGTGCCGTTCACCGTGACGGTGACGACCGCCTGCTCGCCGATGACCGTCGTGATCGTGCTGGTCTTGCCGGCGGCGGTGAGCCGGTAGGAGCCGCGTCCCAGCTCGATCGTCCCGAAGTTGTCGGCCAGCTGGAATCGCGCCGGGAGGGAGCCGGGGCCGGTGCCCACCAGGACCCCGGCGGGGTTGTGGGCGTCGGAGATCGTGAGCGTACGGCCGTTGCGGTTGAGGATCTTGCCTGACGTGGTGCCGCCGAGGAGCTTGTCGGAGAACGTCTGGTTGTCCGGGTTGTTCGCCTGCGCGGTGCCCGGCGGGAACGTCACGTCCACGTCATCGTTGATGCCGTCGTTGTCCGCGTCGAGGTCGGCCACGGTGCAGTTGAGGGTGCCGCCGCGCAGCGCGTGGCCGCCGGTGTTGCTGTCGTCGGACCAGAAGACCGGCTTGTGGCCGTCCACACACTCCGACTGCGGCGTGATCGTGAACCCCTCGTTGTTGAGGTTGGGCATCGAACCCGGACGCTCGTAGCGGGTGCTGACGGCGAACTTGCCGGTGGCGTCGATGTCCAGGATCGCGGTGCGACCGGTGCAGGTGTCGTCGCACACCACCCAGAAACGCTTCGACTCGGGCTCGAACTCCAGGTCCATCACGCCGGGGAACCCGCTCACGATCGTGGCGATCCGGGTGAATCCGCCGCCGACCTGGTCGAGTGCGTACGCGTAGACGCTGCCGTTGCCCTCAAGGCCGACGAAGAACAGACCGTCGCCGTGGCCCGGGTAGCCGGCCGGGTCATAGGCCGCGCCGGTGCGCTCGTCGAGGAAGCCGCGCGAGGTCAGGAACGAGTCGGGGATCCAGGAGATCGCCTCCAGCCCGGCGTTCGCGCCCACCGTCGGCAGGTCCGCGGTGAGGTTCCATTCCTTCGTGGCGGTGAGGGTGCCGGCCGTACCGGACGGGTCGAAGCGGAGCACGGTGGGGCGGCTGACGCCGCTGTTGCCGTTGTCGCGCTCGGTCGAGACGAACACGCCGCCCGCGAGACCGGCTCCGGTCAGGGTCACACCCTCGGCGTCGGGATCGCCGGTGCCGGTCGGGTAGCGCAGCGTCTTTCCGGTGTTCCAGCCGTCGGTCGTGGCGGCCGCCCACGTGGTGCCGTCCCACTCCAGGCGGTAGAGCATGCCGGGGCCGTTCTTGACCGCCCAGAGCACGCCGGGGGTGCCATCGCCGGACGCCTCGTAGGCCAGGCCGCTCATGTTGCCGCCGAGGAAGTTGGCGACGTCGGCGGTGGCGACAGCCGCGCCACCCGGCCACGGCGAAGCGGGAACCTGCCCGGCGCACGTGTTCGCCGCGCCCTTGCTCGGCGTCGTCGTCTCGGCGAACTCGCCCGTGCCGTCGGGGCAGCGGCCGTAGGTGGTCGTGGCGTGGGCGGTCCAGGTGTACGAATCCATGAGGGTCAGGCCGTCCGACAGGAACAGCCGAGCGGAGTCCGCGGCGCCCAGACCGTAGGACGTCTCCACGTCCAGCGCGAGGAACGCACCGGGAGCGATCGTGGTGCCCGGAGAGATCGTGAAGATGTGCGTGTCGTCGTTGTCCTTGACGAGCCAGCCCGACACGTCAACGGGTGTCGCACCGGTGTTGACCACCTCGACCCAGTCACCCGGGGTGCCACCGCTGGACTCGACCTCGTTGACCTTCACGACGGCCGCCGGCGTGCCGCAGTTGTTCGCCGCGCCCTTGGTCGCCAGAGCGGTGTCCGCGAACGCGCCGGAACCATTCGGGCAGCGACCGTAGGTCGTCGCGGCATGCGAGGTCCAGCTGTACGAATCGACGACAGTGAGACCATCCGCCAGGAACAGCCGAGCGGAGTCCGCAGCGCCGAGCCCATAGGCCGTCTCGACATCCAGCGCCAGGAATGTCCCGGGGGCAATCGTGGTACCGGACGGAATCGTGAAGATGTGCGTGTCGTCGTTGTCCTTGACGAGCCAGCCCGACAGGTCCACCGGAATCGGACCGACGTTGACCAGTTCCACCCAGTCGCCCGGCGTGCCGCCGCTGGACTCGACCTCGTTGAGCTTCACGAAAGCCGAAGGCGTGCCGCAGTCGTTCGCCGCGCCCTTGGTCGATGCCACGGTGGCGGCGAACGCGCCGGTCCCGTCGGGGCAACGGCCATAGGTGATCGGGGCGTGCGTGGGCCAGGTGTAGGAATCCACGAGGGTCAGGCCGTCCGGCAGGAACACCCGGGCCGAGTCCCCGCCGCCAAGACCGTAGGCCGTCTCCACGTCGAGCGCCAGGAACGCGCCGGGGGCGATCGTGGTACCGGGGGCGATCGTGAAGATGTGGGTGTCGTCGTTGTCCTTGACGAGCCAGCCGGAGAGGTCGACGGGAGTCGCACCGGTGTTGACCAGTTCGACCCAGTCACCCGGGGTGCCGCCGTTGGACTCGACCTCGTTGACCTTTACGGACGGAACCGGTTCCGCCGCCGAGGCGGGTGACACGAGGAGTGGAATAGCGGTCAGGAACGCGATTACTAAGGTGGCTGTCCCACGCCAATACTTACGCAATTTTGGGCCCTCTTCACAGGTCGCCGCAGCAGACCACTAGCAGTAACGTTCCAGCAGCCTTGTGTATCTCGGCGACCGGCAGGCAAATGTCGAGCGAACAGTGAGTGAGTGCGCGATGGCCTGGAACGGGCCAATTCTGGCCACTCGCATTCTCACCCGAGATTCTTTGTTTAGGAATTCATCTTGAAGCCGCTATTAGAGAGCGGCGCCGACCGGGTTGGAGCCGGTCGGCGGGTGCGATCCGGGAGCCGTGCCCAACCCCGCCAAACGGCTGGCAGAGCGCACGCGTCCTAGATCCAAGAACCACGCCGTGGCCGACGTTACCCCCGCCTACACTTGGGTATGGTGGCTTCCCTACTGTTCTTGGAAGGGCTGATGATGGCCGACGAACCCGCCATGGAGGACAAGCTCAAGTCGCACGTGCCGCACACGGCACGGATCTGGAATTACTGGCTGGGCGGTAAAGATCATTTTCCCGTGGACCGGGAGGTCGGGGACCGGGTTCGGGAGATCTTCCCCGTGGTGATCGAACTGGCGCGGGCCGACCGGCTGTTCCTGGGGAGGGCAGTACAGTACCTGGCCGCCGAGGTGGGGATCCGGCAGTTCCTCGACATCGGCACCGGGCTGCCCACCCAAGACAACACCCACGAGGTCGCGCAGCGGGTGGCCCCCGAGTCGCGGATCGTGTACGTGGACAACGATCCGCTGGTGTTGGTGCACGCGCGAGCCCTGCTGACCAGCTCCGCGGAGGGCGCCACCGACTACATCGACGCCGACTTACGCGACCCGGACACCATCCTGCGGGACGCGGCCAAGACGCTGGACTTCTCCCAGCCGATGGCGATCATGCTGCTGGGCGTCATGCATTTCATCGGCGATGACGATGAGCTGCAGCGGATCATCGACCGGCTGCTGGCGGCGGTGCCGTCCGGGAGCTACGTAGCGGTGGCCAACACCACCACGGCGATCAACGGCGAGGCTACCGCCGAGGCCGTGCGCGTGTGGAACGTCGACGCCCAGCCAAAGCTGAAGCTGCGAACCCCCGAGCGAATCGCCGAGTTCTTCGACGGCCTTGAGGTGGTGGAGCCAGGGTGGGTCTCGTGCTCGCGGTGGCGCCCCGACGTAGAGTGGGACGGCAGCCTGCCGGTCGAGGTCGACCAGTGGTGCGGGGTCGTGCGCAAGCCATAAGGTCCACGAGTTCGGACCGCCGAGCAGCGCCGTCTGTCAAGGTCATGGGCCCATCGTGCGGGCCGGAGTGTTCGGTGCCGCCCGAAACGATGGGCGGATACTAAAGACACATGAGTGTTCGGGTGGACGCGGCTTCGGGGATAGCGGAACTGGCGGCGATCTTCGCCGATCGCTCGCGGGCGTCGATGTGCGTGGCCCTGCTCGACGGACGCGCCTGGACCGCGGGCGAGCTGGCAAGATACGCCGGCATTGCCCGCTCGACGGCCACCGAGCATCTGAACCTGCTCGTCGCCGCCGACGTACTCGCCGAGGAACGCCAGGGCAGGCATCGCTACCTGCGGCTGGCCAGTACCGAGATCGCCGAGCTGATCGAGACTCTGGCCGCGCACACTCCGCCCGGCCGCGAGCACCCGCGTACGCTACGCACCGTGACGACGCACGCGGCGCTGGCGCGCGCCAGGACGTGCTATGACCACATCGCCGGGTGGCTGGGCGTCGCCGTCACCGACGCGATGACCGACCAGGACATGCTCACTCGCCATGATGGCTGGACGCTTACCGCCAGCGGTCTGGGCTGGCTGCGGGAGTTGGGCGCGGACACCGAGGCACTGCGTCAGACGCGCCGTCCGATGGTTCGCAGCTGCCTGGATTGGACCGAACGCCGCCCGCACCTGGCCGGAGCCGCCGGCGCGGCCGTCTGCAGCCGATTCTTCGAGATCGGCTGGACCGAACGGATCGGCTCCGACCGCGCGATCCGGCTCACCGCGCCGGGCGAGGCCGCACTGCTGGACCAACTCAACCTCCGCTGGAGCGACCTCTAAGGATCGGCGCCGCGTGGCGCTGAGGTGGTACGGCGAACATGGTGAGGATCTCCGAGGTGCCAGCTCCTGATCTACGGGTCGGTCCAGTGTTTGCTTTGGACCGCAATGCGCCATTGCTGCTTTGCGGTGCGCTGTAGGTTTGGGTTTTCTCGGGAAAGAGGAGTGTTTCGTGCCTGGGACGGCCCGCGAACGACTGGCTGAGCTGCTCGGTGAACTGGCGGAGCCTCCCGCGTCGAGTGTCTACCGAAAACTCTTCATGACCGATCTGTCGGTGGCGGTCGACGGACTCGGCCCACTTCAGTTCCCTGTCTCCGAGGAGCAGGCCATCCGGTTGCGCGAGCTCGGCCACCGTGCGCGGTTCGGGCGCGGCGAGCAGACCCTGACCGACCCGGAGGTCCGCGACACCTGGGAGATCCCTAAGGACCTGGTGCGCATCGAGTGGACAGACGCGTTCAAGGCCGTCTTAGAGGTAATGCGCGACGAGCTGGGACTACCACCGCACTGCGAGCTCACGCCGGAATTCCATTCCATGCTCCTGTATGAGACCGGCCAGTTCTTCGTCACACATCAAGACTCCGAGAAGGACGACTCCATGGTCGGGACCTTGGTAGTGACGCTGCCGTCCGCGCACACCGGCGGTGAGCTCCTCATCGAACACCGCGGCCAGACCGCGGAGTACCGGGGGTCGAAGGTCGCGGTCTCGCTGGTCGCCTTCTACGCCGACTGCCGCCACCAGGTCCTTCCGGTAAAAACGGGGAACCGGATCACCCTCACGTACAACCTGCTCTTGACGGGAGACAGCAGCGCCTCAGCCGAGGACACGCTCGCTGATGAGCTCGCAGCCTGTCTCGACGAGCACTTCGCGACTCCGGTCACCCTCCCGTACGGCGCTGGCCAGGCCGATCCGCCAACACGGTTGGCGTACCTGCTCGATCATGAGTACACCACTCGGGGGCTGAGCTGGTCCCGGCTGAAGGGCGCCGACGCCGACCGTGCCGCCCTGTTGAGGGCGGCAGCGGACAAGGCGGGCTGTGACGTGGTACTGGCCCTGGCGGAAATCCAGGAAACCTGGGATGCCATCGATTCCGATGAGGAGGACTACGACTATGACGACTACTTGGAGGAGGACTCCGACGATGCCGACGACGGGCAGTACGTTCTTCAGGACTTGATCGATTCCGACATCACTGTCGCGCACTGGGTCGGTCCGGGGGGAGGCCGACCCGAGGAGATCTCACTGACTCTCCGCGACGCGGAGGTGGCTGCCACGACTCCATCGGCTGGTCTTACGCCCTACGCCTCGGAGTACGAGGGCTATATGGGCAACTACGGCAACACACTGGACCGCTGGTACCGGCGAGCGGCGGTCGTCGTCTGGCCCTGGAATCAGGGCTTCGCCAACAGAGCCCAGGCATCCCCAGTCTGGGCGCTGGACGAACTCGGCAAGATGATCCGCGCTGGAGACGTCACGAACGCCCACGACGCGGCACAGGCCTTGGTGCCGTTCTGGAACGCTGCGGTCCGTTCCGGTCCGCAGGACGAACTCCTCGGGAGAGCACTCGGGACCGTCAAGGGACTGGATGACGCGGAGACGGCCGCGATGCTCCTACACCCGTTCCAGCTTGAGCGACTGGTTCCTGACCACGCGTCAGCGCTCGCGGACCTGGCCGCGCACTACGGCGAAACCTGGATGGCCGCTCTCCTGCGCGACTGGTCCGAAGCTTGGCGGCCGGGAACACTCGGATATTCCCCGGAGCTGCTGGAATGGCTCTCGGGTCTCCCGCAACTGGGCACGGCCTTGCTGGCCACCGGGAGCGAGGGGGCCACGACCGCCCGCCGTGTCCTGGACCTGTCGTGGGAGTGGTTCGCAGGCGGAGTCCGACCCTCACTCACAGGGCAATCCACCAACAGCCAAGACGAGTGGCTGGCCAACCTTGGCCGACCGTTCGCCGGCATCCTCACGGCCGCGGCTCAGGCCGGGTCGGCCGCCGTGCTGGACGACGCCGTCAAGCTCGGACATGCGGACGGCGACCAGGTGATCCTGCTTGTGACGGCCGCGCTGCGAGCTGCCGGGACCCTGCCAGCAAGCAGCGGGCGCGGTTTCGACGAACTGGCCGTCGGCTGCGCCGAGCGGATCCGGTCGTCGCTCGCCCAGCCCCGGCGCGCGCCCGACGACTGGTCGATCGAGCCGCCCACCGGCTGCACGTGTGATCTGTGCGCGACGCTTGGCGCGTTCCTCCGGGACCCGAAGCGGCGTACCTACGAGTGGCCGCTCGCGAAGGCGGGCCGAGCGCATGTCCACGCTCTGATAGATATGGCCGAGTTGCCGGTCCGCCACGAGACCCGGCGGCAGGGCCGGCCGTACACCCTCGTGCTGACCAAGACCGAGGCGCTCTTCGAACGAGAGCGTCTCGCCCGTACCCGTAACGAGGCAGACCTAGCCTGGCTCACGAAGACCTGGGAGCTTCCCGTCTGATCCGACTCATGCCTATCGGGACGCCGCTCCGTCGCACGACTGTTTCGAGCCGGACTAGCGGAATGGCATCAGTCTCGGAGCGCCGCAGCCGATTCCACCAGTCCGGCGCGTTCGAGGGCGTCGAGGATGGCCGGCCGATCAGGCTGGGTTCGACGTCGGCAACGTTCACGCCGAGGCTGGCGAGGCGACCACCAGCAGAGTCCAAGCCAGGGCTCCGCCGCGTTAGCCGTCCGCACTGGAAACCCGACATGCGAACGCGAATCTGATCATTCACCCATCGTGCGCGTCGAAGAGGTCCAGATAGCCTTGAACGGCCTCCCACAGATGGTGCTCTGGATAGCGACCAGACCCCCGATGCTCATGGCGCCACTCGTGATCCCAATAGCTTTCATGGATGGCGCGCAGGTGGCTCAGCGCCGCTCGAAGTTCCTCAGCCGTCTGAGCGCGTTCTTCGCCGGGGTCTGGCATCACCTGGCGCAGGCGGTCGAACCGACGCTCGGCCAGCGCGTCGAGCACGACCTCATCCGGGCCGTCCAGCGACCAGAACCGGACCGGGCCGCGGATGAGGTGGTTCCATACGGGCTCCAGGTGGGAGCGCCACCAATAGGCGACCCCGCCCTTGTCCAGCCGCAAGAGATCGACCAGCCACGGGGTGCCACGGGGATGCGACTCCCAGGGCACCTCTTCAGGTGGGAGGTTCAGCACGAAGGCGACCTGCACGTGGTCGAGCGGATCCGCACCGGCGAGCAGGTCGCCGAACACATAGGCCTCGTGGAGGAACGGTTCCTCCAGCTGTAGCAGCTTGGTCCGCTCACAGGCCTCGGCAAGCGTCCGAAGCCTCTCCACCGCTCTGCGATAGCGCATCACCCACCACCTCTCGCAGAGCAGAGCGTAGCCGTCCTGTACGGCCTGGCCACTGCCTTCCGATACGCCGAACGGATCCGGTCGGTCGTCGTACCGATCGGATCCGTTCGCCGGTTAAGGGGTCAGGGGCTGGTGCAGGTGGCGGTTGGGGTGGCCGCGGTGCCGTTGGCGGTGAAACCGAAGGTGGTGGATGAGTTCGCGGCGATGGAGCCGTTGTAGGGGGCGTTGCGGACCGTCACGGCGGAACCGGATACGGTCTGGACGCCGTTCCACAGGTTGATGAAGGTCTGGCCGCTGGGCCAGGTCCACCGGACGGTCCATCCGCTGACCGGTGCGTTGCCGGCTTGTACGGTCACCGTCGACTGGAACCCGCCCGGCCAGCTGTTGACCGTGGTGATCGTCGCCGAGCAGGCCCCCGGAACCGGAGACGGCGAGGGCGAAGGCGAAGGTGTCGGAGTAAGCGTCGGTGTCGGGGTGGGAGTGGGCGTCGGGGTGGGAGTCGGGCTGGGGTTGGGGGTTACGGCGTTGAGGGCGTTCAGGACGGAGGTGTAGGCGGGCTTCTTGTTGCCGCTGCCGTCGAACAGGAGCGGGGTGTCGCCGGAGCGCCAGGAGTCGCTGTCGCGGACGCCCCACACGGTGATGCCGACGCACCGCGGGACGGCCAGGCAGTCGTTGGTCACGTTGGCGTAGGTCGTGGCTGAGGCGCCCTGGATGTCCAGCTCGGTGATGGCCACGTCGACGCCGAGAGCGGCGAAGCTCGACAGGGTGGTGCGGAAGTTGGCGTTGTAGGGGCTGCCGCTGTTGAAGTGGCCCTGGAGGCCGACGCAGTCGATCGGCACGCCGCGCTGCTTGAAGTCGCGGACCATGGTATAGACGGCCTGGGTCTTGGCCCAGGTCCAGTTGTCGATGTTGTAGTCGTTGTAGCAGAGCTTGGCGGCCGGGTCGGCGGTCCTGGCCGTACGGAAGGCGACCTCGATCCAGTCGTTGCCGGTCCGCTGGAGGTTCGAGTCACGCCGGTTGCCGCCGTTGCCGTCGGCGAAGGCCTCGTTGACCACGTCCCAGGCGTAGATCCTGCCCCGGTAGTGAGCCATCACGCCGTTGATGTGGTCGATCATCGCCTGGCGCAGCGTGCTGCCGGACAGGGACTGCATCCAGCCCGGCTGCTGGGAGTGCCACGCCAGCGTGTGGCCGCGTACCCGCTTGCCGTTCTGCACGGCCCAGTTGAAGACGCGGTCAGCGTTGGTGAAGTTGAACTGGCCCCGGTTGGGCTCGGTGGCGTCGATCTTCATCTCGTTCTCGGCCGTCACCATGTCGAACTCGCGGTTGGCGATCGTGGTGTACGCCGCTTCGCCGAGCTTGCCGGCGTTGATCGCGGTGCCGAAGTACCGGCCGCTCTGCTGCGCCGCCGCGCCGAGCGTGCTTGCCGCGGCGTCGGCGGGGACCGGCGCTAACAGCGCCATCCCGAGCACCCCGACGGCGCCGGCGATCAGGGCCTGGCGCAGACCGTTGAAGCGTCTTTTGGTCGCGGGGGGTAATAGGGCGTTCGTGCCCATGCCTAGCCTCCATAGCTGAATCACGGAAGAGGGAAACGCGGGAGCACCCGCGGGATCGACGCCGCGCCCTATCACCGGAACGCACACCACCAGGGCGTCGCGGACGGCGACCCGCTGCCGTGCACCACCGACCTGGCAGGGGAGACCGCTCGGAAACTCAGGGTGGAGAACTCTCCGAAATTTGTCAAGATCTCCCTGAAAGTTTCGGCCACCCGCCCAGCGAAACACGCTTCGCAAGCGCGCCAGCGGCCGACCTTTCCCATGAAATTTTCGGCGAACTCGCCATACTGCAGCGATGGAATTTTCATTGAAGCGTCCGCACCGATCGACGCGGGCACCCCGAGAGCACCAGATGAGCCGCGCCTCGCCCGCACATATCGCGGAACAGCAGGAGTCGCCCCTTGACGGCAGGTCCCCACCTCGTATTAGCTCCGCTCCACCACCACGTCCAACCTCCCGACGGAGAAAGGAACACGATGCCGCGATCTTCGCCGTTCGGCCCGGCGATGAATCCGTCCAGCGACATCGTCATATCCAACAAGATCATGCCCATGGTGACTCCTTGAGATGGGGTTCGGATAAGTTCAGGCGGCGTCGTGCCCGCCGGGCCGTACCTGGCGCAGACCCACCGCGGCCAGGATGGCCAGCGCGATGAACAGGCCCGCGCCCACGACACGAGTCGATGAGGACTTCGATGTCCTGGCCGGGAGCTTCCGGCCCGAGCTCCTGGCCCACTGCTACCGCATGCTCGGCTCCGTCCACGACGCCGAGGACGTCGTTCAGGACACCTTCCTGCGCGCGCTGCGCTTCCATGAGACGTTCGAGGGCCGGGCGTCGATGCGTACCTGGCTGTACCGGATCGCCACGAATGCCTGCCTGACCGCGCTCAACAGCCGCAGGCGGCAACCGCTGTCGGTCGGCCTAGGCGGCCCCGGAGAGGACCGCCGGGCTGTGGTCACGTGGCTGGAACCCATCCCTGACGCCATGATCAGCCCGGGCGACCCCGCCACGATCGTCACCGACCGGGCGAGCATCCGGCTGGCTTTCATCGCCGCCCTGCAACACCTCCCGGCGCAGCAGCGCGCGGTCCTGATCCTCCGGGACGTCCTGCGCTGGCGAGCCGCCGAAGTCGCCGAGACCCTCGGCACCACGACCACCGCCGTCAACAGCGCCCTGCGACGCGCCCGCGCGCGCCTTGACGAGATCGCCCCAGACCAGGACGAGATCACCGAACCCACCGCGGCAGGACAGCGCGAGCTGCTCGCCCGCTACGCCACCGCGTTCGAACGCAAGGACATGAACACGATCGCCGAGCTGCTGTCCGGCGACGCCATCTGGGAGATGCCCCCGACCACGCTCTGGTTCCAAGGTCCCCACGACATCGTCCGCCATCTCGCCGGATCCTGCCCCGCCGGCCCCGGCGACCTGCGACTGGTGGCCACCCAGGCCAACGGCCAGCCCGCGTTCGCGACCTACCTCCCGATCGGCGGCCACCACATGCTCGCCACCCTGCAGGTTCTCACCCTCACCACCGCCGGGATCAGCCGCATCGTCGCCTTCTCCGCCCCGGAGATCCTCACCACGTTCGCCCTACCTCAGCACCGGTAGGCGCGTCACGGAGCATCGGTGAGGAGGGGGAATCGCACGTCGAAACGGCTGCCGCCGTGGACGGATTCTCCGACGAGAATGGTTCCCGCGTGGGCGTGCACCACGTCGCTGACGATCGCCAAGCCCAGGCCCGTGCCCCCGTGGCCGCGGCTGCGGGCCGTGTCCAGCCGGGTGAACCGTTCGAAGATCCGCTCGCGATCGGCCTCCGCTATGCCGGGACCGTCATCGCAGACCGTCACCAGCGCGCTGTCGCTGTCCCGGTGCACCTCGATGTCGACCACGTGCCGGGCGTGCCGCTGCGCGTTGTCCAGCAGGTTGGTCAGCATCCGGCTGAGCTGGCTGGGCACGCCCGCCACGGTGACGCCGTCCTCCAGGCTCGATCGGATGGGCGGGGTATGGGCGCGCCTTTCAGTTCCGCACGCGTCAGGGCCGCCAGGTCGACCCGCTGACGTTTGCGCTCCGCGCTGGATTCGAGACTGGCCAGCATGAGCATGTCGGCCAGGATCGCCTGCAGGCGGTCGACATCGGTCAGCGTGCTCCAGCAGCCCGTTCAGGTCGATGTCCCGCGGATGCATTTGGGCTTCCTCGAGTTTGACCCGCAACCCCGCCACCGGGGTGCGCAGCTCGTGCGAGGCATCGGCGACGAACCGCCGCTGCTGGTGCGTGGCAGTCTCCAGGCGCAGCAGCGTCTGGTTGAGGGTACGGATCAATCTGCAGATCTCATCGTCTCCCGCCGGTTCGGCGATGCGATGGCTCAGGTCACTGAAGGTGATCTTGGCAAGCTTCGATCGGATGGCGTCCACGGGCTGCAGGATGCGCCCGGTAACCGCCCACGTGAGCCCGGCCACGCACGAGACCAGGACAGTGGCCTGCGCGGCCACGATGGCGTCGACAAAGCCCGTGGACAGAGTGGTTGAGGTGCGACGGGCAGCGAGCACGATCGGGGAGTCGGCGCGGGCGTCGACCCGGAGCGCGCTGTAACGAAGGCAGCCTGGTTCACTGTTGGAGCAGGTTTGCAGATCCAGTAGTGGATCGTTCGGCGCGGGCCGGGCGACGCTGATCGGCGGCTTGTTCCTGGCCGCCGGGGATCCGGCCAGGACACGCCCGTCCGGCGCTACGACCTGAACCAGGTCGACGCCCGGTACGGTCGGCGTGACCACGTGCGGCAAGGAGCCCCCACGGATGGCCGCCGCTATCAAGATCGCCTGCTGCTGCGTGTCGTGCCAGGCCACACCGCGGCCATGGGAATGAGGATGACCAGGGCACACACGACGCTGAGCAGCGTGAGCCGCCCGCGAATCGATCGTGGGCGCAATCTATCTCAACAAATACTTACCCACCATTCCACGCTAGCGAGGCCATCCCTAGCTACCACGAAGCCAGAGGAAAGCCTCAGCCAAGGAGTGCCTCCCCGATTCAAGGGTTGCCGGATGGCCATCCTCCCGAGGTACGGCCGGCGGACCAGCCTGGGCCTGGCCAAAATAGGTTCGTACCTTTATTATTCGTACCTTAAGCAATGCCGGGAGGAGATCTGATGCTGGTCAGCCAGGTCCCAGCGTTCCGTGACTACTGGTATCCGGTCGCGTACGCCGCCGACCTCGCGCACTCACCACATGCCGTCCGGGTGCTCGGTGAGGACTACGTGGTCTGGTCGGGTCGCGACGGTGAGATCGGCGCCGCGGTCGACGAGTGCCCGCACCGCGGCTCGCGCCTGTCCCAGGGCTGGGTGGAGAACGGCGATCTGGTCTGCCCGTACCACGGCTGGTCCTTCGCCCCGTCCGGGGCCTGCACGCGAATCCCTCAGAACGATCCCGACAAACCCATCCCACCCCGAGCCCGGACGCTGTCGGTTCTGGTCGCAGAACGCTATGGGCTTATCTGGATTTGCCCTGGAATGCCCCGAGCTTCAATCCCGGAGCTGCCCGAGGCCGATGACCCCCAGTACGTCCTGATCCACGAGATCATGGAGGTGTGGACGGCCTCCGCCCCTCGTGTGATCGATAACGCGCTGGACGTCTCCCACCTGGCCTGGACGCACCGGCGCACGATCGGCGACTCCTCGCGCCCGCGGATGAACGGCCTCACCGTCGAACGCGACGCGGAACGACTGCGATCGCGGGTGAGCTATGTCTCCCGGCTGACCGACGCGCAGCGCGCGAACACCGGCCTGACCGGCGAGTTCACCACCCGCATCACCAACTCCGAGCTCGTGCAGCCCTTCGTCTTCCGTGACCTCATGGAGTACGAGAACGGCCTCCGGCACGTGCTCTTCAAGACGGCGACCCCGGTGGACGACACGCACACCCTCTTCTGCCAGTTCATCGCCCGCAACGACAATCCAGACGAGGCCAAGCAGGCCGGGATCATCGAGCTGGACCGGAAGATCCAGAACGAGGATCGGGAGCTGCTTGAGCGGATCCGGCCGGAGTTCCCGCTTCAGATGCAGACCGAGATGCACACCAGAACCGACCGCATGACGGTCGAATACCGCCGCATCCTGGCCGAGCTCGCGGCCGAGAGCGCGTTCGTCCCCCCGGACGACACCTGGGCCCGGCCGTACGAGCCGGTTTTTGGCCGCTCTAGTCAGCCAGGGCGTCGCCCGTGACGTCACGACCCGCCAGCGAACGGAGGCAGTCCATGAACCCTGGCGTCTGGTACGCCTCGGCGAAGAACGTCTCGTCGATCCTGTCCAGGATCACGACACAGCGCCGGGCCAGGTCGCGGCCCTGCACGGTCACCGCCACCCGGACGGCGCGCGCGTCACCCGTGTCACGCACCCGTTCGATGTGGCCATCGCGTTCCAGCACCTTGAGCACCTGCGAGGTCAGCACGGCCTCCAGCCCCGCGTGCTCGGCCACGTCACGCTGCCGCGGCGGGTCACCGTTGCGGCCCAGCCACCAGGTGCTGCTGAGCACCAGGAACTGCACATGAGTCAGCGACATGTCGGCCATCGCGGCGGCCACGCGCCGCTGCCAGCGCAGGTTGGCATGGCGCAGCAGGAACCCTGGTGTGGTGCCCGCCGAGTGCCCGCGAAGAGCCTCCTCAAGATCTTCCACAGGAACCGCGTCGGCACCGGCTTCGGACAATATCGCCACTCCTCGATTACCCGAGTTTACGTTGGGCCTCAGAATTGAAATGCTAATGCAGGATTTACGCAATGATGCCGTTCGACGGCTCGTGGTGGACAGCGACGGGGGAATCGACGATGCCGCGGCTGTCTTTTGGCTGTGCGCGCAGGAAAATCTGCGCGTCGTGGCGATCACCGCCGTCGGGGGCAGCGTGCCCGCGCAACTCGCCGCCCGCAATCTGCGGATCGTGGTGGAGGCCGCCGGGCGACCGGATATTCCCATCTACATCGGACTCGACCCGAGCGCCCCGGCCCCGCGAACGCGCCGGCCGGTGCTGATTCACGGCCACGACGGCCTGGGGGACGTCGGCCTCGGCCCACCGCGGACCGGGCCTCGCGAGGACGAGACCGCGATCGCCGTGCTGGGCCGCGAACTCGGCCGGGGAACCGATCTGCTCACGCTGGGTCCCCTGAGCAATGTCGCCGCGGCGATCGCATCCGGCGCGGCCACGTGCGACAGCCGGCTGACCTTCATGGGGGGAAGCGCACGCGCGGGAGGCAACGCCCGCCCCTGGGCGGAGGCCAATATCGCGCACGATCCCGGCGCGGCCGCCGCCGTGCTCGGCGCGGTGTGGTCGTCACCGCCGCTCATGGTCGGGTTGGACGTGACGCACCGGGCCACCCTCACCCGAGTTGAGCTGGACCTCCTCGATCGCCGGCGCAGCCCCGCTGCGGCGTTCCTCCGCGAGTCGCTGCAGATGTACCGGCGCGCCGCCGGCACGTTCTGCGCCGCCGGCGAGACCCCCTGTCACGACCTGCTCGCCGCCATGGTCGCGGTGGACGCCGCACTGGTGGAAACGGAAATCCTGCCGGTGGCCGTGGACACGGGGGGCAGCGCGGCGTGGGGTCAGACCGTCGTCGACCTGCGAGAACTGGCCCGCAAGCGGCTGGGCGGCCCGGATGACGGCAACGCGTCGGCTGAGGGAACCCCGGTCGCGGTAGCGCTGCGGGTCGACGTGACCGAGTTCCGGCACCGCGTTCGAGCCTTTTGGGGAAACGGTTCGCCTGAAGTTGATAAAGGTACGAACTATCCTTTAGTAAATAGATTTTGCTAATCAATTCACCGACCGTCGAAAGGTGATTTCGTCATGCCCACTCCCACCATCGAAGAAGCCGCTATAACATCCCGCGTGGCACTGGTGATGGGCCACGGCGGAGGCAGCGACTGCCTGGTGGCCTCACTCGTGGCGGACTGGCTGCGGCGCCTCGGCGTCGAGCGCGTCATCCTGGGCGGCGTCGCCTGCCAGTGGTGGCTGCCGGTCGGCGAGCAGCGGACCGCGACCCACGTCACCGTCGGACCTGACTTCTACGACCCCGCACGCCTGGCTCCGGCGAAGCCGCTCAACGAGCACAGCGTGATCGTGTACCCCGACAGCGAGGTGGACGGTCGTCAGCCGCATGAGGCCACGGCCGCCCGGCACTTCGGGGGCGAGGCCTTCCTGATCTCCCTGCGCGGCGGCGGCACCGGTGTCGCACAGGGCCTGCGCGCCGTGGCCGAGCACTACGGCGCGGACCTCCTGATCAGCGTCGACGTCGGCTCCGACACCCTGTCCACCGGAAAGGAGGTACGGCCGACGCAGACCTCGTTCGCCGACCACCTCACCCTGGCCGGCCTGCTCCAGCAGGACTGCCGCACCTACTTCGCGCTCGCCGGTTACGGCGTGGACGCCGAGATGGAGATCGAGGAACTCGACCACAACCTCAGCCTGGCCATCAAGGCCAAAGCCCTGCGCGGCGTGATCGGCCCCAGCCACGAGGCGCTGGAACGCGTCCATGACCTGCACGGCGAAGCGCACGACCCGGTGGGCAGCCTGGTCATCAAGGCCGGCCGCGGGGACTTCGGCCTGCATCGGACCCTGAAGAGCAACCCGTTCGGAGAGGTCGCGCACATCGGACCCGCCGCCGTCCCCATCTGGGTGTTCGACCCACAGGCCGTCGCCGACAGCGTCGCGGAACACGCGAAACCGCTGGCCCCGACGACGTCGGTCGGCGAGGCCGAGGAAACCTATCGCGCGCTCGGCCGGATCCCCGAAACCAGCCTCGTCAGGACCGTCGAGTTCAGGCGCTGACGCTCATGCCCGGACCAGGTCGAGGCTGGCGGGTGTCTCGACCAGCCGGTGGGCGCCGGCGCGGCGGCCGGGGATGGCCAGGACGACGAGGGCCGCCAGCAGGGCGGCGCCGCCGCCGATGAAGAGGCCGACGCGGAAGCCGTCCTCGGAGGGGAGCGTCACCGGACCGAGCTTGACCGTCATGGTGCCCAGGACCGCGCCCAGCACCGCGCTGGCGCTGGAGGTGCCGATCGCGCGCATCAGGCTGTTGAGGCCGTTGGCGGCTGCCGTCTCGGTGAGCGGCACGGCGCTCATGATGAGGGTGGGCATGGCCGCGTAGGCGAATCCGATCCCGGCGCTGATCACGGCGGAGAAGATCAGGACCCCCCAGGCGCTGTCCATCAGGGCGAGGGCCAAGGCGTAGCCGGAGGCGATGACGAGCGTGCCGAGCAGCAAGGAGGTCTTGGGGCCGCGAACCGCTGACAGGCGTGCGGCCAGGGGTGAGATCGCCATCATGACGAGCCCGGCCGGGGCCATCCACAGGCCGGCCTCGACCATCGATTGGCCCAGGCCGTACCCGGTCGCGGCGGGCAGTTGCAGGAGTTGGGGGGTGATCAGCGACATGGCGTACATGGCGAAGCCGATGACGACGGAGGCCAGGTTGGTCATCAGCACCTGGGGGCGCACGCTGGTACGCAGGTCCATCAGGGGTGCGGGCGTGCGCAGTTCCCACCAGCCCCACAGCAGCAGGATCGCGGCCGAGGCGGCGAACATCCCGAGCGTGGTGCCGCTCGTCCAGCCCCAGTCGCTGCCCTTGGAGATGGGCAGCAGGAGCAGGACCAGACCGGCGGACAAGCCGACCGCGCCGCCGAAATCGAAGCGGCCCGGCGACGTGACTCGGGACTCCGGCACGATCAGCAGGACCAGGACGCACAGCAGCAGGCCCAGACCGGCCGAGCCCCAGAACAGCGCGTGCCAGTTCAGGTTCTGGGCGACGAGCGCGGCGGGCAGGCCGAGCGCGCCGCCGACGCCGAGTGATGAGCTCATCAGCGCGATGGCCGAGCCGAGTCGTTGCGGCGGCAGGATGTCGCGCATGATGGCGATCCCCAGGGGGATCACGGCCATGCCCAGCCCCTGGAGCGCGCGGCCGATGACCATCGGGGTCAGGGAGTTGGCGGGCGCGCACACCAGGGAGCCGATGGCGAGCAGGATCGCGCTGGCGACGATGACGCGGCGTTTGCCGTACAGGTCGCCGAGGCGTCCCGCGACGGGCATGGCGATCGCGCCGGCCAGGAGGGTGGCGGTGATCGCCCAGGAGGCGTTGGCGGCGTTGGTGTGCAACAGGGTCGGCAGGCTGGATATCAGTGGCACGATCAGGGTCTGCATCAGGGAGACCGTGATGCCCCCTGCCGCCAGCACGCTGATGATGGCTCCGGTGCGCGGCGCGGCGTGCGAGGGGCTCATGGGTTCTCCGCATCTGTCAGATTTGTGCATCATGCATATGATGTGCATAATACATATAGCCTGATGGTGGGGTACCTGACCCCCGATCGGAGGGTTCCATGCGAGAGGTGATCGCCGATATCGAGCGTGAGTTCATGCTGATCGGCCGTTACAAGGAGTTGGTGGCGACGGCCGACGGCGCCGAGGAACGCCGGCTGGAGCGCAGCAGCTACATCCTGCTGCGGCGGCTCGAAGTCAAGGGACCGATGTCGATCGGCCAGCTGGCGCACGCGTTCAGCCTCGACACCTCGACTGTCAACCGGCAGACGACCGCCCTGCTCCGCGGTGGCCTGGCCGAGCGCATCCCCGATCCCGACGGCGGCATGGCCCGCAAGCTCCGCATCACCGAGCAAGGACTGCGCCGAGTCGACGAGGAACGCACGTGCCGGCTCAACGGCCTCGCCAGCGTCCTGAAAAGCTGGACCCCACAGGAACTGGCCTCATTCGCCGAAGGTCTGGCCCACTTCAACGCCAGCATCGAGAGAGCCGTCGAATAATCGTCACACGGCGGTCGAGGGGTCGTGGCGGTGCGGCAGGGCCGGGTGGATGCCGAATATCTCGAAGGCCATCCGGATCAGGGTCATCAGGTCCTCCGCACTGTCGATCGTCGCGCCCGTGGTCCGCCGCCTGGTCTCGGCTGTACGGATCGCCAGGGCGATAGCCTTCGCGCGGGATTGGGTGAAACTGAGCTCGGAGATGGCGGGTACGAAGTCCATCGGATCCTCGGCCCAGGAGATGGCGGGGATCAGCTCGGAGTAGAACGGGGTGATCGTCTCGTCGACGTCACCGTGCTCGATCGTGCTATAGATCATGGCCACGAGTTGGTCGCCGATGTCGTCGGCCGCGTCCTCCCGGACAGGGGCGACGTCGTAGTAGACGACCAGCTTGTCGTTCTTCACCTCGTCCTCGGGCAAGGCTTCGGTGGAGAGGAATACCTTGACCTCCTTGAAGTAGCGTTCGGTGGTCGAGTCGTTGAACAGGGGGATCAGCGCCCGCACGATCTTGATAGCCGACTGCTGGCCGACGACGTTCACGATGAGACGGCGTTGCCTTTGCTCCTGGGTCGTGCGTATGCCCGGGTATCGGGCATTTGTGAAGGCGATGTAGTCCCCGATCGCCAGCGCGTCCCACATGTCCATCTTTTCCAGCACGTTGAGCTGGCTAAGGACCTTGTACGTTTCCGTGGAGGCGCCGTTGATCAAGGGGGCGATCTCCGTGATGGGGATCGGCTTGCTCAGATAGCCGGGCGCGCTGAAGCCCAGCTTGTTGTAGACGTATTTCTCGATTGTGGCCAGATCACCGACGAATATGCCAAGCAGGTACAGATCATCGTAGAGAGCTCGGACGAATGCCATGTCGCGGGCCTCGTTCCGGCGGCGGCGGGTCTCGTCATGCCGGTTCAGGTCCTGCAGCCGGGTGCCACGTGTCTTTGTGAGCGCCTGTGATCTCCCGCTCGGAGACGCAGTCCGCTGCGACGGGCCGCCCGGTGAACGGGTCATGCTCCTTCCCGTACGCTCCGGCTCGCCGATCTCGGACTCCCCGGATTCGGGCTTCTCGCGCCGCAGCTTTCGCTCGGGCCGGGCGACGGACGGAACGGGTAGGGTCGCCGGTTGTGCGCTCGGCCTGATCTCGATCACGCCAGGGTGGTCGGTGGTAAGGATCTTCCGTGCTGGCGACGTCGTGGTCGTCGTCTGGGAAATGAGCGGCGGTAGTTGAACCGGCGGCTTCCTCGATGGTGACGTCGTGTTGGAGATGATCAGCGGCGGCGGGACCTGTGGCTTCCTCGTCAGCGACGTCGTGTTGGACGTGATCGGCGGTAGCTGAACCGGCAGCTTCCTCGATGGTGTGGGCGGCGATAACAGCGGACGAGGCCGGATGGACGGCTCCAAGATCTGGAAGGACGGCTCTTCGTCGGACGATGTGGTGTCGCTGAACGGTGGCTGGCTCGGCTGTCCCAGGGTCAGGACGGGCGCGGGACGCTCGCGATCACGTTGGGGCCGCAGCGGCGCGTACTGCACCGTGAACCCGGAACCATCGGGGGTGATTCGGATCGCGCGCGGCCTCGCTCTGGGTGGCTTCTCCGAGGTGATCTTAAGGGGCAACGGATCTGGGTCCTGAGGAACCTGCGGAGACGTGATCGTCGGGGTTGGGATGTCCAACTTCTCCGGAGGCTTCTCCGGAGGCTTCGGCAGCGGCTTCGGTCGCGGTTTGGGTCGCGTATTGGGAAGGGGCGTTTGGGCGGTCGGCGTGGGGTTCTGTCCAGACGACGAGGTGGGGGATCCGGAGCCGCCCTCCTCCCCCGATGTGGACGTGGAATCTGCTCCGCCGGATCTTCTCTTCGGTTTGGATTTGGTTCGCGGATGATGCATGGCGGCCTCCTAGCGGGCGCGGTAGTAGAGCGTGAGCCCGGTGCCGCCATCGCTGCGCATACGCGAGAGTCCCTCCGTAAATGGAAATGCCGGAAACACCCCGAATCGGCCGCCCCATGCTCGCCGATCTAGCGGAGCAGGGCCATCTGGCGGAAAGGTGACAACCACCATTCCTTCGGCTGCCGCCGCTGTTCGAGCTGTACGGCATCCCATATTCATACCTCCGCTGAATCGTTCATGCCCAGGAGCAGGTCAGTGGTACGGCCTGGGGAAACGTCCTGTACACATCCGCGGAACAGGCCAAACATGGGAGCGCTCCCAAATCGGGCGCTCCATCCATGGAGGCTTGAAGATGAAGAGATTACGTTTGTGGGTTGTGTCCACAGCGGTCGTGCTTCTGGCGGCGATCGGGGTGGCTGTCACCTCGCCCGCGGCCCACGCGGCGGTCGCCTGTTCCGTGACCTACGCCAAGGCCTGGGACAACGGCAGCGGGTTCGGCGCCAACATCACGATCAACAACCTCGGTGACCCGGTCAGCCCGTGGACGCTGCGCTACACCTGGCCTGGCAACCAGCAGGTCACCCAGGGCTGGGGCGGAACCTGGACTCAGTCGGGCCAGAGCGTGACCGTGACCGCTCCGTCGTACGCGCCCGGTTTGGGTACGGGAGCCAGCGTCACCATCGGCTTCAACGGCAGCTATAGCGGCGCCAACACCAATCCCACCGCTTTCACCGTCAACGGCGTGGCCTGCGGCGGCACCCCGACGCCCACCCCGACACCAACGCCCACCCCGACACCGACACCGACACCCAGCCCAACGCCCACCCCGACGCCGACGCCGACGCCGACGCCGGGCAACGCGCGGGCTGTCGTGGCCGCGATGCAGCCCGGCTGGAACCTGGGCAACTCCCTCGATGCCACCGGTTCGGGCGAGACCTCATGGGGCAACCCGCAGATCACAGCGGCGCTGCTCGACAACATCAGGGCGCAGGGCTTCAACAGCATCCGGATCCCGGTGACCTGGGGTCAGTACCAGGGTGGTGCGCCCAATTACACCATCAACGCAACGCACATGAACCGGGTGAAGGAAGTCGTCGACTGGGCCCTCGCCGACGGCTTCTACGTGATGATCAACATCCATCACGATTCATGGCAGTGGATCCAGAACATGCCAGGCGACCGGACGAACGTCCTGGCCCGGTACAACGCGATCTGGACCCAGATCGCCAGCACGTTCCGGAACTCCTCGGCCAAGCTGATATTCGAGAGCGTCAACGAGCCGACTTTCACCGGCAGTTCCGGCGACGCCCAGAACGCGACGCTGCTGAATGACCTCAACACGTCCTTCCGCACCATCGTGCGCCAGTCGGGCGGCAACAACGCGACCCGGTTGCTCGTCCTGCCGACCCTGCACACCTCGGCCGACCAGCCCAGAGTCGACGAACTGGTCAGCACGTTCAACGCGATGAACGACCCCAACCTCATCGCGACGGTCCACTTCTACGGATACTGGCCGTTCAGCGTCAACGTCGCCGGCGGCACACGCTTCGACGCCACCGTCCAGCAGGACCTGACCGACTCCTTCGACCGGGTGTACAACGCCTTCATAACCCGCGGCATCCCCGTGATCATCGGCGAGTACGGCCTGCTGGGCTTCGACCGGCACACCGGCACAATCCAACAGGGCGAGAAACTCAAGTTCTTCGAATTCCTCGGCCACGACGCCCGTACCAGGCAGATCACCACCATGCTGTGGGACAACGGCCAGCACTTCAACCGGACCTCGTTCCAGTGGTCCGACCCCGAACTGTTCGCGCAGATCAAGTCCAGCTGGACGACACGCTCGGGCACAGCATCGTCGGATCAGGTATTCAACGCGAGAGCGTCCGCCATCACGAGCAAAACGCTCACGCTGAACCTGAACGGCACCTCGTTCGTGAGCATCCGCCAGGGCAACACAGATCTGGTACGCGGCACCGACTACACCATCTCGGGCAACCAACTCACGTTCACGGCATCCGCGCTCACCCGGCTGACAGGCTCCCGGGCCTACGGCGTCAACGCGACCCTGTCGGCTCGTTTCTCCCAAGGCGTCCCGTGGCGAATCAACATACTCACCTACGACACGCCGACAGTGCAGAACGCGAGCGGAACGACGAACTCCTTCGCCATCCCCACCACATTCAAGGGTGACCAGCTCGCCACCATGGAGGCCAAGTACGCCAACGGCACCAACGCCGGCCCCCACAACTGGACGTCGTTCAAGGAATTCGACGTCGCGTTCGCGCCCAACTACAGCACCAACACCATCACGCTGACCCCGGCCTTCTTCGCCGAAGTCAACGACGCCGCACGAGTCACGCTCACCCTCCACTTCTGGAGCGGCACGACCGTGACCTACTTCGTCACCAAGTCGGGAACCACGGTCACCGGCACCACGACCTGATCCCGCCCAGGCGGGCCACGGTTCACGAGACTGGAGCGTGGCCCGCCTGTATCCCAGGCGTGGCCCGGCGAGCGGGTGCCCGCCGGGGTGTCGGGAGGGTGGTTCGCAAGCCTCCGCAGACCGGTGGGCGACCCCGCCGCCACCGCGTTCTACGACCAATGGTGCGAAGCCGGTCTGCTCGCCATGGTCTCCGGCTTCAAGTCGTGTCTCCCGCCACCGCCTGATCGGCCTCGCCTGGCAACCCTCCACCCGCGGCGCGCCGACCAGCCGCGGGTGGAAGGTGCCGTCCTTGGGATGGATGTATGGCCGGCGTGCCCCGAATTCCACACACTCGAACGGTTACGGCGAGTTAGGTCTTCAAAGCAAGGTACGCAGCCACTCTCTGGGAGCACCATGAACTATCCTGCCGTGACCCTTAGATTTATTACGCCGCGAAAGGCGGAGCCTTCCGTCCTCGATATTCAGCGTCTCGGGAACGGCGGTATCACGCCACGTGTGGGACTCAGTGGACTAGGCGGACGGCGTCGGCGATGACCACTCCGTCGGCGGCGTTGCTCCGTTATATCGTGGTCAGCCCCGCGGTCATCCGGAACGTGCCGAGCAACACCCAGGAGCCCGCCGCGCGGGTCCGGCGTCCGGGCTGGCGCTGATCGGCCTGGCTTGATCGGCTCGCGGAACTGCTCGATCATTGCCGCGTCGCCGTTGCCGCCGGCCCATCGGCTACGGCGCCGTCGGTCAGGCCTTGACGAACCTCGGAAGTTCGCACTCGCTCGGGCTGGGCTCGCTGTGCCGAATGGTAGGGGGACAAAGGTCTGGGACATTGTCGTCGCCATCTCCGGCGATCCAGGATGTCCCTTGACGGGAAGTGCCGGGCATCGAGCGAAAACCTCTTTAATCGGAGAGATTCTTGATGAGTATTCGCAGCTCAGCGGGTAGACATCTATATACATCTTAAGAGGTCTATAGATTTCTCTCGAAGATAATGGAGGTTATGTTGTCGCGGTGGCAGTTGATGACCTTGGAGCAGAACTTCCGCCGGTTGATCGCAGCGGGCCCGATCTCGTTTATATGGTGATGGCCGACTTCATCGCCGGGCAGATCGAGCATGGTCGCCGAGCGCCGGCCTCCCGCCTTCCCTCCGAGTTGGATATGGCGAACATGTGGGGGGTCGCTCGCATGACCGTTCGCCGCGCTATCCAGGAGTTGGCCGAAGAGCGTGGTCTCGTGCAGACCATCCACGGCAAGGGAACTTTCGTGACGTCACCATCCCGCTGGGGTAACCAGAAGTCGAACGGCTGATCTCCGGCAGTGCTCTCGGCGCCCGTGACGGGCCAGCGTCCCGTGATGTTTCAGGAATTCGAGCCGCTCTTACTATTCTCGCATTTCTCAGAGCCGGAGCGGCTCTTCTCCGAATTCCTGGCGTACGCGAGTTACGGCCTTGAAGAATTACGAGGTCGTAGCCACTCCCCGAGAGCAGCGTGAACTATCCGCGGCGACCCATTGATTCATTACGTCACGGGACGCGGTGGTGGTGTCACTCCATGTGTGGGGTGGCGCTCATGCGTGGGTGGGCCTCTCTCTTCCGGCTCGGAGGTGAGAAGCTGATCGGCATATGGCACCGCGTCGCGTGAGGAAACTGCGGATCGTGGCAACATCAAGAACGGTGATCGTCATCAGTCGGTGGAGCCCGTTATGCGGTTAACGGGCATCGACCTCAACCTTCTCGTCGCGCTGGACGCGCTGCTGACCGAGTGCAACGTCACTCGGGCCGCTGAGCGGTCCTCTGTCGGGCAACCGGCGATGAGTGCCTCGCTGGCGAGGCTGCGCAAACATTTCGATGATCCGCTGCTGGTGCGGGAGGGGCGGCGTCTCAAGCGGACGCCGCTGGCCGAGACGCTGGTCGGGCCGGTGCGGAGGGCGCTGGTCGCCACCGAGGCGGTACTGCTCCGCTCCCCTGCGTTCGATCCGCGGAAGGACAACGCGGCATTCACCATCATGGCGGCGGATTACGTGACGATGGTGCTGCTGCGTCCGCTGCTGGAGTCGATTGCGCTGGAGGCGCCGAACGTACGGATCTGTGTGCGTCCGGTGGAGGCTGATTTCGCCGACCAGCTGCGCCATCGGGCGGTTGACATGGTCATCATCCCGACCGAGCTCGCCGGGCGCAGGGTTCCCTTTCCCCATGAGCCGCTGTTCACCGATCGTTACGTACTGGTGGTCGATGAGAACCACCCTGACGTGGGCGACAGGGTGACGCTGGAGCAGCTCACCTCGCTGCGATATGTCGCCTTCAGCGGGGGAACCGTCTCACCGATCAGTGACACCGAGCTGGAGTCGCTGGGGGTGCATCTTCCGGTTGAGCTGACCACGGAGAGTTTCGTGGTGGCACTGCTCCTGCTCGGCGGAACCGGGCTGGCGACCATCGCGCTCGAACGCCTCGCTCGCGAGCTGGCGGGCACGGCGCAACTGCGGATCGTGGAGTGTCCGCTGGTGCTGCGATCCATTCACGAAGCCATGTACTGGAATCCGCGCCGCGACGACGATCTCGCGCATCAGTGGCTCCGCCGCCGGATCATTGATTTGGCCCGGACTATGTGAAAGTTCCGAGCAGGGTCCTGGCGTTCTCCTCGCCAACCTGCTGTACGAACCCGGAGTCCCGATGCGACAGCAGGGTGACGGGGTCGTCGCTGCCCATGGGGAACGGCCAGTCGCTGCCGAGGACCATGCGGTCGGCGCCGAACACGCGCACCGCGAGATCGACGACATCGGGATCGTGGGCCAGGCAGTCGATGTAGAAGCTGCGGATCGCCTGCCGCAGCGGCGTCGCGAGCGCGGGCACGTCCGGCCGGTTGGTGTCCACGCCCTGCTGCCAGCGTCCGAGCACGGCCGGCACGCAGCCGCCGCAATGCACGAGCAGGAAGCGTAGCCCGGGGTGGCGGGTGGTCACCTCGCCGAAGAGCAGCTGAGCCACGGCCACGGCCGTCTCGTACGGGTTGCCGAGCAGGTTGGCCAGGTAAAACTCGCCCAGCCTCGTGTCGGGACTGCTCCCCGGGTGCAGCATGACCGGTCGACCGTCAGCTGACAGGCGTCGCCACAGTGGCTCCAGCGACGGATCGGCGAGGCTGGTCGAGCGCCCGCCGGCGGAAGCGGCGAACCCCGCCCAGCCGTCCTGGGTCAGCAGGTGATCGAGCTCGGCCAGGGCGAGTTTCGGATGCTCCAGCGGGAGGTAGGCCATCGGTAGCAATCGCGGCCGACCCGTCACAGCCCGGCGTATGCCGTCGTTCAGCGCCCGCACCCAGCGTTCGGCCTCGGTCACGAGCAGGTGCTGGCGGAAGAACGGCGGCGGCGGGGAGACCGCGGCGGCGTCCAGGGAGCGCTCGTCGAGCCACGCCTCCAGCGCCTCGGGCTGGTTCAACCGCGGCGGCCCGCCGTGCGAGCCGTCCACGGCCAGGCGTCCGTGGTCGGCGGAGACGCCGGGCAGTTCCGCGATCTCGGCTTCGCCCAGTTCGGGTGCCAGGTGAGTGTGCAGGTCGATACCGGCCATCGGTGGTCGGCCTCCTTCAGGTGAGGGGGTAGCGGGCCACCCGGTTACGCAGTCCTTCGAGCCCGTTAGGTGAGGAGGAAGCGGGCCATCCGGTTATGCGGTTCTCCCGAGCCCGTTAGGTAGGGCTAGCCGGTTGTGCAGTTCTCTGAGCCCGCTAGGTGAGAGGGAAGCGGGCCACCCGATTGCGAAGTTCTCCGAGCCCTTCGACCCGGGTGACGAGCAGGTCGCCTTCGGTGAGGAAGATCTGTGGCTCGCGGGCGTTGCCGATGCCGCTGGGCGTGCCGGTCAGCAGCACGTCCCCGGCGCGTAAGGTCATCCCCCGGCTCAGCTCGGCGATGAGACAGGCGAAGGAGAACGCGGTCTGCCGGGTGCTCGCCTGCTGCAGCCGCTGGCCGTTGAGATCGAGGGTGATCGTCAGGTCGTGGGGATCCGGCACTTCGTCGGCCGTGGTGAGCCAGGGGCCCAGGGGCATCGTGCGGTCGATGCTCTTGCCCTTGAGCCACTGGCCGCCGTGCGCCCGCTGCAGGTCGCGCTGGGAGACGTCGTTGGCGACCAGGTATCCGGCCACATGATCGAGCGCCCGCTCCTCCGGGATGGACCTGCCGTCCCGGCCGATGACCAGCGCCACCTCCGCCTCGTAGTCCCATTTGGCCGAGAGGCCGGGGTCCCAGGCGATGTCGTCGCGCGGGCCGATCACGGTGTCGGGCCCTTTGGTGAAGAAGGTCGGGTGCGTGGGCCGTTTCTCGGGGTCCTGGCCCTCGCGTTTGCCCTTGGACTCGTCGAAGTGGTCCCAGTAGTTCCAGCCGGTGCACAGCACGTCGCGGTTGAACCGGCGCAGCGGCGCGAGCAGGTCGAGGCTCTCGACCGGATGCCGTGGTGCACCCCGCGCCACCGCCCGCACCGCTTCCCGGGCTTCGGCGCCGCCGCGTACGACGTCGTCGGGGGAAGGTGCCGCGGCGGGAAGCACCAGTACGTCCTCGTCGGCCACGAGGCCGGTGCGGACCTCGCCGTCGAAGCGGATGGCGGCGAGCCTCATGCCAGGATCACCGCGTTGACCTCGACGCGGATGGCGGCGAGCTTCATTCCTGGATCACCGCGATGGCGTTGATCTCGATGAGGTAGTCCTTGTTGACGAACTTGCTCACCTCGACGAGCGTCGAGGCGGGGGCCACCGCGGTGAAGTACTGGCGGCGGACCTCGTGGATTGCGGCGAAGTCCTCCATGTTGCGCACGTAGACGTCCACCCGGGCGATGTCGTCGAGCGTGCCGCCGGCCGCCTCCACGGCGGCCTTGAGGTTCTGGCAGACCTGGTGGGTCTGGGCGGTGATGTCCCCGACGCCGGTGACGCCGCCGTCCTTGTTGCGCGCGGTCATACCGGAGATGAAGACGAGGCGGCCGCGGGCCTCGGTGGCGTGGGAGAAGTGGCCGTTTGGTGTCGCCAGTTCGGCGGCGCGGATCTCTCGCGTGGGCATGAGTGGTTCCTGTTCGTGATGCTCAGCGCGCGTCTTCCGCGCTGGCGTACCAGTCGGGCTGGGTCGGGTAGTGCGGGCCGTCGTAGATCTCGAGCAGGACGGTGTCCTCCTCGGCGTGGGTGGGGCCGTGCATGCTGCCCTTGGGGTTCCAGTAGAAGGAGCCCGGGGTGAGGGTCAGGCCGGTCGGGACGTACGTGTAGCGGCCTTCGAGGCAGAACATGAACTGGTTGGAGGCGTGGGAGTGCCGGGATGGGATGCCCGAGCCCTTCGTGAAGCGGACGAGGGCGATCGACGCGCCGGTCTCGTCGTTGCGCCAGAGCATCTTGTGGGACAAGCCCGCGAGAGTTTTGTCGATCCATTCGAGGTCGTCGACATGTAGGAGGATTTCCCTGAAGCGACCCAGGGCCACACCGTCGAGTGTGTCGATGTCCTGCTCGCGCGAGCGGTCTGGAGCCTCCCCGCTGTAGGCCGCGGGTTCGGAGAGGTTGTTCTCCCATTCCTCCGCCGGGATGCCCAGAGGCCTAAGCACGGTTCTCTCCCAGGTATTTGAGCTCGACGAGGCGGCAGCGGTAGCGGGTCTCCCCGCGGTTGGTGAGCATGTGGATCTCTCCGGGCTCGCGGTAGACGACGCCGCCGACCGGCTCGTGCACCAGGCGGGGGTCTCCCCCGTGGATGGAGTCGATGCGGTTGTCGGCCGCCTCAAGGGCGATCACCAGGTAGGGGTTGAGGTGGTGATGCCACGGCTGGGATCGGCCTGGTTCCAGTTCGATCTCCCAGACTCGTACCTGATCGTTCTCGAAAACGATCTCCTGGCCGACGGGGCCGAGTTCCGTCTTGTCGTCGGTCACTGCTGCATCTCCTCGAATCGGGCTGGCGCGCGTCCGCAGATGCGCTGGTAGATGGCCGCGGCGGGGTCCTCGTCCGTACGGGGGTCGAAGGGCACGATCGCGGCGATGTGCGCGTCGGGCCGGAGCAGGACGAGGGTGTCTGCCGCGACGCCGAACCGGCGGCGGACCCGGTCGGCGGGGTCGAACAGGGCTCGGTCCCGCAGCCCGGAGTCGTGCGGCGCGTCCCAGCGGGAGACCGCGAAGCGCCGCAGCGCGGGGCCCTCCTGAGCGGGCACGCGCGGGCGGCGGCGGGTGTCGGTGAAATAGAGCGCGACAAAGGAGTCCGCGGCCAGGTCGTGCAGGTAGACCTGCCCTCCGGGGCCGAAGAGCGGCAGGTCGGGGGCGCGGTCGCCGGTGCGCACCGGGGACGGGGCCGAGCCGGTCTTGACCATCGACCAGTCTCCGGTGCCGTCGACGTCGAGACGTACTCCGAGCAGGCCGCGGGTGAAGGCGTTACCCCAGTTGCCGTCGGTCATCGCCTCGACGGCCTCGCCCTGGCGGTTCATATACGAGCGGGCCGCCTCGGCCATCTGGCCCGAGCCCTTGATCGCGACCGGCACCTGCTCGATTTCGTACCCGTTGAGCAGCGACTCCTCGGCCCAGCCGCGCAGCACCCAGGCCAGCCGCCACGGCAGGTTGGAGGCGTCCAGGACCCCGGTGTTGAGGCCCAGCGCCCACATTGGCGTGATCAGATGCGCGGCGTCGCCCAGGAGGAACACCTGGCCGTCGCGCCACTGCCGGGCCACCCGGTGGTGCACGGTGTAGATGTTGGCGCCGAGCACGTCGATGCCGTCGACCTCGCCGATGAACCGGACGGCCTTGTCGCGCAGTTCCTCGTGCGTCGGCTCGCCGGCGCCCTTCGGAAGGGGGTAGAGGAAGCGCCAGCAGTGGGGCTGGCGTACCAGGATCATCCATTCGGAGGGGTCGGAGAAGTAGGCGAGGTAGGGGTAGTCGCGGGGGTTGGCGACATCGAGGTCGGCCTTGAGGTCGACGAGCATGTAGCGCTCGTCGAGCGTGTGCCCTTCCACCGCGATGCCGAGCTGCTCGCGGATCTGCGAGCGGCCGCCGTCACAGGCCAGCAGGTAGCGGGCCTTGACGTGCCGCTCGCCGCCTGGGGTGGCGAAGGTCAGCTCGACATGGTCGTCGTGCTGTTTGAAGGTGGTGAGCCGGTGCGCCATGTGCAGCGGGCCCCGGAAGCTGTCGCGCAGGACCGGCTCCAGGTGGTGCTGGGGGATGTTGATGACGAAGGGGAAACGGGTGTCCTCGGTGAGTTCGCCGGTGCGCACGCTCAGCGTGGGCTCGTTGCTGACCCGGTCGATCTCGCCGATCTCGTCGATGCGCAGGGACGCGCGCAGCACCTCGGGCAGCACGCCGTAGCGGTGCAGCACCTCCAGCGTGCGGGTGAGCACGGTCCCGGCCTTGGTGTCCAGCGACAGCCGCTGGTCTTCCTCGAAGACGGCCACCGGCACGCCGTAGTGGGTCAGCCCGAGCGCGGTGATCAGCCCGATGGGACCGGCGCCCACCACCGCCACGGGAAGGATCTCCCTATTCATGGGATTCACTCCTTCGGGTACGCGCGATCGCGGCTGAGCTGCGATCCGGTCATGGTCGCCGCGTCGGACAGCAGAAAGAGCAACGGGCCGACGACGTCCTCGGGGTCGCCGATTCCGGTCGTGCGCGCCCAGTGCTCGCGCTCGCCACCGGACGGATTGGCAGCCTGGAACTGCGGGGTGTTGATGACGCCGGGGGCCAGGATGTTGACCCGGACCCGGTGTTCGGCCACCTCGGCCGCGAGCGATTTCGCGAAGGAGACCAGGGCGCCCTTGCTGGCGGCGTAGGCGGACGCCCCGGCCCGGCCCATGTGGGCCAGGCCCGAGGTGAAGACCACGATCGAACCGGAGCGGCTCTCGATCATCGAGGGCAGCACCGCCTGGCAGGACCAGACGACCCCGTCGAGGTTGACGCCGAGAACCCGGCGCCACTCGGCCGCCGCCATGTCCACCACGCTGGTGCGGGGCTGGATCGCCGCCCCGGCCACCAGCCCGTCGATGCGCCCGTGCCGGCTGAGGACGTCGTCGACGGCCGCGAAGACCGCGTCACGGTCGGCGACGTCGACGATGGCCTGCTCCACCCCGGGAGCGCCGGCCACGTGCGCGACGTCGAAGACGACCGCCGTGCCACCGGCGGCGGCGACCCCCCGGGCGAGGGCCGCGCCGATCCCGTTGGCTCCCCCGGTGATCACGACGACCTGTCCGGTCGCGTCGAAGCGGGCTCTCATGTCGTCCCAGGCAGGTCGGGCAGCACGGCGCCGACCTCACCGGCCGTACGGCGCAGCGCGGCCAGGACGCTGGCCTCCACCCGGACCCCAACGGCGGCGGCCGTGCGCCGGTCCGCCTCGATCTGACCGGGCAGGTACAACCGGTCCACGCCGGGAGCCGCCGGGGAGCCGGTGACCTCGGCGGCCAGGCACTCCATCCGTTTGGCGAAATCCACCGGGTCGCCGAACGCCGCCACCTCCAGGGCCAGGAAGAAGTGGGCGCAGTTGTTGGGTACGGAGACGTCCGCGTACAGGCCGCGGACGCCCCCGCCGAACCCCCCTCCGGACAGGACGCCGGTGAGCACGTCGATGATCAGCGCGAGGCCGAAGCCCTTGTGGCCGGCCGCGGGCAGGAGCATGCCGGCGAGGGCCGCCACGGGATCCGTGGTGGGCCGGCCCTGCGTGTCCGAGGCCCAGGTGGGCGGGATCTCGCGCCCTTCCGCGGCGGCCAGGCGGATCTTGCCGAGGGCCGCCTCGGACAGCGCCATGTCGAGCACCAGGGCGGGCCCGTCGGGCATGGGCACGCCGACGGCGAGCGGGTTGTTGCCGACCACGGGGGCCGCACCGCCCACGGCGGGCATCAACGGCCGGGTGTTCGCCGCGGCCACCCCGATGCAGCCGTCGCGCGCCGCCGCCTCGACGTAGCGGAACGCGCCGCCGAAATGGAAGGCGTTGCGGACCGCCACCGCTCCGGCGCCGAAGGACTTCGCCTTGGCCACCGCGAGCGCCATCGCCTGATCGCCGGTCAGCTGGCCCAGCGCGTGGCCCGCGTCGAGGACGGCGATCGCACCGGCGTCGACCACGACCGTGGCCTGTTCGGTACGGCTGACGGAGCCCGCCCGCACCCGGTCCACGTACATCGGGACGAGCATGGTCCCGTGCGAGGTCACCCCCCGCATGTCCGCCTCGACCAGGGCGTCCGCCACCGCTTGAGCGGCGGTGTCGCTGAAGCCGACGGCGTGGAAGACGGCGGTGACCGCTTCGCGTAGCCAGCCGGTGGGCAGGAGCGCGCTCACTGCATTCCCCCTTGAAGATCCGGATATCAGGTGAAGGCGCGTCCGCCGTTGACGAAGAGGTTCTGGCCGGTGACGAAGTCCGAGCCGTGGCCGATGAGGTAGAGCACCGTGCCCACCAGGTCGCTTTGGGTCATCTCGCGCTTGAAGGCGCGCTCGTTGATGATCGCGGCGCCCATGGTGTCGTCCTGCTTGGCGACGTACGAGGCGTCGTGGGGCACGTAGCACGGCGAGATGGTGTTGACCGCGATGCCGTACCGGCCGACCTCGTGGGCGAGGGAGCGGGTGAAGCCGATGATCGCCGACTTGGAGGTGACGTAGTGCAGGAACATCGGCACGGCGGTCGGCACCACCATCGAGGAGGTGTTGATGATCTTTCCGTAGCTCTGCTCGCGCATCGTGGGGAAGACGGCCTTGCAGCACAGCCAGGTGCCGAGCACGTTCACGCGGAACGCCTTCTCCCACTCCTCGACCGTGAGCTCGTCGAACGGCGCCTTCCTGATGGTCGTGAAATAAGCGGCATTGTTGATGAGGCCGTCGATGCGGCCCCATCTCTCAACAACCCGCCTGGCCATCGCCTCGGTCGACTCCGGGGAGGAGACGTCGACGTCGACCGCGAGAGCTTCACCGCCCTTGTCCAGGATCTCGGCGACGGCGTCGGAGGGGTCGGCGATGTCGGCGATGGCCACCCGGTAGCCGGCATCGGCCAGCGCCTGGGAATAGGCGCGGCCGATGCCGTTGGCACCGCCGGTGATGACGACGACTTCGCCATTCGGCTTTCTCAATGAGCTGCTCCAATAGTCGCGGCCGCCACGAGCACGTCGTTGATAGCTCGGGTGGCGATGTCTCCCGCTACGCGCTGGCCCACGCTGGCGGCCGGGCCGAGGGCCATGAACTGGGCCTCCCAGTTCACATCCGTGCCCGTGCCGCTCGCGGTGAAGGCCAGCGCCAACTCGACGTCGAACAGGTTCGGCCCCAGCCGTCCCTGGACCTGCAGCAGGGCGCCGGACTCGTCGGAGCCCTGCTGGATGATCTTGATGCCTATCGGGAGCCGCCCGAAGCCGGTGGCCGGGGTGAACAGGGCGCTGATCGATCCGTCGGGTTTCGCCGCCACGTCCCGCAGCGTGGGCACCTGTTCCAGCTTCGAGGCGCTGAGGTCGAGCAGGGCGCGCACGCCGGTCTGCGCGGTGAACTGGCCGCTGATCTTCATCGCGTCACCCGTACCTTCGAGCGGTCCTGGCCGTTGACGACCCGCAGCACCCGCTCGGGCGGGTTGAACGAGTCCAGCACCATGCCGGCCGTGCCCGCCGCGTCCTGGATGGCCGAGGAGATGGCGTGCAGGGGGGCTCCGCCGCCCTCCCCCATGCCCTTGGCGCCCATGTTGGTGAACGGCGAGGGGCTGATGACGTTGTCGTAGCGCAGGGTGGGCATGTCGTAGGCGGTGGCGACGTGGTAGTCGTAGAAGTTCGCCGCCATGGGCTGGCCGTCCGCGGTGTAGCCGAAGTGCTCGAACAGCGCGGCGGAGATGCCGTGGGCCGCCGCGCCCTGGACCTGGCCCTCGACGATCATCGGGTTGATGGGCGTGCCGCAGTCGTCGACCATCGCGTAGCGCAGGATTTTGGTCTCGCCGGTCTCCTCGTCGATCTCCAGCACGCAGGCGTGCACCTGGGTCGCGTAGGTCAGGCTGAGGTTGCCGTACTTGCGGTCCAGATCCGGCAGCTTGAACGGGGCCCGGTAGACGGCGCGGCCCACCAGACCGACCTCGTCGGCGACCTCGTCGGGCAGGACCGCGGGCGAGAAGTGCACGATGCCGGCGACCGCGGCGAACGGCAGCGCGCGCTCGGGGTCGCCGGCGACCTTCGCGAACCCGCCTTCGAGCATGATGTCGTCGGGCTCCGCGCCCAGGACGGAGGCGGCGACGAGGCGGATCTCGCGGGCCAGCTTCCTAGTGGCGTTGATGATCGCGCCGATGCCGGTCACCGCGAACTGGGACGCGTACGACCCGGAGAAGCCCGTCTGCGCCGACAGGGACGAATCGGCGCCCCGGTGGACCACGACATCGTCGTATCCCACCCCGAGCATGTCGGAGACGACCTGAGCGACCGTGGTCTCGTGCCCCTGGCCGAACGCGACCCCGCCCGTGACCGCGAAGATGGTCCCGTCCGCGCCCATCCGGACCAGACCGCCCTCGGTGTTGCCGCCGAACGGCAGGTGCTCGTAGATGATGCGCGCCTGGCCGAAGTTGTTGGTGCCGGAGTCGAGGGTCGAGCCGATGCCGATGCCGATGCGCTTGCCGGTGCCCCTGATCTCGGCCTGCAGCTGGCGGGCCTGCTGGTAGTCGATGAGGTCCAGCGCCTTGCTCAGCGACAGCGGCAGGTTCCCGGAGTCGTAGACGCACCCGTTCACCGTCGTGTACGGGTACTGCTCGGGCTTGATGTAGTTGTGCATGCGGAACTCGACCGGGTCGAAGCCGAGCTCGTGCGCCGCGATGTCCATCATGCGCTCGACCAGCCACAGGTGCTGGACCCGCGAGTAGCCGCGCACGGGCAGGACCGGGCCTTTGTTCGTGTAGACCGTGCGGAACCTGACCTTCAGGTGGCTCAGCTGGTAGCAGGCGTTGGTGACGTGCGACCAGATGACCGCGCCGAGGGGTTCGTATCGGGTGTACGCGCCGATGTCGTCCAGCGCGTCGTAAGAGAGGCCCAGCACGGTGCCGTCGGACTGCACGGCCATCTTGACGTTGCGGAACCACCGCTCGTTGCAGTGCCCGCCGGTGAGGTGGTGTTCGGTACGGGTTTCGGTCCAGCGCATGGGCCGGCCCAGCTTGCGGGAGAGGAGGGCGAGCGCGGTCGCCTGGACGTACATGCCGATCTTCACGCCGAACGAGCCGCCGAAGTCCTTGCTGACGATGCGGATCCGCTCCGCCGAGTGCCGCAGCGCCGCGGCGACCATGAGCGTCGTGACCTGGGGCTGCGCGCAGCCTCCGATGATGGTGAACGTCTCCACGCCCGCGTCGTACTGGACGGTGATGGCGTTGCACTCCAGCGGCGTCGCGGAGGAGCGGTGGAAGTGCAGCTCGTCGGCCTCGATGACGTGGTCGGCCTGGTCGAGCGCGAAGTCGATGTCGCCGTAGTCGAAGGTCCCGTCCCAGGCGATGTTGTGGCCGATCTGATCGTGTACGGCAGGTGCGTCGTGCTTGATCGCCTCGCGGGCGTCGACCACCGCCGTCAGCGGCTCGTACTCCACGAGCACCGCGGCGGCGGCGTCGCGTGCGGCCTCTCTGGTCTCGCCCGCCACGGCGACGACGGCCTCGCCGACGAACCGCACCTTGCCGAGGCTGGTCAGGCAGCGGTCCACCTCGACATCGGCGGGAGGCCCCTGCAGCTCCATGAACCCGTCGGTGAGCACCTCGGCTTCCTCCGGCAGCAGGCAGCCGAGGTAACCCTCGACCTGCTCGGCCGCGGAGACGTCGATCGAGGTGATCCGGGCGTGGGCGTACGGCGAACGAACAAAGTTCACATACGCCAGATGCGCGATCGGGGTGTCGTCCCCGAACTCGCCCTGCGCCTTGAGGAGCCGATCGTCCTCCTTGCGCGGCATCGCCTGCCCGGTGAAAGCTTTGGCGGCGCGGGTGTCGGTGAGGGTCACAGGTCGTCTCCCTCACGCGTCGGGACGGCCCCGTGAGGCAGCGGCACGTCCTGGCCCGCGGCGGCGCGGACGGCGCGGACGATGTTCTCGTATCCCGTGCAGCGGCAGATGTTGCCCTTCAGCGCCCGCCGGGTGCTCTGGTCGGTGACCTCTTCGCCGGATTCGAGGAAGTCGGTCGCGGTCATGAGCATCCCGGAGGTGCAGTAGCCGCACTGGAGCGCGTGGTAGCGCTTGAAACACGACTGCAGGTGGTTGAGCGTGCCGTCCTCGGCGGCCAGACCGGCGGCGGTCTCGACCTCCGTGCCGTCGGCCTGCACGGCCAGGACCATGCAGGACTTCACCAGGTGGCCGTCGCAGCGCACGGTGCAGGCGCCGCAGTTGCCGGTGTCGCAGCCGATCTTCGGGCCGCGCTCGTCCAGGGCGTCGCGGAGCCAGTGCACGAGCAGCTTGCGGGCGGAGACGACCCCGCGCTCCTCCCTGCCGTCGACGATGACCGTGATGGGGTTCGAGTCGGAGGTCACGATCGGCTCCCTTGAGCGAGGATCTCCTCCAGGGCGCGGCGCACCTGGATCTTGCACATCTGCTTGCGATAGGCGGCCGAGCAGTGGACGTCGTCCACGGTCACGATCCGGGTGCCGTCGAAGGCGTCGAGCGCGGCGAGGGGCAGTGACCCGTCGGCGGCTCGGCCGGTGAGGGCGGTCTCGATGGCGTGGAGGCGTACGGGTGAGTTCTGGACGGCGCCGGCGACCAGGCGCGCCGAAGTGACGATGCCGGCATCGATGTCGAGGCGGACCACCGCGCGGGCCACCGCCCACGAGTCCGCGCCGATCTGCAGGTGCCGGTGGGCGATGCGGGCGTTGCCGGGCAGCGGTGGAATCTCGATCGCGATGAGGATCTCGTCCGGGGTGAGTGCGGTGGACATGGTGCCGGTGAAGAAGTCGGCGGCGTCCAGGACTCGCTCCCCGGCCGGTCCGGCGATGCGGAAGCGCGCGTCGAGAGCGGCCAGGAGGGGCGGGAAGTTGTTGGTCGGGTCGTTCAGGCAGCAGTTGCCGCCGATGGTGCCCCTGTTGCGTACCTGCCTGTCGACCAGGCTGGCGGCCATGGCGGCGACGGACGGCTGGGCCGACGAAACGATCGGGTCGGCTGCGACCTGGGCGTATGTGGCGGCGGCGCCGATGACCAGGGCGCCGTTCTCGGCTGGTTTGATGATGCGGAGTTCCGGCAGCCGGTGGATGTCCACCAGTGCGGTGGGAGCGGCCAGGTTGAGTTTGAGCACATTGATGAGCGTCTGGCCACCGGCCAGAACGGCCGCGCCGTCGGTGTCGACGAGCATCGACACCGCTTCTTTGAGTGACTGAGGACGTAGGTAGCGAAACGACGGAAGGATCAATGTGAGCCCCTTCCTGGGGGGAGCCACGCCTTGGATGAGCTGGCACCTTGGTGAATTGAGCAAACGCTAACCTTGGAATCGGCTCATCTATAAACGAATGTTGTCGATGCTTTCAATCGATGCCGTCGATGCCTCAGGACAGGAATTCGGTGAGCTCAGCCGCCAGCGCCTTGGGTTGTTCGAGTGGAATCAGATGCCCGGCGCCGGGGATCTCCACGAGCCTCGCGGCCTGGGCTTCGCCGACCATCCGCTGAGCCTGCTCGCGGCTGAGCACCGGGCTTTCGGCGCCGCGGATGAGAACTGTCGGCAGTGCGTTGCGCCGCCAGCTGTCCCAATGGTCCTCGGTGCGGAACTGCCAGTTCGAGAGCAGGACCGGGTCGATCTTCTTCCGTAGTCCTTCAGCGCAACCGGTGGTCGAGAGGTGGGCGTCACGTTCGGCGACCGCGAGGGTCGCGCGCGGGGCCAGTCGCCGGACCACGGCGGTGGCCGCGTCGATGTCGGAGTAGAGGGACGGGATCGGCGGCACGTCGGTGGGTGACAGATTCGAGGATGGGGCGATGTCGATGATGGCGAGCCTGGTGACGCGGGGGTCCCTCCTGGCGAGCTCCAGGCCGATCAGGCCGCCCCAGGAGAAGCCGATCACGCGTACCTCGCCCATGCCGAGTTGATCCATCACCTTGATGATCTGCTCGGCCTGCCGGAGCGAGGAGTAGTCGCGGTCGGGCAGCCAGGAACTCTCGCCGTACCCGAGCAGGTCGACCGACATCCATCCGGCCGTCATCGCGTCGAGGGTCGCGGCGAAGGTCCACGCGGAACCGCCCACACCGTGCAGGAAGAGAGTGTCCACCGGCATCGGCCCGTGCAGCGCGTGTGTTCTTCGCCCGTCAACGGTGATGTATCGGTGCATCAACGTCCCATTCGATCTCCAGCTTCTTGAATCCGCGCGCGAAGAAGATGGTGTCGCGCACGGCCGCGCCTCGGACGAGGCGCAGATTCGGCAGACGCTCGAACAGCCGAGGCAGCACGATCTGCAATTGCAGGCGGGCAAGAGGGGCGCCGAGGCAGGCGTGGATTCCCTTGCCGAAGGCCACGTGGGCCATCACGGAATCGCGGGTGACGTCGAAAGCGCCGGGGTTGTCGAAAACGTTCTCATCGCGGTTCGCCGACCCCCAGTGGACCATCAAGTGCGCACCGGCCGGGATCCGCACGCCGTTCAGGACGGTGTCTTTGCGTACGGTACGGAAGAGCCCTTGCGCGGGTGATTCGTAACGCAGGATCTCCTCCACCATCGAGGGAACCAGGGCCGGATCCTTCCGGACCGCCTGGAGCTGGTCAGGGTGCGCCAGCAACGTGGTGAGACCGTTGCTGATGCTGCGGGTGACGGTCACATGTCCGGCGATGATGAGGTTGACCACGACGCGCATGGCCTCCTCCAGCGTGATGGGCTCCCCGTCGGGCACCCGGGCATGCAGGAGGCTCGACATGAAGTCGTGGCCCGCCAGGTACGCCCGCGCTTCGAGCGCGTCCATGAAATACCGCTGTATCGCCACGACGTCCTTGGCGCAGCCGATGAGGTCCTCGACGCCGTCGGTCGCCTGCATGATCCGCAACCAGCTGACGCTCCAGTGATGCAGCATGGGCACGTCCTCGCGGGGGACGTTGAGTATGTCGGTGAGGGTGAACATCGGGAGGCTCCAGGCGAGCCTCTCGATGATGTCCGCACGACCGTCGTCGGCGAACTCGTCGATCAAGGCGTCGACGGTTTTCCGGATACGTCCCTCCATCTCGGCCACGCGCCTGGGGGTGAACGCCTTGCCCACCAGCAGGCGGAGCCTCTTGTGCACATCCCCGTCGCTGTCGGTGAGCGTCGGCGTCAGCGCCCAGCCGGCGGCGAGCACGTCGAGCACACGCTGCGGAAGGGGCCGCACGGAGGCGCGGACCGCGTTCTTGGAGGAGAAGGTCTCGGTGTCGCGCACCACCGTGAGCAGGTCGTCGTACCGGGTGACGATCCACAGGTTGTGTGCCTCGTCGTAGAAAACCGGGGCTTCGCTTCGCAGCTGGCTGTAAAGCGGATATGGGTCCGCGAGTTGCTTCGGCGATAGTGGGTCGAAATGGACTGGGCAGCCGGTCATGACAGACGCCACCTCCAAGTTTCGCGGGGGCGGCGCCTGGCATCACCGCGCCGTGCAGGCAGCATAAAATGCCGAAAATGATATTCAGAAACGATTGATATCAATACGCTTCATCGATAGCGGTGATATTCCGCAGGCTCCCAGGCGGAAGAGGGTCGAACGCACCGAGTGAAGGGACCTTCGGCCCTCAACCGGCGACGGCCGGGGGTGCCAGCCTGGAGGGTATGAGACTCGATGCCGCCGAACTGCGGGTGCTTTCCCGTCAGGAGTGTCTGCACCTGCTGTCGCTGACACCGCTGGGGCGAATCGTCTTCACCGATCACGCCCTGCCCGCCGTGCAGCCGGTCAACTACTGCCTGGACGGGCAGAACATCGTGATCCGCACCGCGACCGGCTCCAAGCTGGCCGTCGCCACCCGCGACGCGATCGTGGCCTTCGAGGCGGACGACATCGACCTGCGCAGCCGTACGGGCTGGTCGGTCACCGCCGTCGGGAGCGCGCGAGCCGTGACGGACCCGGCCGAGGCCCAGCGCCTCGCCGAGCTGCCGTTGATGCCGTGGGCGCCGGGGAGGATGGACCACTTCATCGTGATCCATACCGAGCAGATCTCCGGGCTCCGCCTGGGGTCGTCCACGAGTCAGGCGACCAAGGTCCTGCACTGAAAGGGTCGTCCGGCTCTGCCGTGCGGGGCCGGTCGGCAGGAGGGTAGCTCGTGCTCCCCCGTCCCGGCACGAACTGGAGATCTCCATGTCTGAGGAATGCGACGTCCTTCTGCGCAACGGCGACATCGCCCACGTGCGGCCCCTCGCGCCCGGCGATCTCGCTCTGCTGCACGAGCTCGTCGACCGCACCTCCCAGCGCTCGGCCTACCTGCGCTTCTTCACGGGTGGCCGGTCGAGCGCGCACGCGTACATGGATCTCCTCACCCAGGCCGGCTACCAGGGCCACGCGCTGATCGCGATCATGCACGGCCGGTTGACGGGGGTCGGCGAATACATCCCGACCGCTGATCGCGGTGTCGCCGACATGGCGATCCTGCTCGACGACCGCGTGCAGGGGCAGGGTCTGGGCACGATCCTGCTGGAACATCTCGCCGACCACGCCGCCCGGCACGGCATCCGGGAGCTGGTCGGCGAGGTGCTGGCCGAGAACTCCGCGATGCTTCGCGTGCTCCGCGACATCGGCCTGGAGGTGGACTTCCATTTCGACAACACGACGGTGGACGTGCGGATCAAGCTGGACCGCACGCCGGAGCTGCTGGCGAGCATCGAGGCCCGGGAGCACGAGGCCGAGCGGGCCTCGCTGGCGAGGATCCTGGCACCGGCGTCGGTGGCGGTGATCGGCGCCAGCCGTGACCCCGCCAGGATCGGGCACAAAGTGCTGCGCAACCTGCTGGACGGCGGCTTCCGCGGCGATCTCTACCCGGTGAATCCGAAGGCTGCGGAGGTAGCCGGGGTGCGGGCCTACCCGGCCGTGCCAGGACCGGTCGACCTGGCGGTGATCGCGGTGCCCGCACCGGCCGTGCTGGGTGTCGCCGGGGACTGCGCGGCGGCCGGGGTGAACGGGCTGGTGGTCCTCTCGGCGGGGTTCGCCGAGAACGACGGGCGGGACGCCGAGCGGGAGCTGCTGGCGATCTGCCGGTCGGCGGGCATCCGCCTGATCGGCCCGAACTGCCTCGGCATCGTGAACACCTCGGCGCGGCTCAACGCCAGCTTCCTCCCCCTGGCGCCCACCACCGGGAGGATCGCGCTGATGTCGCAGTCGGGCGCGGTCGGGGCGACGCTCATGGCCCGGCTGGCCGTCTCCTCCTTCGTCTCGGTCGGCAACAAGGCCGATGTGAGCGGCAACGACCTGCTCGAATTCTGGGAGGACGACGACGCCACCGACGTGATCGCGCTCTACCTCGAATCGTTCGGCAACCCCCGCAAGTTCGCCAGGATCGCCGCCCGCGTCGGACGCCGCAAGCCGGTCCTCCTGGTCAAGAGCGGCCGCTCGGGATCGGGTGACCGGGCGGTGCGCTCGCACACCGCGGCCGCCGCCACGCCCGACATCGCGGTGGACGCGCTCGTCCGCGCCGCCGGCGTGATCCGTGTGGACAGCATCCGCGACCTGATCGACACCGCCCGGCTGATGGCCGCCCAGCCGCTCCCGGAGGGCCGCCGCGTCGCCATCGTCGGCAATTCCGGCGGGCCCGAGGCGATGGCCGCCGACGCCTGCGAACGCAACGGGTTGATCGTCCCCGAACTTCCCGCCTCTCCCGCGCTGGCCGCGCGGGTTCCGTCCGCGGCGGCGCTGGCCAACCCGATCGATCTCACCGCCGACGCCACGGCGGAGCAGATCGGCCTGGCCATCGAGGGTGCCCTGGGGGAACCGGGGATCGACGCGGTTCTGGTGATCTACACCCCGCCGTTCGGTTCGGGCGTGGACGCCACCAGGAAGGCGATCGCGGAGGCGACCCGGGCGGCGAGCAAGACCGTGGTGGCGTGCGTGATGGGCTACGACGGCATGATCGATGATCGGGTTCCCAGTTATGCCTTCCCTGAGCAGGCCGTACAGGCGCTGGCTCGGGCCGGCGCATATGCGCAGTGGCGGCGCGCGCCCGAGGATCCTCCCGCGGTCACGCCCTGGGCGGACGACCGTGGCGCGCGCGAGATCGTGCGAGCCGAACTCGCGGTCCGGCCGGACGGCGGCTGGCTCGATCCGGTGACCACGGACCGGCTGCTGCGCTGCTTCGGCGTGGCCACCGTCGAGTCGATCACCGTGGACGGTTCGGAGACCGCCGCCGAGGCGTCCGCCCTGCTCGGCCTGCCCGTCGTGCTCAAGGCGACCGGTCCCGTGCACAAGAGCGACGTCGGCGGCGTACGGACCGGCCTGAACACGCCGGCCGAGGTCCAGCAGGCCTACCGCGACATGGCGGCGCAGGTCGGGCCGACGATGACCGGAGCGGTCGTCCAGCACATGGTCCCCGACGGCGTCGAGATCATCCTCGGTGGCGTGAACTACCCGACGTTCGGGCCGCTCGTCATGGTCGGCATGGGCGGCGTCACCGCCGACCTGCTCGCCGACCGGAGCTTCCGCGTCCCGCCGCTCACCCCGGCCACCGCCGCCGAAATGATCGCCGACCTGCGCTGCTCCCCCCTCCTGTACGGCTACCGCAACCGCCCCCGGGCCAACACCACGGCGCTGACCGACCAGATCGTCCGCGTCGGCCGCCTCCTGGACGCCCTCCCAGAGGTCGCCGAACTCGACCTCAACCCGGTCATCGTCACCCCGCGCGCCGCCATCGCCGTCGACGCCCGAATCCGGCTGGCTCCCGCCGACCCGCCGCCCTCCCCCTTCGCCCGCCGGCTGCGCTGACCAACGGCGCCGCCGCGGGGAACTCCGGCCCTACGCCCGCCACCCCACCCGGCGTGGGATGGAGACGAGCAACAAAGACCACGGAGGTGGACACATGACCACACTCATCCGCAGGCAGCCGAGGGGACTCTTCCCGGAGATCTTCGACTGGCTCGAAGCACCCCTGGCCGGATTCGGCCCCGCGATCCGCTTCGAGGACTACATCAAGGACGGCAGGTACGTCCTGCTGGCCGAACTCCCCGGCATCGACCCCGACAAGGACCTCGAGATCACCCTCACCGACGGCGTGCTGGCCATCCACGCCGAACGGCACCACGAGGACTCCGGCGCCCACCACACCGAGTTCCGGTACGGCGCGCTCACCCGATCCGTCGTCCTGCCCCCGGGCGCGGACCCCAAGGACGTCAAGGCCGTCTACGACAAGGGTCTCCTGGAGATCAGCGTGAAGCTGGACGACGCGAAGAACGCGGGCATCCGCATCCCGGTCGGCAAGTCCCGCACCACCAAGTGACATCACCCGCGGGCCCGTCCGCGGATGGGCCCGCACCCATCAGTACGGGAGAGAACCATGCGTACCACGGTAGAAGCCGTCATGACCAGGACGGTCGCCCTGGTCACGGCCGACACGCCCTTCAAGGAGATCGCCGAGATCCTCATCGCTCGCGGGGTCAGCGCCGTTCCCGTCGTGGACGGGGAGAACCGCGTCATCGGCATCGTGTCCGAGGCCGACCTGCTCCGCAAGGAGGAGTTCCGGGAGCTCTACTACCGCGAGGGCTACCAGCCGCCGCTGCGCGCCCGGCTGCGGCACCGGCTGAACCGCGAACCCGGCGACCCCGAGGCCAAGTCCCACGGCGACATCGCCGCCGAGCTGATGACCGCCCCCGCGATCACCGTACGGCCGCAGCTCTCGACCGTGGCGGCCGCCCGGCTCATGGAGAAGCACGGGATCAAGCGGCTGCCGGTCGTGGACGAGGGCGACCGCCTGGTGGGCGTGGTCAGCCGCCACGACCTGATCAGGGTCTTCGTCCGGCCCGACGCAGACATCGCCCAGGATGTCCGCCAGGAGGTTCTCGGCCGCTCGCTGTGGGTGGACACCGAGCACGTCCGCGTCAGAGTCGACCAGGGCATCGTCACCCTGCGCGGCAGCATGACCCGCCGGAGCGAGGCCGAGATCGCGGCCCGCATGGTCGGCCGGGTGAACGGCGTGGTCGACGTGATCAACGAGCTGGAGTGGAAAGAGGACGACGCCGCCGACTGGAAGAGCGCTTGAACCCAACAAAGAAGCCGGCCTGACGTCAGGCCGGCTTCTTTGTTGGTTCAGTAGGTCGGCGGGAAGACCGCGTCGTCCCGCGTGCCCATCTCGGAGACGACGTCCACGATCCCGTCGATCTGACGCACCGCCTGGAGGAGCCTGCTGACCTCCGCTGCCGTGGCCTGCCCGCCGATCGTGACCACGCCCTCGCTGATGTCGACGGTCAGCGCCGCCGGGTCAAGACCCGCCACGCCGCGGATGGCCGAGGCGATCTCCTCGTACAGTTCGCCGACCGGCCGTGCGAAGACGCGCAGCAGGTCGGACTGGTGCAGGGTGCCGCAGACGCGGCCGGTGACCGGGTCGATGACCGGGAGCTGCTTGACGCGGTTCTCGTGCATCAGGCGCGCCGCGGCCCTGACCGAGGTGGCGGGCGTGACGACGATCGCGGGCGAGCTCATCAGCTGGACCGCCGTCACGCCGGCCGCCTTGCGCTGGTCCGCGCGCCGGGCCGGCGTCAGGGCTCCCAGGCTGTGCCGCGGCGGCCCGGCCTCCTTCAGCAGCAGATCGTCCTCCGACACCACGCCCACCGGACGGCGATCCTGGTCGATGACGGTGACGGCGCCGACCTTGAACCGCTGCATGGCGGACACGATCTCGCCGAAACCCGCATCCTGGGCGACGGCGATCGCGACCCGCCCCATCACCTGCCTGACCTCCATGGACATCTCCATCTCCTCCTTCGTCCCCTCCATCGCACCGCGTCGGCGGCGTCGCGACCCAGAGCCGAAGGTCCCGCCCGGCCCAGCCCATCGGCCATGCCGCGTGGCCATCGGCCATGCCGCGTTGACGCAGGGCGCATGGTCCCGCCAGGAGTGGACCAACGCCTCTAAGCGCCGGCGCCCGCCACTCGGAGAGTGGAGTAAACGGCGAAACCTGGAGGCGACCATGCAAGCAGCAACCGTCATCGCGTTCGACCAGCCCCTCGTGATGCGAGAGATGCGCGTTCCCTCGCCGGCGCCCGGCCAGGTCCTGGTCCGCATGGAGGCCAGCGGGCTGTGCCACACCGACATCCACGCCGCCCGCGGCGACTGGCCGGTCAAACCCCACCTGCCGTTCACCCCCGGGCACGAGGGCGTCGGCATCGTCCAGGAACTCGGCGACGGCGTCACCGGCCGGGCCGTCGGCGAGCGGGTCGCCATCCCGTGGCTCGGGTCCGCGTGCGGCACCTGCGGGTACTGCGTCAGCGGCCGGGAGACCCTCTGCGAGTCGCAGCGCAACACCGGCTACAGCATCGACGGCTCCCACGCCCAGTGGGCCGTCGCGGACGCCCGCTACGTGGTCCCGGTGCCGGCGGGCGTCTCGCCGAGCGAGGCCGCGCCCCTCACCTGCGCCGGGGTGACCTCCTACAAGGCGGTCAAGGTCTCCGGGCTGCGGCCCGGCGAGCGCGCGGCGATCTTCGGGATCGGCGGGCTCGGCCATCTGGCCCTGCAGTACGCGGGCATCTTCGGCGCCGAAACGATCGCCGTCGACGTCACCGAGGAAAAGCTCCGGCTGGCCGGTGGCCTGGGCGCGACGCACACGGTCAACGCGGCCCGGACCGACCCGGTCGCGGCGATCAAGGACTTGGGCGGGGCCGACATGGCCGTCGTCCTGGCGGCCAACCCGCACGTGCTGGAGCAGGCCCACGCCAGCCTGCGGCGCGGCGGCCGGCTGGTGCTGGTCTCCCTGCCGAAGGGCAACACGATGGAACTGCCGATCTTCCAGACGGTCCTGGGCGGCATCAGCGTGATCGGCTCCATCGTCGGAACCAGGGCCGACCTCGCCGAGGTCTTCCGGCTGCACGCGGCGGGACGTACCGAAGTCAGGTACGAGACGCGGAAGCTCGAGGAGATCAACGAGGCAATCGAGGACGTGCTGTCAGGCCGCGTTGACGCGCGCGTGGTCTTCGAATTCTGACTCCGGTGGCGTGCCGGACGCTTGCCGTCCGGCACGCCGCTTTGTCTCACGTGCTCGCCATCGCGTCGGCGAGGGATTCGCCCCACTCGTGGGCGCGCCGTAGTTCGGCCTCCTCCAGCGGGCCCTTGGTCCCGGTGACGTAGAAGTTCATCGGCGGGGCGGCCAGGCGCAGGTGGTGCCTGCGGAGCGCCTTGTGCGCGCCCTTGGCCGCCGAGCCGGGCAGGTAGGCGGCGCGGATCTTGGTGTCGAAGGCGGCGGCGGCGATGGGGATGGTGACCCGCAGGGCGGACAGCCACTCGCGTATCCCCTCGCCGCGGGAGATCAGGTCGCCGTCGGCCTGTTGCTCGGCGGAATCGCGGGTGCTCGCGCGCGACATGCCGAACGCGTGCGTGGGGCCGCCCACGACCAGCAGGGTCACCTCATCGGGGAGCCGTTCCGGCGCGCAGCCGACCTCCAGGACCTCCACGGGCATGCGGGTCGTCAGGCCGCGCGCCACCTCTTCGGCGATCTTCTTGGTGTTGCCGAACATCGATTCGTAAACGACGAGCGCGCGCATGGGCGCTCATCTCCTCTCACTGGGTTGGTCGGCGGGGCGGTGGGGGGCTCGCGGGACGAGCGGTCCGTAGCCGAGCCTGATGATCATTTGTGGGTGGCCGCGGCGGTGCCGGGGATCGCTGCGCCGGCGCATGTCCCGCAGGTCCAGCGGCTGGTTGAGGAAGGATGCCGACAGCCCGTGTGCCGTCGCGGTGAGCAGCACCCGCTCCAGCGCCTGGCCGGCGCACAGCCAGTCGGTGGGCCGGTCGCCGCGCGTGGTGAGAACGGCGAGCTGCGGGCGCGGCTCGAACGCCGCGATCCGGCCGCGTTCGCCGAAGCACCGCGTCACGGGCGGGTCCCCCGCCGGCACCGGGCCGCGGACGAACCCGGGCAGCGCCCATCGGGCGAGTTCGGCCCGGTAGTCAGGGTCGGCAGCCAGTTCGTCCTCGGCCATGGCGGCGTATTCGAGCATCTCGGCGACGGCGGGCGGGTCCAGGGGGATCAGGCAGGCACCTTCGCGGCTGGCCGCGATCCTCAGCTCGGCCAGCACCGCGGGCGGGATCGGCTTCCCGTTGTACGGCTCGCGGTTCGTCCTGCGCGCGGGAATCGCCTCGTACAAGCGGGCACCCGCCGGTCCGGCCGGGCCCGTCTCCGCCATGCGGACGGCGGCCAGCAGCCGGGGCTCCATGGAGATGTTGGGGCGCAGCCATACCAGGGGGCGGAAGCCGGCCCACTTGATCGCCAGGCGGAGGTTGAACAGGGCCGCGCCGCAGCTCACGTACAGGGAGCGGCCCCGGGGGTCGCTCACGGTGAGCCGTCGTTCGGGGTCGGCGAGCAATTCGACGGTCTCCCGGCGGACGACGCGGAACCGCCACGGCTGGGTGTTCTGCACCGACGGCGCCGCGCCGGCCGCGATGAGCAGCCGCCGTACGCCGAGATCGGTGGCCAGCGGAGCGATCATGGCACGCCTCCTTCGTACGCTGTGCCGTCAGGCTCCCGTTCACGCGGGCGCGGGAGGCAGAGCCGGACGGCTCACCGCAGGAGGACTTTGGTCCCGTCGAGCGGCTCAGGGCCGAAAGTCCCGTACGGAACGGGTCTTGCGGGCCCCGCGCGCGAGTCCTCCAGCCCTAAGCGCCGGCCCGGCGAACCGATGTCATTGAGGTGCGAGAACAAGACAAGGACCGCTCTGCAAAGGGACTCACCATGGCCACCACCGAAGGACGCCCCACCGTCCACACCCCCCACACCTTCAACTCGCAGACCTCGCGCCCGGTGGACTACGTCTGGGCCGTCGCTCGCATCTCCCTCGGCTGGGTCTTCCTGTGGGCCTTCCTCGACAAGGCCTTCGGCTGGGGCTTCGCCACCCCCGCCGCCCGCTCCTGGATCAACGGCGGCAGCCCCACCACCGGCTTCCTCAAAGGCACCGGCGAAAACGCCCTCGGCGGCTTCTTCTCCAGCCTGGCCGGACAGGCCTGGGTCGACTGGCTGTTCATGCTCGGCCTGCTCGGCATCGGCGCCGCCCTCATCACCGGCGCCGGAATGCGCATCGCCGCCGCCACCGGAACCCTGCTCCTGGTCTTCATGTGGGCCGCCGAACTCCCCCTCGCCAACAACCCCTTCATGGACGAACACCTCATCTACGCCGTCGTCCTCATCGGCCTGGCCCTCGCCTCCGCCGGAAACACCCTCGGCATCGGCACCTGGTGGTCGCGCACCGCGATCGTCCAGAAGTACCCGATCCTCAAGTAACCGACTCCCTCAAGACGCCCATCCACACCGGATGGGCGTCTTGGCGTTCATGATGCTGGATCGGTGATGCGGTAGCCCACGCCAGGTGTGGTGGTGATGATCGGTGGGTTGCCTAGTTTGCGGCGTAGTCGATCGCCATGACCGCGGCGACACTGGTGATCATCCTGCTCGGCCTGCTCTTCGCGCTCGTTCCCACCAGTTCTTGCAGTGAAGGGCCGGTCGAGGCCCGGTGGGCCCGGACGGGCAGACGGTGAGCGACACGTTCTACTTCGTGCACCGGCCCTTGGGCGAGAACGGCGCCATCACCGCACGCCTGACCTCGATGACGGGCATCATCACCTACCCGCCACCCGACCACGACGAGATCGTCCCCGGCCTGGTGCCCTGGGCGAAAGCCGGCATCATCATCAAGAACGGCGTCGCCCAGGGCTCCTCCTACGCGGCGCTCATGCTCACCGGCAGCCACGGTGTCCGGATGCAGTACGACTACACCCACGATGTGGCCGGTGCCTCCACGCGGTCACCTCGCTGGCTGCGCCTGACCCGCGCCGGCGACACCATCACCGGTCACGAATCGCCGGACGGCACGCACTGGACGAAGGTCGGCACGGCGCACCTTCCCGGCCTTCCCGCCACCGTCCAGGTAGGGCTGTTCACCGCCTCCCCGGGAGACCTGACGCTCACCCGCACGGCTACCGGCGCGAGCCTGCCGGCCTCGCGCTTCACCCAGGCCACCGCCACGTTCGACAACATCAGCCTCGACGGCGCACCGGCCGCCCAGTGGAGCGCGGCCCCCGTGGGGAGAATGGGCCGCACCGACTGGGAGCGATATCACCGGGCGCCCGGGCTCGTCGAGTCGAACGGCACGTTCACCGTCACCGGAACCGGCGACATCGGGCCCCTCAGCGAGGGCGGAAGCACCATTGCCAGTACCCTCGTCGGCCTGTTCCTCGCATTGATCATCGTGATCGTGGTGGCGGCGCGGTTCGGGACAGGCGTGCTCAGCGGCCGGATCCTGGCGGCGAGAGCCGTCGTGGTCGGCGGGGCGGCCTTCCTCGCCGCGCTGGTCGGCGCGGGAGTCGTCGTGCCGGCCGGCTCGGCGCTGCTGCGGGCCAACGGCATCAGCGTCCTGGCCGTGTCCGCGCTCACCCAGCTGCGGGTCGTCGCCGGCGTCGCCGCGCTCCTCGCCGTCGCCGCCGTCTTCACCCTCGCCCTCGTCGCGCTGTTACGGCGAGCCTGGGCGGCGATCCTCGTCGCGATCACGACCGTCGTTCTCCCCTACCTGGTGGGAGTCCTTCCGCTGCTGCCGGATGAGGTGTCGAGGTGGCTGCTGCGCGTCACTCCAGCCGCTGCCTTCGCCGTCCAGCAGACCATCGAGGAGTATCCGCAGGTGATTGCCTACTACGCGCCCATGGGCGGCTATTTCCCCCTGCCCGGATGGGCGGGATTCGCGGTGCTCTGCGGCTACGCCATGGTCGTGCTCGGGTTGGGCGCCTTCCGACTGAGCGGGAGGTAAATGGATTGCCTGTCGCGGGATGTCGGCGGGATGCTCGCGGGATGTGGAAGACAGCGACCGACCCTCAGGGCGTGCCGGTTATCAGTTATCAGAAGGGGGTCCGGGACGGGCTGCCCTGGGCGGACAAAGTCGAGGTGATCGGGCCTGCGCCGGCCAAATTGATTATGAGCGCCTTTGTTGGCTGGGCGGTTTCCGTACCGGTCGATCTTGGGAGAGAGCTCATCGAGAGTGGTGCTCGGCTGAGCCGGCATGCGCACACGATGTACTGCGATCTGACCGAAGAACTTGCCTCCCGCCGACAGCGAGGCACCGCCGGGATTCCGGTTCTCGCCGGCGCATGAGCATCAGGGCAGGGAGATGCTGCCGGCCATGATGGCCGCGTATCCGCCCGGGCATCCTGATCACTCGGGGCGTGACCCTGAGGATGCGTACGAGCAGGAGCTGGCTCCGCTGATCGGCGGGCAGTTGATCGGCGAACTGCTGCCGTGCAGCACGGTCGCGGTCGACGGCGGCGGTGCGGTCGTCGGCGGGGTTCTGGTCAATCAATGGCAGGACGTGGCGTGGGTCTCCGAGGTCTTCCGCCATCCGGATAAATCCCCTCCTGGGTTGGGTGCCCGGCTGATTCGGCACGCGCAACTTCGCGGAGGGGCGGATGGTTTGCCCACCATGGGCTTGGCGGTGTCGTACGCGAACCCAGCCAAACACGTCTACGCCAGGCTTGGCTTCGCCATCACGGACACCATGATGACGGTAATCATCGACCCCTCCTGACCCGACTCCTGCTTGACCTTCGGTCGGCGATCCTTGGCCCCTTGGGGTACGGAGCCTGCCCAATAGTTACTTTACGTAACTAGAATGTTCCTATATGTGGTCGATTGACCCGTGGGGGGCAGGTGTATAGGTCAAAGGAAGTTCCGGAATCGTCGCAGGGCCGGTGCTCGGGGAACGATCTTCCGCTCGTGGATCCGGAACGATCTCTGGGCCACTGCTCGGCGAGCGCCCTCGCGGCGACGCTCGGCCTCGACCAGGCGTGGCGCCAGGTCCAGGAGCGGGTGGCGGCCGAGTCCCTGATGGACCTGAACGTGCACGGCCGGGGGCACAATCCCTTTCCCGTACGGCCCGCTCTCGCCGTCCTGCACCCCGCCGCGGAACCCGTGCTCCGCCACCGGGTCCAGGGCCTGGTCGAATGCCTGAACCAGCTGGTCAGGCAGTATCCCACCGACCGGGAGCTACAGGATTTCCTGGCCATTCCCGCACGCCTGCACCGCTGGATCATGATGGAACCCGCGCCAGAACAGCTGCGCGTCGACTACTGCCGCCTGGACCTGCTGGGCAGCACCCTCGACACGGTCCGGGTCCTGGAATTCAATCCGAGCAGCCCGGGCGGAGTGATCGCCTCGGGCATGGTCAACCGATTCTGGCGTGCCTCCAGGCTCGGCCCGACGCTCGCCGAATGGGCGCCACACGCCGCCCCCTTCGAGAGCGAGGACTGGTTCGCCCGCTGGCTGCTTCGCTTCGGCCGCGAACACGTAGGCGCGCAGGACCAGGGACGCATCGCACTCTTCCACTCCCGCGAGAGCACGAAATTCGAACTCGACCAGGTACGCAGGCAACTGACCAGGCGCGGACGAGAGGTCGTGGAAATCGAGCCGTGCGCCATCGACTCCGTCAAGGACGTCCGGCTGGGCTATCTCAAATACATTCCCGTGGAGCCAGACGAAGTACGGCAGTGGGATCACTTCTGCGCCCGCCTCGTCGAAGGCACGCTCGTCGTGCCCAATCCCCTGGGACAACGATGGGTCGCGGAGAACAAGCTCTGCCTCGCCGTGCTTTCCGATCCTCGTTTTCGCCGGCTCTTCGGCGACAGGAACGTGGATTGCCTGGACGCCCTGGTGCCGTACAGCCGCAAACTCGGGGACGGCGTCGAAGGGGACGAGGTCGTCGCCAGGCGGGAGCACCTGGTGCTGAAGGCTCCCTACAGCTTTCACGGCAGGGATGTGCTCATCGGTTCCGAGTATGACGCGCGTTCCTGGGCCCAAGTGGTGCGCGAGCACCAGGGCTGGCTGGTTCAGGAGCGTGTGCGAGCCGCGTCGGTGGAGACCCATGACGGCCCTTACCTGCACGATGTGGTCGTGCCGGTGCTCGAGGGGAAAGTGATCGGCTATTCCGCCCGCATGAACAACGGCCTGCTGCTCAACGGCGCTCAGGGCGGCGGCGCGTACGCCATCTTCAGCCCGCATTCCCTCGGCTGACCCGCGCAGGTGGATACCACCTGCGCGGGTAGCGAGTGGCGATCAGCCGCGCGTGTACTGCTTGGGCAGCTTGTAGCCCCTGCTGGCGAGCACCGCGCGCAGGCGGTCGGGATAGTCGGTGATGAGGCCGTCGATCCCGTCGTCGAGGAGCTTGTTCATGGTGGGCTCGTCATCGACGGTCCACGGGATCACCTTGATGCCGAGGCTGTGCGCCTCGTCCACCATGGCCTTGGTCACGTACGGACGGTAGCCGGGGTCGGTGACCTTTCCGTTCTGCGGGAACCCGTGGACGGGAGAGAACGCGCCGGCCCCGAAGGACTTGATGGCCTTGAGCGGGTTGCCGCCGAAATCGTCGATGTCGATCCCGCCCAGCCAGGGCGACGCGCCGGGCTGGCCGGTCTGCAGGAAGTCGAAGTTGGTGAGGGCCACCAGCGGCAGCCGCGGCTCGACCTGGCGCATGCGCATGAGCGAGCCCCAGTCGAAGCTCTGGATGGTGACCTGCTTGAGCATGCGGGCGCGGCGGATCTCCTGGACGGCGACCTGGATGAACTGCTCGCGCGGTGCGGTCTCGGCAGGCGCTCCCGCCTCCACCTTGGTCTCGACGTTCAGCGTGACGTCGTGCGCGCGGAAGCGCTTGACCAGGTCGAACACCTCGCTCAGCAGGGGCATCCTGGCACCGGGAGCGGGCCGCTGGCCGGGGAAGTCCGGCAGGGTCTTGGTCCCGCAGTCCAGCGTCCTGACCTGGGCGAAGGTCAGCGTGTTCACGTACTTGCCGACATAGGGGAATTCGGGGTCATTCGGGGTGACCGGGCCGGTGTCCTGACACTTGCGGCCGTCCACCCTGCGGTCATGGGTGACGACGGCCTTGCCGTCCTCGGTGATCTGGATGTCGAGTTCAAGTGTGCTCACGCCGACGCGCAACCCATTGGCGAAGGAGTCGAGCGTGCTCTCCACCACGAGGCCGAGCCCGCCCCGGTGCGCCTGGAGGTCAAAGTTCTTGCGGTGGTGCTTGCCGTACAGGTCGGGGTCGGCGAGGGCCGGACCCGAGAGGGCCACAACGGCCGCTCCGGCGAGGAGGGCCACGGAGGAGGTACGAAATAAGGTCATGACATCTTTCCTGTTTCGCCCGCACGTCGGTGATCAGCGGAACGGGGATGCTGGACAAAGACGGCCGCGGATCAGAACCCGGACACGGCCACGGGCTCCAACCTGCCGACGATCTGTGACTTCCGAGGAAACGTTCAACGAAGGTGGGACCACCTTCTTGCTCAATTTCGGACGGGACCGCCGCCGGCGGAGTCAGGGCTGGGCGCGGAACGGCCCGGTCACCTCGTAGGTGATGCCGCCGCTGCCGCTGGCGGAGCCGGACGTCCCACGCTGGGAGGAGAAGTACAGGCGCGAGCCGTCAGGAGAGAACGCGGGCCCGGTGATCTCCGACGAGGACTGGCCGAGAATCCGCAGGAACGGCGCCACCACGCCCTCCGGGGTGATGACGTTGATCTCCATGTTGCCGCCGTCCTCGGCGACGAACAGGTCGCGGCTGTTGGGCGCGCCGGTGATGTTGTCCACCCCGGTCAGCGGAGCGGCGCCCCCGCTCACCAGCGAGTCGTCGTAGGCCAGGTCGAGGGTGGAGTTGACCGCGTCGTACGCCCAGACCCGGTTGTCGCCCTTGGTGGTGAAGTAGCAGACCCCGTTCTCGTACCAGCAACCTTCACCGCCGTCGAAATGCTGGGCCGCGCCGACCTGGCGGCGGGTGGGCGTCGGGAAGCCATCACGGTCGGGGATGTCCTGCCAGGTCACCGGCCCGGTGACCTGGCCGGAAGGGGCGCAGAGCACCTGGACCTGGCCGTAGCGGAGGTCACCCCAGGTGTCGGGGATGAACCGGTAGAAGCACCCGTCCTCCTCGTCCTCGGTGAGGTAGACCACCTGCCGTACGGGATCGCAGGCGGCGGCCTCATGCTTGAAGCGTCCCATCCGGGTGCGCTCCTCGCCCGCCCGTCCGCCACCGGGCCAGGTCTCGAAGACCCGGCCGAGGGCGATCTCTTCGCAGGACAGCCAGGTGCCCCACGGGGTGGCGCCTCCCGCGCAGTTGAGGTTCGTGCCGGACAGGATCCGGTAGGCCGAACTGATGGTGCCGTCCGCGGCGAAGCGCACCGCCGACGCGCCGCCGAGCAGCGGGATCTCGGAGTTGGACACGTATATCCAGCCGGTTCCGTCGGGGAAGCACGCGCCGCCGTCCGGTGCCCAGTGCCAGGTGTAGCCGGCCACCTTCCGGCTCGAGCGGGCGATCACCCGGCTGGTGAACCCGGCCGAGAGCTGGATGCCGTTGGCGTCGGCGGCCAGCAGGTCTCCGTACGGGCTCGGTCCAGGCTGGGCGACGGCGCCGAAAGCCTCGCCCCACAGCGCTCCGGAGAACGCCACCCCTCCCACTCCGACGACAGCCGCGCGTAATACGGTCCGACGATCCACTGTTGCCTCCAGTTGACTGTCTCGGTCATCAGCCGGAACGTAGATCGGTCAAGCGAACCCCCGTCACCCGCCAGCGTGAACAGCCGATGTCCTGTTGACGGACTGTCGAGGAGACCGTCGTCAAGAATTCATCCGACCCCTGAGCAACGGGCCTCATCTGACCACGATCTCCGGACGTATAGCGGATAGGTCGCCACCCGGCGACATCCCTACACCGCTATCGGGAGGGCGCTGTGGGAGTTGCGCAGGTGCACCAATGGCCGCTGGCAGGGCGTCAGGCGGAGCTGAGCGTGATCGAAACAGTGCTGGCGAGCGGCGAGAGCGACGGCCTCGCCCTGATCGGCGCGCCCGGGATGGGGCGGACCAGGCTGGCCCGCGAGGCGCTGGCCCGGTGGACGGCCGCGGGGGGCGCGGCCGAGTGGGTGGCGGCGACCCGGGCGGCGGCCTCGATCCCGTTCGGCGCGCTCTCCCATCTGCTGCCGGGCAGCCAATGGCTGGCCGAGAGCCGGGTGGAGCTGCTGGCCCGGGTGGCGGACCGGATGGCCGCGCGCACCGCCGGGAAGCCGACCCTGTTCGTCGTGGACGACGCCCACCTGCTGGACGAGGCCTCGGCCGCGCTGCTGCGCCAGCTCGCGGCCCAGCGCCTGGTGATCCCGCTGGTCACCGCCTGCTGCTGCGAGCCCGCGACCGACGCCGTCGCCGCCCTCTGGAAAGACACGGCGGTACGGCTAAGCGTGGGCCCGCTGCCCCCGGAGGCGGTGGACCGCCTGCTCGACCTGACGCTGGACGGCCGCATCGATCCCCTCAGCCGACGGCGGCTGCACCGGCTCGCCGACGGCAATCCGCTGCTGCTGCGAGAACTGCTGGCCGACACGGTGGAGACCGGCACGCTGGCACGCCGGGACGGGCTCTGGCGCTGGCGCGGCGGCGTGCCGGCCAGGGCGCGGGTGGCGGGCCTGGTCACGGCCCGGCTGCGCACGCTGGACCCCGCCGCCCGCGAGGTGCTGGAGATGATCGCCTGCGGCGAGCCGCTCGCGCTGGCCCTGCTCCAGCGCCTGGCCGACCAGCACGCCATCGAGGCGGCGGAGCGCAGCGGGATGGCGGTGGCCGAACAGTCCGGCGCGAGGGTGACGCTGCGCCTGGCCCACTCGCTGTACGGCGAGGTGCTGCGAGCGGGCCTCCCGGTGACCCGCGCCCGGGCGATCTGGGGACGCCTCGCCGAGGCGCTGAACGCCGAGCCGATGCGCCGGCGCGACGACACGCTGCTCGCCGGGGTATGGCAGCTCCAGTCGGGCACGATCAGACGCCCGGAACAGATGCTCGAAGCCGCCAGGCAGGCCATCGGGCGGTTCGAGCTCGATCTGGCCGAACGGCTGGCCCGCGCGGCACGCGGCGCAGGTCCGGGGAAAGACGCCGACTGGCTGCTGGCCCGGATCCTGTCCTACCAGGGCCGCGGCCGGGAGGCGGGGAAGGTGCTGCCCGCGGAGCCCGAGCCGACCAGCGAGCCGCAACCCATGCGGGCGGTCACCCGGGCGCTGATCCTGCACTGGGGTCTCGGCCGGACCGACGAGGCCGAGCAAGCCCTGGACGTCGGGTCCGGCCAGGACCTGACCGAGGCCACCCGCTCGTGGATCATGCTGTTCGACGGCCGGAGCCGGGCGGCGCTGCGGTCCGCCGAGGACGTGCTCGGCCTGCCGGAACCCGACGAGCAGTCCGTGATCTGGGCCGCGATGAGCGGTGCCATGGCGGCCGGCCTGCTGGGCAGGCCCGATCGGGCCGCCGCCATCGCCGAACGCGGCCGCCGCGTGGCCGACGCCAACGCCGACCGCTTCCCGTGGGGCCAGGCGCAGGTCGGGTACGGACTCTGCATGGCCCTGCACACCGCAGGAAGGCCGATCGAGGCCGCACGGGTGGCCGAACGCGGCTACCGGAGGGCGGTCGCCAGCGACTCCGCCATGATGACGGCCGTCTGGGCCTCCTTCCGCGGGATCGTGGCCAAGGCCAGAGGCGACCTCGGTACGGCGCAGGCGGCCTTGCGGGAGGCCGTCGCCCTGCTGGAGGAGGAGGACGCCTACGGGCTGACCCGGGTGTGCCTGGCCGAACTGGCCGGAGCGCTCGCCCTGACCGGCGACGCCACCGGTGCCGACGACCTGCTGGCCCGCGCCGACGAGCACGTGGGCGACCACAACCGCATGTTCGACGCGTGGATCCAGCTCAACCGGGCGTGGGCCGAGGCCGCCAGGGGCATGCTGTCGACGGCGGCGGACACGGCGGCGCACGCGGCCAAACTGGCCCGCGACACCGAACAGCCCATGGTCGAGGCGTGGTGCCTCTACGACGCCGTCCGCCTGGGAGCCGCCGTACATGATCGCCTGTCGGCGGTCGCCGCGGCGGCCCCGCAGAGTTTCGCGCCCGTCCTCGCCGACGCGGCGGCCGCGCTGGCCACGGGCGCGCCGGACGCCTTGGACCGGACCGCGGGTGTCTTCGCCGACCGCGGGCACCTGCTGCTGGCGGCGGAGGCGGCCAAGCTGGCGGCCAGAGCGCGGATGCGGAACGGGCGCGGCTCCGAGCTGCGCGTGGCGCGGGAGCGGGCCACCGTGCTGGCCGAGATGTGCCCGCAGGCCCGTACGCCCCTGCTGGAGCTCAACGACTTCAGCGCCGTGCTCACCCCGCGCGAGCGCGAGATCGCCCGGCTGGCGGGTTCGCTGCCCAGCCGGGAGATCGCCGAGCGCCTCGGCCTGTCGGTCAACACCGTCAACAACACACTCGCCCGCGCGTACGCCAAGCTGGGCGTCAGCCGGCGCGGCGAACTCGCGGCGATCTTCGTCACCGACGGGGGGTGAACGGCGGCCGGCGGCGGGATCTGCCTGGGGGCCTCACCGCCGGCCGCCTGCTCGATGGTGCCTACGGGAACGGCACGGTGGGGACGGGCTCCGGGGTGCAGAGCGCGTCCGGGGGGCAGCCCGTCGGCGACGGCAACGGGATCGGTGTCGGAATGGTTCCCGCGTGGGCCGTGGTGGCCACGGCGATGACGCCCGTGCCCAGCAACGCGGCCACCATCAGGGCCGCCCGGTGGGCGCGCGAACGCATGTGCATGATGTCCTCCTGAATCACGGAATGGCTGGGACCACGAGCAGGACCACCGGCTCGGCGTTGATGGGCGCGCCGGTGTTTCCGGCGGTGTAACTGGCGCGCAGCAGGTACTGGCCGGGCTCGGACGCCGAGAGCGAGCCGATGCTCACCTCGTTGTGGACGCAGTTCGACCCGGTGAGCCGGAAGGAGTTGCTGGTGTACCAGTAATCCCCGAATTTGGTGATCTGGTAGAAGATCTGGGTGTCCTTCTTCAGCCCGTTCCCGCCGATCGACAGCGCGAGCGAACCGTAGGGCGAGAGCACGACCACGGGGACGCCGAACTGCTGGTTTCCCTCGTATCCGGACTGGTGGAGTCCGGCGGCGGATCGCACGTAGACATGGCCCGCCGTCGCGCATCCGGCGGCCTGCACCGGCCGCGCCGCCACCACGAGCGACGCCAGCAGCGCCAGGCCGGACGGTACGAGCCCCCATCTTGCGAGTCTGGACATGACGACCTCCGCCCTATGAGCTGGGTATGGGGCACTTGAGGGCGAGCTCCCGCTCGAAGGCCCGCTGTGCGTTGGGATTGGAGCCCCAGGGACCGGAGTGGTCGCCGGGGAGCTTGCCGGTCAGGTGGGCGACCTCGTGCAGGACGAGCAGCGCACGGATCTGATCGTTGCTGTACATCCTGACGACGTTGTAGAGAGGGGCGAGCGCGGATGTGTTGACGAGCACCTTGTACCCTTCCACCCGGGATTCGTTGAAGAACGGCTGCCAGAAGGTGATCTGGCTGGCTCCCTGGCCGTTCCCGGAGCTCGGAACCGAGGCCATGGCGTCGGCCGCCTCCGGGTTGGTCCGGTCGGTCTCCATCTTGATGGTGCTCTTGTGCAGCACGTCGGGCACCTGGTCGGCGGTGATCCCCGCGTTCGCCAGGAAGTCCTTGCAGCTCTGCTTCTGGATCGCCTTGGATGCGACATTCCAGGCCTTGGACGTCTTCTGCCCCGGCGTGTCGGGAGGGTTCGGCGGCGACGTGGGTGGCGGCGGTGGCGGCGGATCGGGCGGGTTGTCGGGCGGGGGAGGAGGCGGCGGGTCTATGGGCGGCCAGGGAGCGGTCGGGACGGGGGGATCGGGCGGGGCGGTGATGGTGCCCCCGCCGATGTCGCCGCACCACACCGATCCCGTCGAGGTGTTCACGGTGCAGTTGGCGTAGCTCGGGGGAGCGGCTACCACCTGCACCATTCCGACGAATGCCGCAGCCGCCGCGAGGGCCGCGGCGGTGATCGCGCGGGACTTGCGTGAGCGGCGTCTGCGCCGTTTGGTCTGGTTACTTGGTGCTGCCATGCGTTCTCTCCTTTCTTCCACTTCGGCCGAGCAGAACCTGGACGTTGGCGGCCGACATCACGGCTAGCTCCGCCACGTACCGGCACCAGAACGCGCGGTCGCCCTCGCGGAAACGGCGGTGCGCCTCCAGGAACCGGGGCATGTTCGCGGCGAACAGCAGGCCCAGCGGCGGGGCCAGCGAGGCGACGAGCCCTCGGCGCTGGGGAATCACCTGCATCAGGCATCGGCCGAGGCGTCCGTTGCCATCCAGGAATGGATGGATGAACTCAAGCTGGGCGTATCCGACGGCCGCCTGCTCCAGCGGGCTGACGTCGTCGCGACGCAGGTAGGCCAGCAGGTCCGCGATCAGCTCCGGGACCAGCTCGTGCGGCGGCCCCACGAACAGCGCGTCGGCGGGCGCCGCCGCGCAGAGCCACACCAGCCGCTCGCGCAGCCCGCCGAGGCTCGGCACGAGAGTGGCGTGCAGCCCGGTCAGCCAGTCGAGCTCGACCGCCGGCGCGGCGGCACCGACGGCCACGGCGCGGCGGAACGCGGCCATCGCCCGGTGGGGGTCGCGGCCCAGACGCACCTGCCGTCCCACGGCCAGCGCGTTGACCTGCGGGCTCGGCAGCGACTCGGCATGCAGCAGGGAGGTGACCAGCTGGTCCCCGCGGCGGTGCCCGGCCAGGATCGCGTCGCACTCGCGCGCCGCTTCTTCGGCCGCATCGAAGCCGCCGCAGACGTCCGCCGTGGCGATCGGTGGGGGGATCAGCGCCGCGTATCCGCGGCCGTCGGACCACACGCCGTGCACCACACGCGTCGCCGCGTCGTACGCCACTGGCCCAGCCATCGTTACTCCCGTCACCGGCCGACTGCCTGGGCGAGGAACGCTAGTGAGGGGGCGGCAGGCGTACCAGATCAGCGGGAGTTACCTGATTTCGGCCAGGCATGACCATGGCACCGGCGGCTTGACCACGCTGCTCCTCACCACGCGTGGCCGCAAATCCGGACAGCCGCGACGCACTGCGCTGATCTACGCCCAGGACGGTGATCGCTACGTGCTGGTGGGGTCCAATGGTGGCTCGTCGCACCACCCCGCCTGGTATCTCAACTTGGTCGAGCATCCGGAGGTCGCCGTCCAGGTCGGCGCGGACAAGTTCCTCGCGCGTGCGCGAACCGCAACCGCCCAGGAGAAACCAGCGCTGTGGACGCTCGCTGCGTCGGCTTTCCCGCAATACGACACCTATCAGGCCACGGCGGACCGCGAGATTCCCGTGGTGATCATCGAACGCGTTTCCTGAGGGCGTACGGGTCACTTGTGGGGTTCGACCGGTTGGCGTTGCCTTGCCAGGCGGCGGGCCGGGGGGAGGGTGAGGGTTGCCAGGACGGTGGCGGCGATGAGGAGGAGTGCGGTCCTGGCGGAGGTGAGTTCGGCGAGTGTTCCCGCGAGGGCGGCGCCTGCGGGCTGGCCGCCCCAGGCGATCATGCGGGCGGTGGTGTTGACCCTGCCCTGGAGGTCGTCGGGGGTCTGCTCCTGGCGTTCGACGATCCCGTTGAGGCTGACCAGGGTGTTGGCGGCCTGCCAGCAGGCCAGGACGGGGAGGGCGAGCGGGAGCCGGTCGGTGCACGCCCACACGATGAGGAGCAGCCCGACGGCGGCGAGTCCGGTGAGGGAGATCGCGGGTGTGCTGAAGCGGTCGCGTAGCCGGGGCAGGGCCAGACCGGCGAGCATCGCGCCGGCGGCGGCCGCGGCGAACAGCAGTCCGATCCGGCCGTCGCCGGAGTAGAGGCCGAACCGTTCGACGGCGACGACTACGAGCAGGCCGAGGACCGCGCCCTCGGCGAGGCTGTTGCCGATGCCGAGGAATGTCAGTGAGTTGATCATGGGGTGGTCGCGGATGTAGCGGATGCCGTCGCCGATCTCGGCGCGCAGGTTCCGGGTCTGCGCCGGTGGCGGGGGTGGCAGCGGCAGGCGGGAGAGCAGGAGGGCGGCGGCCGCGTAGCTGAGCGCGTCCAGGCTCATGGCGTGGGGAGCGCCGGTGACCGCGATGAGAAGCCCGGCGAGCGCGGGGCCGATCAGGGTGACCAGCGTGCTGAATGTCATGAGGGTGCTGGTGGCTTTGGCGATGCCCTCGCGTCCGACCAGGGCGGGGAGTGCTCCGAACGCGGCGGCGTCGAAGAACACGAAGGATGCCGATGAGCCTGCGGCGACCACGAACAGCTGAGGTGTCGTGAGCAGGTCCAGCGTGGCGGCCACGGGGACGCTCGCGATGAGGAGCGCGCTGGTCCAGCTGGTGAGGACGAGGGTGCGGCGGCGATCCCACCGGTCGGCAAGTGCTCCGGCGGACAGGCCGAGGAGCAGGTACGGGACGGCTTCCAGAGCGGCGAGCAGACCGCTGAGGGCGGCGCTGCCGGTGCGCTGGTAGAGCAGCACCGGCAGGGCCACGAGCGTGATCGACGACCCGATCCAGGAGACCACCCGGGCCGACAGGTAGCGGTACATCGGAACGCGGTGGGGGGCGGGGCGCGGGCCGGGGTCTGGGTTCCTTCGAAGACGCGCAGAGCGGAACATCAGAACACGGTGGGGTGCAGGGCGCGGGCCAGGGTCTGGGTGCCGTCGATGGCGCGCAGGGCGGAGTAGTCGGCGGCGGGGGTGCCGATGAGGCGTCCGTTCCTGACGGCCTTGGTCTGGCCGAGGTGCTCGCGCAGCCACTGCTCCGAGGAGGCGCGGTCGGTGTCGTCGGTGTAGTGGTAGACGATCGTGTCGGGGTCGGCCTTGGCGACGGTCTCGACGGAGACGACGTCGAAGTTCTTGCCCGCGGGGACCATGCCGTCCAGGACGTTGGCGCCGCCCGCGGTGCGGACGATGTCGGAGTAGAGGCCGCCGGCCAGGCCGTACAGCTGCTTGTCGAAGATCTGGACCATGGCGGTGCTGACCGGCGGCTGTCCGGTCAGGCGCTCGCGGAGGTCGCCGAGGGCGACCTCGACGGTGGTCTTGGCCTTGGCCGTCTGGTCGGGTACGCCGAGGAGGGTGCCGAGGGCGTCGAGGTCGCGGCCGGTGTCGGCGAGGGTGGCGGTGCCGGTGGTGTCGGGGCAGAAGGCGGCGTCGACGTAGACGGGGACGCCGAGGTTGGCGAGTTCGGCGATGGTGGGGAGTTTCTTGCCGTCGAAGTTGTATTCGCCGTCGGCGAGGATGAAGTCCGGGCGGGCGGCCAGGAGCGCCTCTCGGGAGATCTCGCCGGACGCGAGGACCTTTATCGAGGCGTAGTCGGCGGCGTAGGCGGGTTTGGGCGGTGACTGGTCGGTCCAGACTTGCCCGGCTATGCGGTCCTTCAGGCCGAGAGCGAGCAGGAGTTCGGTATTGGAGGGGAAGAACGACACGATCCGCTGCGGGGGCTGCGTCACCTGTACGGTTCGTCCGCAGTTGGTGACCTGGGCGGGGAAGGCCGTGGTGGCAGGGCCGGCCGCGACAGTGTCGGGCTCGGCGGGTGCGCCGCAGGCGGTGAGGGCGAGCAGCGCGCACAAGACGATGTTGATCTTCATCGAGGATCTCCGGTGGCGAAGGTGAGGTTGGGGCGGCCGGTGAGCGGGTTGAGGCCGAGGTGGGCGCGGACGCCGAACACCTCCAGCAGGAGCGCGGGGGTCAGGACGTCGAGGGCAGGGCCGTACGCGACGACCCGGCCGGCGGCCAGGACGTAGAGGCGGTCGCAGTAGGCGGCGGCGAGGTTGAGATCGTGCAGGGCGGCCAGTGTGGTGATCTTCAGCTCGTGGACGAGTTCGAGGAGTTCGAGCTGGGCGGCGATGTCGAGGTGGTTGGTCGGTTCGTCCAGGACCAGCACGTCGCCCTGCTGGGCTAAGGCGCGGGCGAGCAGGACGCGCTGGCGTTCCCCGCCCGAGAGGGTGGCGTAGGGGCGGTCGGCTCTGCCGGTCATGCCGACGCGGTCCAGCGCGCGGGCGATGATCTCTCGGTCGGCGGCGGGGGCGGAGCGGTGCGGGGTGCGGCCGGTGGCGACCAGTTCGGCGACGGTGAAGTCGAAGCCGTCGGTGCTGTGCTGGGCCAGGACGGCCGTTCGCTGCGCGGATCGACGGGCCGACAAAGTGCGCCAAACGTCGTCGCCGTCCACTCGCACGGTCCCGGCGTCGGGACGCCGGGCGCGGTAGAGCGCGCGCAGCAAGGTGGACTTGCCGCTACCGTTCGGTCCGACAAGCCCGACGAACTCGCCGGGTTCGACCTCGAGGTCGACTCCGCTCACGCCGCCGATCTCGACGTGGACGCCGGACAGCTGGACGCGCATCAGGCCACCGCCGATTCACGGCGCAGCAGCCAGAGGAAGAAGGGCGTGCCCAGGATCGCGGTGAGAATGCCGAGCGGCAGTTCCAGCGGCGGCGAGAGGGTGCGGGCGGCCAGATCGGCGGCGACCAGGAACAGCCCACCCGTCACCGCGATCAGCGGCAGCGTCCGCCGATGGTCGGGACCGACGAGCAGCCGGACGGCATGCGGGACGATCAGCCCGACGAAGGCGATCCCCCCGGCGACCGCGATGACGGCGGCCGTCACCAGCGCGGCCACGGCCAGGAGCGCCAGCCGGAAGCGGTGCACGTGGACGCCGAGCGCGGCGGCGGTCTCGTCGCCGAGGAGCAGCGCGTTCAGCCGCCGCCCCTGTAGCAGCAGCCAGCCGGTGCAGGCCACCACGATCACGCCGGGCGCGGTCAGGTCGCTCCAGCGGGCTCCGGCCACCGAGCCCAGCAGCCAGAACAGGATCCCGGCCAGCTGGTCGGGCTGGGCGCGCAGCTGCAGATAGCTGGTGGCCCCCTGGAGCAGGTAGGACAAAGCGACCCCGGCCAGGACCAGCCGGGTGGGGGTGAGCGCGCCACGGCGGCTGCCCAGCGCCAGCACCAGCGCGAGGGTCGCGCACGCTCCGGCGAACGCCGCCCCTGACACGCCCAGGCCGGCGACGCTCCCGAGCGTGATGACGGCGACGGCGGCCAGGGACGCGCCGGAGGTGACGCCCAGGACGTAGGGGTCGGCGAGCGGGTTGCGTACGACGGTTTGCAGGATGGCTCCGGCGACCGCGAGCCCGGCTCCGGCGATCAGGGCGAGCACCGTCCTAGGCGCGCGCGAGTTCCAGATGATCTCGTTGTCGATGCCGCTGACGTCGGCGGGCGGGCGTCCAGTCGTCAGGTGGGTGGTGATCACCCGCCACACGTCGGCGGCGGGAAGGTCAACCGCTCCGTAGGTGACGGCTGCCACGAGCAGGACGGGCACGGCCGCGAGCAGCAGGACGACCAGGAGCGGGTAGCGCCGTCCGGAGATGAGGTGAGGGGAGCTCAACTGAGGTCTTTCAGTGCGGGAGGGGCAGGGCGCGGCGCGGACGGCCGTCCAGGCTCGCCTCAAGCCGGGTCCCGCCCAGGAACGGCAGCCCGGCGGCGGTGTTGGAGTAGGTGCCTGGCGCGATGACACGGACCACGTGCAGGCCCGCGCCGCGCACGTCGGCGGTGGTGAGGTCGCTGTAGAAGACTTCGGGACCTAGCTGTAAGGCCAGTTCAGCGACGTTGCCCGGCGGCGGTGGCGTAGCGGTGGGCTGGTATTCGGCGAGGGCTTGGGCAAGTTCGTCCTCGAACTGCTCCTGGATCGTGGGATCGAGGAACAGTTGCAGGTGGCAGCCGTAGTCGACGACATCGGCAAGGTCGGCCCGGTAGGAGGATCCATAGGCGCGGTCGGATCGCCATGGTTTAAGAGGGCTGCGCGGATCGGCCGCGACCCGGCAATATGGCCCGTCCGGGTCGTCCAGACCGGCGACAAATAGCTGCAACTGCAGAGCCTCGCCGTAGGCCTTGATCATCGATTCCTCCGCACTCGCGCGTACGCCCATGCCGAGGGTCAGGTAGCCACTCTCGCGATCACGGACCAGCGCTCCGGCCACGCACAGGCCACTCTGATTCGGGAATTCGAGAAACCGGACGTCCAGCCGTCGTCGCGGACCTTCGGCGAAGGCGGCCAGCCACGGCGGCGGGGTGAGGGCGCGGAGTCCGGCCCGGCCGTGCCAGGCGAGGGTCATGGCGTCCCGTTCGACGATCTCGCACAGCCCGCCCCACAGGGCGAACTCCAGAGTCGGCCCGGCGGCCAGCCCCGCCTGGATGACCGGGTTGGTGCGTGGCGTCGGCGGTTCCAGGTCGGCAGAGAAGTACGACACCCACACCAGACCGGCCGGAACAAGCCTGGCCTCACCGGTGACCAGGTCGGTGGCTGCGGTCCATTCCACTGGCAGTGCCGAGGTGAACTCGACGAGCGGAAAGCCCGCCCGCGCGTACTGGTCGGCGGAGTACAGGGCCAGCGACGCCGGATCCAGCGCCTTCGGGCCGAGCTCACCGTGGGTGGCCGTGAGCAATCCGGTGGGGACGAGGTTGCCGCAGTAGCGTTCGGCGGCCTCGCCGAGCGCCGCGCCGAGGGCGGCTTCGGGGTCGGCGAACGCGTATCCGGCCCCGGCGGAGTCGGATGGCCAGGGGCTGAACCGGGTGGTGTCCGACAGCAGGGCGGTGACCAGCTCGAACGAGCCGGGCAGATGAGCGGGAACCTCGGTGTGTACGAGGTCGCGGACGATGCCGGTACGGGCGTCCAGGAGAGTGTCATACATAGTCACGCCAGGCCATTTCTGGACCAATGCCCTTGATCGGGCCGGACCAGGAGGTGTCATGCACGGTCACGCCAGCCCATTCGGGCCAATGCCCTTGATCAGGCCAGATCAGGTGGGAGTCATACATAGTCACGCCAGGGGGAGGGGGTGTGGGAACAGGTCGTCTTCGGTCAGAACGCGGTCGGTGAGCCCGAGCAGGCGCGGCGTTTCGTACAGGCGGGTGCCGCCGCGCAACGGGAAGGCGGGCGGGGCGTTGCCCACCAGCCCGGGGACCAGGACCCGCGCCACCGACAATCCCGCCGCCGCGATGTCGCTGGTGGTCAGGTCGACGCTGTAAGCGGTCAATCCGGCCTCGGCCAGCCGGTCCACATAGGTGGCGGGGTCGGCGGAGGGCAGATCCGCCAGCGCGGGTCCTGGCTCGGCGCGAAGCCGGTCGAGCGGGGCGCCCTGCATGCGGGGGTCGAGGTAGAGCTGGGCAATGGCGGGCAGGTCGGTGAGGTCGCGGTAGTCGGGCCGGAAGGCGTCGCGGTAGGTCCTGTCGGCGCGGAAGGGCCGGAACACATGCGGAGCGAGAGCGCCTCGGGCCACCACTCGCCACACTTCGCCATCGGGGTCGGCCAGTTGCAGGGTCAGGGAGTACAGGCCGAACGCCTCGGCCAGCGCCTTGGCCGCGGCCCCGTCTGGGGTACTGCGACAGGCGCTGCCAAACGCGACGATCCCCTCGTCCTCCAGGAACGCGGCCATCACCGGCACGCCGAACTGCGAAGGAATGACCAGCAGCCGCACCGAGGGACCGTCGCCGCCCAGCGTCGCGGTCACCCGCTCCGGGTCGGACACCGCCTCGGCGTCGGCCCCGCTCGACCACCAGATCGTGGTCGCGTCCCGTTCGAACAACTCCTCCAAGGCGGCCTGCTCGGCTCGCCTCCTGCTCGGACCGGCCGCGATCCCGGAGTAGAACAGCGAATGCGTGGCCGGTTCCGCCGCGCGCGGACCATGAAAGTAATCGAGCCAGGCCATCGACGCCGGGACCAGCACCGATGCGCCGGTCCGCAGGTTGGTGGCGGGGGTCCAGGCGATCTCCAGATCGCGGGTGAGCGGGACGAACGGAAATCCGGGCTCGCGGTACTGGGCGAGCGAATACAGCGGGATCGTCTCAGGATCGAGTGCGGCTTCACCGAGCCGCCGCCAGGAGGAGATGCGCAGGTTCCCTGGAATGGCATTGCCGCAATACCGCTCCACGGCCTCACCCAGCGCCGCGCCCCTGGCCCGGGCCGGGTCCGCAATGGCCGCGCCAAACCCGTGCCGGTCGGCCGTCCAGCCCGCGAACCTGCGCGTGTCGGATACGGCCGACCCCCACCCGGTCCAGAAGCGGGGCACGCCGGGCGGCCGGGCCTGGGGTTCGAGCGCGGTCAACACTCCGGTACGTGAGTCAACCAGTAGGTCTTCGGGTCGGTTCATAGTGCGCGGGTCGACCAGCAGGTCTTCGGTTCGGTTGATGGCGCGCGGATCGGCTAGTAGGTCTTCGGGTCGGTTCATGACGTCTCCAGGACGAGCCTTGCGGCGTGCACGCGCTGCCGGACAGAAGCGGTCGCGGTAGTGGTGTAGCGGTCGGCCCCCGTGCCGAGGGCCAGGGCGAGGCGAGGAAAGTCGCTACCGGAGATCTCCAGCCGCAGCCGCGACCCGGCGGGCAGGGTGGCCGCGACGGGACTCAGAACCAGGCGGCCGGATCCGCCTGCCCGGCCGCGGGCCAGCTCGAAGACCCGCCCGTCGTCGGTGTGCTCGGTCAGCCGCACGATCCAGTCCACGTCCTCGACCGGAGCGGTGACATCCAGATGCACTTCGGCCGCGGTAAAGGAAAGCGGATCCGCAAGCGCCGGTGTGACGAAGCGGAGCGCGTCGGAGCGTTCGTCGAGCGCCTTGCGGTCCGCGCCAGGCGCCAGCGACGGGTACGGATCCCCAGGATCGTGAACGAAACCACCAATATCCGTCGGTCCGCGCACGAAGCCACCAGGGGTTGCTGCGCCGTGAACGAAACCACCAAGCTCTGCCGGATCGTGAACGAAACCGCCAAGCTCTGCTGGGCCATGAATGAAACCACCAAGGTTGGCCGGGTCGTGAACGAAGCCACCAAGCCGTCGTGGGCCGTGAACGAAGCCACCAAGGTCCGCCGGGCTGTGAACGAAACCGCTGAGGGTGGCCTCTGGTTGGCTGGGGTGAAGGGATCCGTCCGGGTGGGCGTACAGGATTAGCGTGGTCGTGTTCTGCGGCCAGGACAGCCACCTCGTCCCGCCGATCGGGAGGATCTGCTCCTCTGCTCGCGCGGTGCCGTCGAGGCAGTCCCGGAGCCAGGCGACCTGGAGCGCGCCCAGGTCCAGCAGTGAATGCGGGCCGTGGTCTCGGTCGCCATACCTGGTCCTGCCGGTGAAGGCCAGATCGTGACCCCACGGACCGATCACCAGCCGCTGGGGCGGGCGAGGGGCAAGGGCGCTGCCCACGATGCGCCAGTGCAGCAGGGTCTCCTCGACCAGCAGGTCATACCACCCTCCGACATGGAGCCCGGCGACCGGCAGTGCGGACAGTTCCCGTTCGGTGATCTCCTCCTTCGGCTGGTGATGCGGTCCGTCGCGGACGACGTCCGCCCAACCGGGGAGGCTTGCTCCGATCCGGTCAGGCAGCCCGATCACCGGCAGGTGGGCCAGCGCGCCGGGATCAGCGCCGAGCAGAAGCGCGGTGAGGCCGTCGCGGCTGGTACGCCCATCAGCGCGCTCCAGCCACCAGGCCGCGTGCTCGGCCAGCCGGAGGACACCGTTCTCGAACTTCGTGCGGTGCAGCGCCATCGACGGCCCCATGCTGACCACCGCCGCGACAGCTTCCGGCCGCTCGACGGCCAGCGCCCAGGCGGTGTATCCGCTGTAGGAGCCGCCGTAGCCGATAAGGCGTCCGTCACTCCACTCCTGCGCACAGATCCAATCGGCCAGCGCGGCCCCGTCACCACGTTCATTGCGGTAGCACTCCCAGACCCCGTCCGAGTCATACCGCCCGCGCACATCCTGGACCACGTACGCGAAGCCGCGCCGCGTCCAGCCGGTCCCTTCCGCCAAGTGCTGATTCCGCCCGTACGGCGTGCGAGTGACCACCGTCGGGACAGGCTTGGACGGAGCGTCGGGAAGGCGGACATCTACCGCCAGCGGGGTGCCGTCCCAGCCGGGCAGCCGCAGGTTGATCCGGTTCATGCGACCGGCAGCGGCAGCACAGGATGCCGATCGAGGCCGCCGGACGCCGGATCCACGACGAGCTGGTAGGAGCCACTCGCGGGAAGACCGGTGGCACGCCAGGTCAGCACATCGTTGACGAGCAGGCCCGCCGCGAGCGCGACCGCACCCGCGTTCGGCCACGGAACCGGCGGCAGCGACACCACGCCCGCCGCACCCGCGTCCAGGTAGGACCACAACCCCGCGAGCTCGTCCGGCAGCGCCGCCGCCGCGAGCCTGCGGCCCCGCAGATCCCGGTAACTCGCCGTCCGCCCCGGCACCGTCATCGGCCCAAGTACCAGCCGGGTCCCCTCAACGTGGCAGCGATGCCACACCCTCCCACCCGCGTCGATCCCCTGCCAGCGCTCGTCCGGCAACCAGCCCGCGCAGGCAACCAGCACATCGGCCGCATCCGGGCCACCGTCGACGACCACGGTCGCGACCCCCTCCAGCAACCGCGCGACGTGCCGCGCCACCGGCCCGTCCCCGCTCACGCACACCCGCAACTGGCGCTCCGCGACCTCCGCGGCCATGGCGAGCACACCCCGCTCCCGCAGGACGGCCGCCAGCGGCTCCAACTCCTGATCGTTCCCACCCTGATAGGCCTGGTCGCGCATGCGCTCCAGCAACGCGGCCGGACCAGAAAGCCGCGCAAACCGCTCATGCTCGTCACACGAGCGCCAGGCCCCATCGGGACCGAGGTACAGATGATGACCGGGGGCGATCGACTCCATCGACCTTCTTCTCCAGGTTGCAGGGTTGAGGAGGGACGGGCGGCCCGCCGGGGAAGCGGACCGCCCTGCCGGAACTAGGCGTTCCAGGCGAACGGGGAATGCACCAGCGCATTGGTGCCGGGACCCTGCAGCGCCGGAAGCGCCGCCTCGGCACCCAGCTCCTCGAACCCGAACGGAGTGTGCACCAGCGCATTGGTGCCCGGCCCCTGCAGCGCGGGCAGCGCCGCCTCCGGGGCCAGGTCCTGGACCTCAAGGATGTGCATGAACTCTCCCATCGACAATGAAAACGGTTGTCGTTTCCAAGCGAACCTTAGACATGCCCGTCCCCCGGGCGCAAGTGACAATTTCCGGAAAAATCCGGGCATGGGAGGAGCCGCCTCGGCAGCACAGCCCAGGCGGTCATTCGAAAGCGCGGTCAGACGGTCAGGCGGGAGGATGCTCCACGGCCGTGTACCTGCGCAGGTCACCCTCGGTGTACGGAGTTCCGGGAAGCGGAGATCCCCCACCAGCGCGCAGGCCGCTCAGCATGATCTCCACCACCCGGGCCATGGCCTGCTCGTCGGGCATGCTCGGCGGTGTGTAGATGTGCAAGGTCATCAACACCGCCACATCGCCGGGACCGATGTCGGCACGCAACGCCCCGCTCGCCTGCGCCTCCTCGGTCATCCGCAGGACGCCTGCGATCACCCGCTGCCGCATCTCGTGCAGGTCCTGGCCGATTCGCAGCCGCTGGTGCAAGCGCGGCTCCAGCTTTGCCGGCAACACCCCCATCCGCAGTTCGATAGCGGCACGCAGGAAGCGGCACAGCGCGTGCCAGGCGTCGGGCTCCTCCCGCAAGACGGTCTCCACCAGGTCCACCAGCCGCTGCAGGGCCTCCTCGCCAACAGCGCGAAGCAACGCGTCCCGGTCGGGGAACCGGCGATACAGCGTGCCGATGCCGACACCCGCCTCCCGCGCCACCTCCTCCAGCGGCACGTCGATGCCCTCCTCCATGAACAACTTCTGGGCGGCCGCGACGATCAGGTCCCGGTTCCGGCGCGCGTCGGCACGCAACCCTTTCTCGGTTTCCACAACACCCTCAAAATTGGACGATTTTCCTCCACTTAGGATACCGTGGAGAAAAGTGGAGGAAAATCATCCGGTTAGTGAGGACATCATGAGCAAACGCACCGTTCTGATCTCGGGAGCCGGCATCGGCGGCCCGACCCTGGCCTACTGGCTGGCCCGACACGGCTTCGCCGTCACCGTGGTCGAACACGCCGAAAAGCCGCGCTCCAGCGGCAACCCGGTCGACGTCAGAGGACGCGCCGTACACGTCGCCGAACGCATGGGCGCCCTCCCCCGCCTGCACGAGGCCGCCACCGGCGCGACAGGACTCACCTTCGTCAACGCGACAGGCAAGCGAGTCGGCCGGATGGACATGCGCGCCATGCAACAGCCAGGCGAGGTCGAGTTGCCACGCGGCGACCTCGCCTCGATCCTGTACGACACGAGCCGCAGCCACGCCGAATACCTCTTCGACGACTCCATCGCAACCCTCGACCAGGACGAACACGGCGTCGAGGTCACCTTCGACAACGCCACCCCTCGCCGCTTCGACCTGGTGATCGGCGCCGACGGCCTGCACTCGATGACCCGCCGCCTGGCGTTCGGAACAGAAAGCGGGCTCGTACGCCACATGGGCCTCTACGTCGCCACGACACCCCTCGGCGGCCAGCCCAAACCCGGCCGGGACGTCCTCATGCACAACACCCCCGGCAAAGCGGTCGCCGTCCACCCCGCCCCCAGCGGCGACCTGGCGTTCTTCCTCTACCGCAGCCCCGCCGAACCCGGCTTCGACCACCGCGACACCGCCCAGCACAAACGCCTGCTGACCAGCGCGTTCGCGGAGGTCTCCTGGCGCGCCCCCGAACTACTCGCGCACGTACGCGCCACCGACGACCTCTACTTCGACTCGGTGAGCCAGGTACGCCTGCCGCGCTGGTGGACCGGCCGCGTCGCGCTCCTCGGCGACGCCGCGTCCTGCGTGTCCCTGTTCGGAGACGGCTCCACCCTGGCCATGATCGGCGCGTTCACCCTCGCCGAGGAACTCGCCGCCAGCCCGGACGACCCCCAGGCGGCCTTCCGCCGGTACGAGAGCGCCCACCGACTCCTGGTAGACCCCAAACAGCGCGCCATCGAACAGGCTTCGGCGCTCATCGTCCCCGCGACCCGGCTGGGCATCCTGACGCGGAACACGGCCACCCGCCTGTGGCCCGCCGTAGCCGCCGCAACCCAGTTGAAGCGCATGTTCAGCAGGCCGCGCGGCGTGGTGGATCAGGTGCGGTAGCCGCAGGCGCGGGTGATCGACCGGATCGCGGGCGGGTCGAGCAGGCGGCGCAGGGAGACGGGCAGGTTGTCCCATTCGCGCAGGTCGCGCGGAAGGTGGGCGAGCCCTTCGCCGATGTGCACCCGCGTGGTGAACACCGTCGGGTCGAAGGCGTCCGCGTCCAGGCCCGTGTGGGTCGCGATGATCTCGCAGGTGCCGCTGGGGTCGGCGATGAGGTCCTCGTAACGCAAGCGCAGCACTGGCAGACCGGCGTCCGGTGGCGCCAGGAAGTCCTCGGCTACGCGCTGCCAGTTGGCGAGCGCCTGTTCGGTGTGCTCGCGGGTCCAGAGCCCAGCCGACCGGCGCTCCCACTCATCCAGGCTGCGCAGCACATCCCTCGGGTCACGGATGAGCAGGATGACGGCCATACCGGGGAAGAGCACGTTCAGGCGACGGGCGTCGGACAGGCTGTGGCGTACCTCCTTCAGACCCCAGAGGGGGCGACCGCGGCGAGCGGCGGGCTCGCCGTACAGGGCGTGGATGAAGTGGCGGAGTGCGTCCAGGATCTGGTCGCGGTCGGGGGAAAGGTTGGCCATCCAGGCGTGGTGGGCGTGCTGCGAGTACTCCGCGCGAGCGTGCTCGCCGAAATCCTCTGACCAGGACAGCAGGCCGTCGACGGCGTCCAGGATCCGGGCGAGGTGCCCACCCTGCTCGCCCCAGATGAGCACCCCAGGATGGGAGGTCAGCAACCGTTGCAGGAGCGTGCTGCCGCAGCGCTGGCCGGCGGCGAGGATGAGCAGCGGCGCGATCATTCCCCGGCCCAGGGCATCGGCGGGAACGGCGCGAACGTGGTGCTCGGCCGCATCACGGTCCCGCCGGTCGCCTCCGCCATCGTGAGGGTCAGTTCCAGCACGTGCAGGGCGTGCTCGACCGGCAGGTGCGAGGGCGTCTCGCCGGTGGCGGCGCGGGCGAGGTCGGCCGCTCCGCGCGCGAAGTCCATCCGATGGACGTCGTCGTACCCGTGCAGAGGGCCGCGGCTGCGGACCAGCGGCACGGGGGCCTCACCAGCCGCCCGGGTGAGGATGACCGGCGACTCGTAGTCGCCGCAGTCGGTGACGGTGAGCACGCCCTCGTCGCCCACGATGCGCAGGGAGTGGTCGCCCGGCGCGATGATGCCGCCGGTGACCCGGGCGACCACACCGCCGCCGAACCTGAGGCACGCGGTGGCGAAGTCGGGCGCGGCCCCCTCCAGGTAGGGGTTGGGGACCACGGCCGCCGCGTACGCCGTGACCTCGACGGCCGGGCCGAAGAAGGCGGTGAGCCAGGTCAGGTAGTACCCGGCGTGCTCGATCACGCATCCGGTCCTGAACTCGTCCAGGTACGGCCAGGGCGCCCCCGACGCGCTCACCCACGTCTCGAACGGCAGCCGCGGAATCGGACCGGCGTCGAGTTCGGCGTAGGCCAGCCGCGGCGTGCCGATCACGCCCTCCCGCAGGGCACGCCAGAGCGTCTGGGCGGTCTCCCCGAGCAGGTTGCACGGCGCGGAACCCAGCAGCAGGCCGCGCCTGGCGGCGAGTTCCACCAGGGCACGCGCCTCGGGAAGGGTCATGGCCAGGGGCTTCTCGACGTACACGTGCTTGTCGGCCAGCAGCGCGAGCCGGGTAACCTCGGCGTGCGAGGAGGGGTTGGTCAGGTTGACGACCAGTTCCACGGCGGGGTCGGCCAGCAACTCCGGCAATGAGCCGTAGCCGTCGACCTGGTGATAGCCGGTGAATTCGCGCTGCCGCCGCAGGTCGCGGTCGTAGACGCCGGTCAGCTGCAGGAACGGATGGTTGGGCAGCGTCGCGAGGTAGAAGTCGGCGACGTAGCCGCACCCGACGATGGCGATACGCACCCGGTTCACCCGATCAATGTGGTGAGCTCGCGGATGTAGGTCGTCGCGAGCCCTTCGACGGTGGACCGGCTGAAGTAGCGCGGGCTGAACTTGAAGGTGGCGTGGAGCCGCCCGTGCTCGATCGTGACGACGCAGTCCAGCGTGGTGGAGACACCCCTGATGCGGGTGTCGCCCCAGTCGGGCAGTTCGACCGGGCGGAGCAGGTCGTCCTGGCCTGGGGATTCGACTCTGCCGACGTAGTTCAGCGTCACGCGCGGATTGTGGCGGTCGTAGATGTTGACGTAACGGTCGCCGCCGTCGGATTCGTACGTCATCTCCAGCGAGCGGGAGAAGTTCAGCAGCACTTGGGCGAAGCGCAACCGCGGGTCGGCGTACGGGGAGCGGCTTGGCGGGCGGGCGGGATCGATGACCTCAAGCAGCCCCATGGCGAAGGAACCCGCCGTGCGGGACACGTCGATGTCGTCGAAGATCGGGTCGCGGCCGTGGACGACCACGCACATCGCGACCGCCTTGACCCCGACCCAGGGGGCGATCGTGCGGGCCAGCGCGGTCTGGAGCAGGTCGATCGGGCGGGCGTCCTTTCCGCCGCGCCGGAGCAGGGCGGTGGTCTCCGCGGCGCCCATGCGGGAAGTGACCTCGTCGCCGGGCTCCTCACTCGGGTTGTGATCGATGGGCAGGGCCGTACCGGTTGGAGGCCAGGAGAGTTTGTGGTCGGTCAGGCGGCGCAAGTGCGGCTCCCATTTTCCGGACCGGATGCATTCCTCAAGCCGTTCGCCCCACGCTTTGAGCGAGGTGGTCTTGGCCGCCAGGCCGCGCCCGGCGAGGAGGGCACCGAAGTCCTCGGCCAGGATCTGCGCCGACACCCGATCCAGGGCGATGTGGTTGTAGAAGAGCACGACCAGTCTCTGCCGCCTGAAGTAGACGCATTTCAGGATCGGCCCGCGCGCGAGGTTGAGCGAGGTCAGCTGCTCGGCGATGACGGAGTCCGGCTCGGCGTCCAGCCACACCAGGGGCGTGTCGTCGCCGAGCGGCGCGATGTGCTGCGTCCATCTGCCGTAGGCCTTGGCCAGCCGGGTACGCGTGCCGTCATGGTGGGCCAGCAACCCGCGGACGGCCAAGGTCAGCCGCTCGGGACTCAGCTCTTCCCGCGCCTCGAAAGCGTGCCAGGAGACGAATTCGTCAGCAGGCGGGAACTTGGTCTCGATTCCCTCCGGATAGTCGGAGCCGGACCAGTCACGATCCAGGAACACGATCTGCACATCGGACAGCGGCACCATCTCCATCGCTTACATCCCTTCCAGTTCGGCCGCAAGTTCCGCGATGGTCGGGTGCTCTGCCAGGTGCCAGGGCTTCATCGGCAGCCCGGCGTTCTGCACGAGGGCGGTCACCCGCATGCCGACCAGCGAGTCGCCGCCGAGGTCGTAGAAGTCGTCGTGCACGCCGATCTGGTCGACTCCGAGCGCGCGCCGCCAGACGTCCAGCAGCGTACGTTCGATCTCCGAACGCGGTTCCACAACCGCCGCGGACAGGCGTACGGCCGGGAACGCGCCCTGGTCGAACAGCTCCCTGAGCGCGCCGCGGCGGATCTTCCCGGTCTCGGTCTTGGGCACGGCCTCCTTGGCGAGCGGGATGACGTAGGCCGGGCTGATGCCCACCGCGTTGAGGACCCGCGAGCGGATCTCCGGCGCGTGCTCCTCACCGCCGCAGTAGAAGACGGCCAGGGATTCGGTATCGTCGCCGTCGGCCCGGACCGCGCACGCGGCCGTGTAGGTGGCCTCGACTCCGGAGATCTCCTCGACGACGGCCTCGATCTCCTGGCAGTAGTAGTTGAGACCGTTGACGATGATGATGTCCTTCTCGCGCCCGGTGATGGTGAGCCGCCCGTCGCGCAGGACGCCGAGGTCGCCGGTGTCGAACCAGCCGTCCGCCGTGAAAACCCGCTCGGGATTGCGGTAGTAGCCGGGGGTGACCGTGGGTCCTTTCACCTGGATCCGGCCGATCTCCCCTTCGGGCAGGATCTGGCCGGCGGCGTCGGTGACACGCAGCCAGACGCCCGGGATCACCGGTCCCACATCGACAAACCGGTCCTGGCCGAGCCGGTCGGAGAACGTCACTCCGGCGGTGGTCTCCGACATCCCCCAGGAGGGGTGCATCACGTCGGGGCGCAGACCGAGCGACGTCAGGAACCGGCGCATGGTCGCCGGGACGATGGTCTCGCCCGCGTTGAGAATGTGCCGGATCGCGGACAGATCCCACGACCGGCCCGGGTGCTCGGCGAGGTGTTCATTGATCAGGTTGAAGGCGAAGTTGGGTGCCCAGGTGCAGGTCGCGCGGTAGTGGTCCAGCCGGTCGAGCCAGCTGAGCGGATCCCGCAGGATGGCCTCGGTGCCGGCGTGGATCTGCCGGGCGCCCAGATAGACGTCGCGGACATGGAAGGCGAGCAGCCCGGCCACGTGCTCCAGCGGCATCCAGTTGAAGCTGATGTCCTCGCTGGTCAGGGGCACGAGATGCAGGTAACCCCGGAGCATGGCCAGCACGCCCCGGTGGGTGAGCGTCACCCCTTTGGGGACGCCCGTGCTGCCCGAGGTGAACAGGATGGCGAACGGGTCGTCGGGCTGGGCCGGGTACCAATCCGACCGAGCCGGGTGAGATCGCAAGGCGTCAACGGTGGTCAGGCCCATGCCGAGCCGGTCCAGCTCAGGCGCGACCCGCGAGCTCGCCACGATCAGGGGCCGACCGCACAGCTCCCAGGACCGCCGCAGCCTGGCCGTGGCCACGCTCGGCTGCTCGTATCCAGGAGGAACCGTCATCGGCACGGCCGGCATGCCGCCCAGCACGCAGGCCCAGAACGTGGGCAGATAGTCGTGGTTGTCGTCGATCTGGAGCAGCACCGGATCGCTGGGACGCAGGCCCTGCGCGCGCAGGCCGGTGAGAATCGCCTCCGCCTCGGCGAGGAGTTCAGGGTAGGAGCGGGTCAGCTCGGAACCGTCCGCCCGCAGATAGGTGATCATCCCGGCGTCGGTGACCCCGGACGCGCGGGCGAGCAACTCCGGCAACGTCCGCGGGCCGGACTCCGGCAGATCACCGCCGTAGACGAGAGACAGCCCCATCGTTTCCCCTCCCCTGACGTCGGTGCGGCCACGCTAGACACGGCGCCTTCCGTCCGGCTTCCAGTACTCTTCCGCGGGCGGCGGCGGCCCGCTACCGTGCGCAGGTGTGAACGAGGTGTTGCGTTACGGCCTCCTCGGTCCGCCGGTGCTGTGGCAGGACGGCGCGCAGGTCGCCATCAACGCCAGACGGGAGCGGGTGGCGCTCGGCGTGCTGCTGCTGCACGCCAATCAGGTGGTGACCGCCGAGGACCTGATCGACGCCCTGTGGCCGGAAGAACCGCCGCCCTCGGCGCGCGCTCAGGTGCACGGGTGCGTGTTCCGGTTACGCCGCCTCCTCGGTGACCAGGCGCTTCACACCAGCGCGCCCGGCTACCGGCTGCACGTTCGCGACGAGGAGTTCGACGTCCGGGTCTTCGAGCAGGCCGTGGCGCTTGGCCGGGAGGAGCTGGCGAACGGCAGGCCGGCCGCGGCGGGGACGCTGCTGCGGCGAGCGCTCGGCCTGTGGCGCGGCCCCGCCCTGGCCACGCTGGACAGCCCGGCCGCGCGCGCCGAGGCAGCGCGGCTGGACGAGTTGCGCCTGACCGTGTGGGAGGAATACGCCGACACCGGGCTGCGATTCGGCACGATCGACGATCTGGTGGGCGAGCTCACCGCACTGGTGACCCGGCACCCGCTGCGTGAAACGTTCATCCGCCAGCTGATGGTCGCCCTCTATCGCAGTGGCCGCCAGGGCGAGGCGCTGGAGGTCTACCGGCGGGCGCGCAAGGATCTGGCCGAGCAGCTCGGGGTGCCGCCGGGGCCGGTCCTTGAGGCGACCCACCGGCGGATCCTGTGCGGCGACCCGTCCCTGCACGATTCCGCCGCAGTCGCGCGGGAGGAAGGTCCCGCCGTGGTCCGCTCCGCGCTGCTTCCCCTGGCTGTACGGGGATTCGTCGGCCGCCGCGACCAGCTGGCGCAACTGGACGAGCTCGCGGACGAGAGCCGCCGGGACAACTCGGTCACGATCGCGGCGATCATGGGTACGGCGGGCATCGGCAAGACCGCGCTGGCCGTGCGCTGGGCGCACCAGGCCAGGGAACGTTTCCCCGACGGGCAGCTGTTCGTCAACCTGCGCGGGTTCGACCCGAGCGGCCGGGCGCTCCAGCCAGAGGAGGCGATCCGGGAGTTCCTGCACGCCCTGGGAGTGCCGCCGGAGCGGGTGCCGGTCGAACCTGCGTCGCAGGCGGCGCTGTACCGGACCCTCCTCACCGGCCGCCGGATCCTGATATTTCTGGACAACGCCCGCGATGCGGAGCAGGTTCGGCCGCTGTTGCCCGATGAGCCCGGCTGCCTGGTCCTGGTGACCAGTCGCAGCGGTCTCACCGGCCTGCTCACCGTCGAGGGCGCCCAGCCGCTCACCCTCGACCTGCTCAGCGTGGCCGAAGCCCGGGAGCTGCTCAGCCACCGCATCGGCCGCGACCGGGTGACCGCCGACTCCGGCGCCGCCGACGCGATCAGCGCCTCGTGCGCGCGGCTGCCCCTCGCGCTCGTCACCGCCGCCGCCAGAGCCGCCACCCATCCGGACTTCCCGCTCGCCGCGCTGGCCGAGGAACTGCGCGACGCCGGACCCGGCCTCGACGCCCTGGACGGCGACGAGACCAGCGGCGTACGCGCGGCGTTCTCCTGGTCCTACCGGCTGCTGAGCGAACCCGCCGCGCGGCTGTTCCGCCTGCTCGGCCTGTATCCCGGCCCGCAGATCACCCCGATCGCGGCGGCCAGCCTGGCCGGGCTCGCGGTCGGCCCGGCCCGGCGCATGCTGGCCGAACTGGCCCGCGCCCACATGCTCACCGAGCAGGCGCCAGGCCGGTTCGGCTGCCACGACCTGCTGCGCGCGTACGCCATCGAGCGCACCCACGCGCTCGACTCCGCGGAGCAGCGGCGCGAGGCCCTGCTCCGGCTGCTCGACCACTACCTGCACACCGCCGACGGGGCGGATCTGCTGATGGACCCCTACCGGGTGCCGATCGCTTTGCCTCCGCCGCGGCCGGGGGTCACGGTGGAGCACCTCCTCGACTCCGCGGCCGGGTTCGCCTGGTTCGCCGCCGAGTGGCCGACCCTGGAGGCGCTCACCCGGCACGCCGCCACCGCCGGGTTCGGCGCGTACGTGTGGCAGTTGGCCTGGGCGTACTCCGATTTCCTCTACTGGCGGGGGCGGTGGCATGACCTGACGACGACGCACCGGATCGCGCTTGAGGTGGCGCGGCGGCTGGGTAGTCCGGCCGGGCAGGCCCACGCGCACCGGGGTCTCGCGGGGGCCTGCGCGCTGCTGGCCCGGCATGGCGAGGCCCACGATCACCTGCTGCGGGCGTTGGATCTGTTCGGGGCGGTGGACGATCAAGCTGATCAGGCGCATATCCATCGCAATCTGGCACAGGTGCTGGAAGGGCTTGGGCGGCATGCGCCTGCCCGTGCGCATGCGCGGCAGGCGTACCAGATCTATCGGGTCATCGGGGATCGGACCGGTCAGGCCAAGGCGCTCAGCGCGATCGGGTGGTATCACGCGTTGCTCGGCGATCATGATCGGGCGCTCAGGTGCGGGCGGCGGGCCCTGGACTTGCATCGGGCGCAGGGCGACGTACGTGCCGAGGCGGTGACCTGGCATCGGCTCGGCTATTCGCATCACCAGCTGGGCGACCATGGGCAGGCCATCGCCTGTTACGAGCACGCGGTCGCGATGCTGCGCCGGTTCGGGGACCGCGCCTACGAGACCGTCGTGCTCGATCATCTGGGCGATACCTACCTGAGCGTCGCCGATGTGGGCGCAGCCCGTACCAGCTGGACTGGGGCCTTGGCGATTCTGGAGCAGATCGGCGATCCGCACGCTCAGGAGGTGCGGGCCAAACTCCACCGGACCGGATGAAAGGTTCACGATGGTGCCGCCGTCGGGGCGGTCGTGGGCGCCGAGGTCTTGATGTCGTCGCCACGTGCGCCCAACAATGACCGGGCCGCTCCCTTGGAGGCCTGATGCCCACCGACACGACCCTGGATTTCGGCACGATAATCGGCCGCGTCCGGCAGCTCGAACCGGACATCCGGGCCCGCGCCGACGAGATCGACGAGCTCAGGCGACTGCCCGGCGATCTGGTGGCGCAGCTGCGCGAGGCGGGCGTGTTCCGGCTGGCGATGCCGGCCGAGTGGGGCGGCCCGGACCTGACCCCCGCCCAGCAGACCGAGATCGTCGAGGAGGTCTCCCGGATCGACGCCTCCGTCGGCTGGTGCGTGATGATCGGCATGGACTCCGGGATCTTCGCGCGCTACCTCGAACCGGCCGTCGCCCGGCGGCTCTTCCCCCGACTCGACATGATCACGGCGGGCTGGCTGCCGCCGGCCGGGCTGGCGCGCGAGGTCGACGGCGGCTACCTGGTCGACGGGCACTGGCGGTTCGGCAGCGGCTGCACGCACGCCGACCTGATCGTCGGTGGCTGCACCGTGCATGCCGCGGAGAGCTGGCGGGTGATCGTGGCCCAGCCGTCCGACTTCACCATCGTCGACACCTGGCACACCACCGGCCTGGCCGGTTCCGGCAGCAGGGACTACACCGCGAGCAACCTGTTCGTGCCGCGCGAGCACACCTTCTCCTTCGACCAGCCAATCCACCCCGGGCCGCTGACCCGCCAGCGCGAGGCCATCAACAGGAAGATGCCGGGCGTTCCGCTGGGCGCGGCCCGTGCGGCGCTCGACTACGTGCATCAGGTGGCCGCGCGGCGCACGGAACGACCCGGCGGCATGCGCTGGGCGCACTCCCCGCGAGTGTGGCGCGCGATCGGCTCGTGCGAGATGCGCCTGTCGGCCGCCCGGAGCTTCGTCTACTCCTCGCTCGCCGATCAGTGGGCGGAGCTGACCGAGGGCCGGGAGCCCAGCCCTCGGGTGCGGGCCGCGGTGGCGCTCGCCCGCTACCACGCCTTCCGCGAGGCCAGGGACGTGGTCGGCGAGCTCTACGACCTCATCGGCGGCGAAGCCGTCTATTCGGCGCGCACCCCGCTGGACCGGATCCACCGCGATCTGATCACCGCCTGCCAGCACGTGGTCGCCCAGAGCCGGACCCTTGAGCACGCCGGCGAGCTGCTCCTGGGCGGGCAACCCGACTACGCGTTCATCTGAGCCGTGACCAGCCGCCGTACGGTGACATCGGACCACATCATGCGGACCGCGTTCGCCTTCTGGCAGTCCAAGACGCTGCTGTCCGCCGTGGAACTCGGCGTGTTCACCCAGCTGGCCGCCGCGCCGCTGACCGCCCAGGAGCTCGCCGACCGGCTCGGCCTGCGCTCCCGAGCCGTGTACGACTTCCTCGACGCCCTGGTCGCCGCGGGCCTGCTACACCGCCACGGGGACGGCACGACAGCCCGCTATGCCAACACCGAAGCCACCGCGACCTTCCTCGACCGGGGCAGCCCTCGCTACCTGGGCGCCGCGCTGGAGCTGGCCAATGAGCGCCTTTACCCCTTCTGGGGTGGGCTGACCGAGGCGCTGCGGACCGGCCAGGCACAGAGCGAGGTCCGGCATGGCCAGGCGCCGTTCTTCGACGAGCTGTACGCCGACCCAGGCCGGGCGGAGCTCTTCCTGCGAGGCATGGCCGGGGTCTCTTCGGCCAACTTCACCGCTCTGGCCGAGGTCTTCGACTTCGGCCCTTACCGTACGGTCTGCGACGTGGGCGGCGCCGCCGGACACCTCTCCATCACCCTGGCCACCCGCCATCCCCACCTGCGATGCACGACCTTCGACCTGCCGGTCGTGGAACCGGTCACCCGGCGTACGATCGGAAGCTCAGCGGTGGCCGACCGGATCACCGTCGCCTCCGGAGACTTCTTCGCCGACCCGCTCCCCCAGGCCGACGTGATCACCATGTGCATGATCCTCCACGACTGGGACCTGGACCGGAAGACCCACCTGATCCGCTCCGCCTACGCCGCACTGCCACGGGGCGGAGCATTCGTGGTCATGGAAAACATGATCGACGACAACCGCCGCCTGAACCTCTCCGCCCTGCTGTCCTCACTCAACATGCTCATCGAGTTCGGCGACGGCTTCGAATTCACCATGACCGACTTCCGTCAGTGGTGCACGTCAGCCGGATTCTCAAAATACGAGGCATTTCCGCTCACGGGCACTTCGTCCGCAGCGATCGCCTACAAGTAGATCATTCGACGGAGACCGCGAGGCCGCTCAGGATTTCGAGGAGTTCGGTGTTGCGGGTGCCGGGTTCGGCGTGGAAGACGACGAGGATCAGGTCGTCGGTGCCGCCGATGGTGAGTTTGTTCTTCAGTAGTTCGATGTCGCCGACCTGAGGGTGGCGGAGCCTGACGGTGCGGCCGCGTTTGGGCTGGACGTCGTGGCGGTCCCAAAGGCGGCGGAAGTGGTCGCTGTGGGCGGAGAGCTCGTTGACGAGTTCCGTCAGGCGAGGGTCGTCGACGTCGGGGCCGACGTGGGCCCGCAGGCCAGCCACGCCTTCCTCCATCATTTCTTCCCAGTCCCGGTGTCTCTCCCGGTGGGATTCATCGAGGAAGGCCGCCCGCAGCAGGTTGACGCCGGGGGCGAACTTCGGAGCGAGGGCGGCCGCCAGGGTGTTGGCGGCGAGCACGTCGGTGAACTTGTTCTGGACGAAGGCGGGGTTGGTGGTCCAGCCGTCGATGAGCTGGCGGATGCTGGCCGGCACGGTCTCCGGCTGCCACGGGCGCCGGGCGTCGGCCGGGCGGGGCCTGGTCAGGCTGATCATGTAAGCGGTGGTATCGGCGTTCAGGCGCAGGACCTCGGCGAGCGCTTCGAGCACCTGGACGGACGGGTTGCGGTCGCGGCCCTGCTCCAAGCGGAGGTAGTACTCCGAGCTGATGCCGGCGAGTATCGCCACTTCCTCGCGGCGCAGTCCTGGAACTCGTCTGAGCCCGCCGCCGCGAAGACCGGCGTGCTCGGGCTGAACCAGGGCTCGGCGGGCGCGCAGGAACTCCCCGAGGGCATTCGTTCCGTCCATGCTTCAACTTTAGGCGTGGGTGTCCCTGCTGCTACCAGGAACAACGGGGAACTCCCGCCGGGACCCGTCGCCGCCGACGATGGGTGCCTCATGCGTACGACGAAAGGCTTGTCATGTCCAAGAGTGTCAGCGGCGGTTCGGTCGTCCCGGCGGAGGGCCTGCGGCTCAGCCGCATGGGTTACGGCGCCATGCAGTTGGCCGGGCCGAACGTCTTCGGGCCGCCGAAGGATCGCGACCAGGCGGTGGCCGTGTTGCGTGCGGTGGTCGACTCCGGCATCACCCACATCGACACCGCCGACTTCTACGGTCCCGTGGTCGTCAACGAGCTGATCAGGGAGGCGCTGCAGCCGTACGCGGCGGAGTTGCGCATCGTCACCAAGGTCGGGGCCCGGCGGGGTGCGGACGGCAGCTGGGTGCTGTCGCGGGATCCCGAGGACCTCAAGGCCCAGGTGCGGGAGAATCTGCAGCACCTGGGTGTGGAGACCCTGGACGTCGTCAATCTGCGCCTTGGCGAGGTCGACAGCACCAACGACGAGCCTGTCTCGGAGCCGTTCGGCGCGCTGGCCGAGCTCCAGCGGGAGGGACTGATCCGGCATCTCGGGCTCAGTTGCGCTTCCGGTAAGCAGCTCACCGAGGCGCAGGGCATCGCGCCGGTGGTTACCGTACAGAATCTCTACAACCTCGCCAACCGGCAGGACGACGCCCTGGTCGACCGGTGTGCGGCGGAGAACATCGCTTTCGTGCCGTTCTTCCCGCTGGGCGGCTTCACCCCGTTGCAGTCCGGCACGCTGAGCACGGTCGCCGAGCGGCTGGGCGCGTCCCCGCAGCAGGTCGCCCTGGCGTGGCTGCTCCAGCGCTCCCCTGCCATCGGCCTGATCCCCGGCACCTCCTCGCTGGCCCATCTGAGGGAGAACATCGCCGCGGCCGAACTGACTTTGCCGGCCGACGCGATCGCCGAACTGGACACCATCGGTCAGTGACTTCGGGTTACCAGCGTGCGTTCGGCCATGGTGATCAGGTGGTCGGCCACCGCAGCCGGGGAGAGGGCACGGCCGGGTGGAGGGCGGCCATCGAGTAGATGGCGCGCAAGGCGTGGCGTTCGGATGCGTACACTTCCGCGCCGGCACGCAGGCTGCCGCGTAGATGTTCGGCCGCGTCGGGGTGGGCGACGGCGGGCGTCACGCAGCCGCTCGTACGCGGCCTGCAGGATGCGGCGCCGGGTTTCCTCGGCCGCCTCGGCGCGCAGACGCTGCTCGTTGCTGCGCGCCTGGAACCTTGAGAAAAAGGTACGGCGAGGCGAGATCGGCGCACTCTTCTACGGGCGTGTGACCCCAACCCTGGCGTCGCCGGAAGGGATGACCGTCTCGCTGGGCTTTCCCACAGCCGAGAAGGTCGGCGATCTCAGCCCGACGTCACCGGCGGCCGTACCCCAGGATCATCTGGAGCCCGTCCTCCTCGCCTACCTGGGTGAACACCCCTGCGCGGAGGTCCGTTGGGGTACTGAAGTGCTCGCGCTCACCCAGGATGACGACGGTGTCGACGTCGTGTTGCGCGAGGAGGCCGGAGGTACTCGGTCAGGGCCGCCTATGTCGTGGGGGCCGACGGTGCACACAGCACGGTCAGGTCCGCGCTGGGTATCTCGATGGCCGGGCCCGAGCGGCTGGTCGACTACCTCAGCGTTCTGTTCCGCGCGCCGCTGCGCCAGGTCGCGCCTCCGCCGCTGCACGGCCTTTATATGATCACTCATCCGGACGCGGAGGGTGTGCTGTTACCCGTTTCGTCCGCTGATCGTTGGATGTACTCGCATCCGTGGAATCCCGACACCGAAACACTCGCCGACTACGACGACCGACGCCTGACCGCGTTGATCGCCGCGGCCACAGGGGTGCCGTACGTGCGGCCGGTTTTCGAACGTGTCGGTGCTTTCGACTTCACGGCCCAGGTCGCCGATCGTTATCGGGAGGGGCGTTGTTTCCTCGTCGGTGATGCGGCGCACAAGATCACGCCTCGGGGTGGTACCGGCATGAACACGGCCATCCACGATGGGTTCGACCTGGGCTGGAAGCTCGGGTGGGTGGTGCGTCGCTGGGCGGAAGAGGGACTGCTGGATACGTACGAGACCGAGCGGCGGCCGATCGGTGTGCGCAACACCGCGCGCTCGGCCGATCCGATGGGCGGTAGGCGTGCGACCCCCGAGGCCCTCGCCGACGACCTCGGCGCACGCCTTCCCCATATGTGGGTCTTTCCCGGGGTCAGCACTGTGGACCTGCTGGGCCCTGGTCTCACGCTGTTCACCGGGCCCGACGGTCGACAGTTCGGGGTACGACACGAGGTGCCGATTGCCGTACAAAAGCTTGATCTGCACGGAGCCCGGGCGCTCGGAATGGAGGCCGGCGGTGCGCTGCTCGCTCGTCCGGATGGGCAGGTGGTCTCGCTCTGGCAGCATGACCCGGGCGCGGAACTGCACGCGGCTATCGAACAGATCCAGGGAGCACTCGTCGCGATCTAACCGATGGGAGCGGGGCGGCGTAGGCCGTCGATGGCCTCGCGGAGGCTGATCTCGAGGTAGCTGATGCGGTCGGTCGAGATCAGCATCATGGCGCCGCCGGAGATGGCGGTGAGGATTTCGGTGGCGGCGGCGTCGACGTCGATCGAGGGGTCGATCGCGCCGCTGTCCTTGAGGGCCAGGATGCCGGTGGCGATGTGTGCCTGCCATCGCTCGTAGAGGTCGGTGATGATGTCGCGTACGCCGGGGTTGGCCAGGCCGAGTTGCGCGGTGAGGGCCGTGAGGGGGCATTTCTCGCGTTGGGCGTGGTATCTCTCGACCACGCGTTCGCGCCAGGCCGTCCATTTGGGCCAGGTCGTCAGGTCGCCGAGCATCGGTTGCTGCTCGGCCAGGACCTGTTCGGCCTCGTAGGCCGCCACGGCGAGCATCAGGTCGGCCTTGCCGTCGGGGAAGTAGTGGAACAACTGGCTCTTGCTTGTCGACGTGGCCACGCGGATGTCGTCTAGTCCCACGTTGGCGGGTCCGCGTTCGCGCATCAGGAGCGCGGCGCCCTCCACGATCCGCTGCCGGGTGGCAGCACCCTTCGGCGTCAGTACGCGCATCCAGGCCCTTCCGTTGAGATGACGGGCATGTCGTACGTCCAGGCTAACAAAATGAACCCATCAGTCCAATTGGACTTGACGGTCCATATTTCCCGAGAGCACACTGGACCAAATAGTCCATTTTTATTGGAGTCTCGATGGATCTGCAGCTCAGTGGCAAGCGAGCGCTTGTCACAGGATCAAGCAGCGGCCTGGGCGAGGCGATCGCCAAGCAACTGGCCGCCGAAGGGGCTGTCGTCGTCGTGCACGGGCGAGACGCGGCAAGAACCGCGGCGGTGGCCAAGTCCATCCGTGCGGACGGAGGCGACGCCACCATCGCCATGGGCGATCTTGGCACGGATGCCGGTGCCGAGGAGGTCGCTACCGCGGCGGGGCCGGTGGACGTGCTCGTCAACAACGCCGGTTTCTACAACCCGGTGGCATGGGCGGCTCTCGCGCCGGACGACTGGGCCGAGATCTACAACATCAACGTCATCTCCAGCGTCCGTATGATCCGGCACCTGGTTCCCGGCATGCGCGAGCGGGGCTGGGGACGGGTGATCCAGATCAGCAGCGTCACCGGACACCTGCCCTCATCGCGGCAGCCGCACTATCAGGCCACCAACGCCGCCCGGAACAACCTGGCAGCCTCCCTCTCGCGTGATCTCAAGCATTCCGGGGTGACGTCGAACGCCATCGCGGCCGGCGGCATCCTCGTCCCCAGCGTCAAGGACTACCTGCTCAACATGGGTAGGGAGAACGGCTGGGGAAACACCTGGGACGAAATCGAGTCGTACGCCGTCAACACGCTCGCACCCAACGACGTCGGCCGCATCGGCCTCCCGCACGAGTACGCCGATCTTGTCGCTTTCCTGGCCAGCCCGCGGGCCGGCTACATCACCGGCGCGACCCTGCGGATCGACGGTGGCGCGTGACATCTCCCCTGCGTACCCCTTTCACGGCCGAGTCGACGGCTGACGAGATCGTCGCCGGTATCGACCTGACCGGCCGCCGAGCCGTCGTGACAGGCGCGTCATCGGGAATCGGAGTCGAGACCGCCAGGGCGTTGGCGGGTGCGGGGGCTGAGGTCACCCTTGCGTTCGTGGTGGAAGCCGCAAAGCGCTGGGCGGCCGATGGTATTACCGCAAACGCCCTGATGCCCGGAGGGGTTCGGACGAACCTGCAGCGTCACCAGAGTCGCGCCGAGATGGACAAGATCTATGCCGAGTTCGGCGGTGTTGATGCCATCCGCTGGAAGTCGGCTGAGCAGGGGTGCAGCGACATCGGTCCTGCTCGCTGGCTCGCCGCTGCTCGACGGAATCAGCGGACGGTGTTTTGAGGACTGCACCGAAGCCGAGCCACATCAGCCGGGGGACCGACGCGGGGTGGCGGCTTACGCGCTCGACCCGGACGCGGCTACGAGACTCTGGCGTGTGTCGAGGGACACGTTGCAGACGTTTTGAGAGGCGTCCAGAAAGTTGTAAATGTGACTCTCAGGCGAGGTCCCGGAGTGAGTTCGCAGCGAGTTGGAGCCCGATCTAGAGTTGCTGGTCAGGGCCCGTGCCTATGAGCCGGATTTCGGTCTACCGGTGGGGGTTGGGCGCTCGCCCCGACATCCTCGGCGCTGTTACCGCGGAGTTCGCCGAAGTCTCCTCCCGTACGGTGACGTAACGAGGCTCTTATCGCGGAAACAAAGGACGCCACATTTGACTGCTAAAACGCCCCCGGCGCTGGACTACTACTTGATCTTCCCCGAGGGCGGCTCACCGGCGCAGCCGGAGGGAATCGCCGTCGAGGAGTTCATGCTCGCGGAAGACCACACAGCGACCGACCTGGCCAACGCCGTGTGGACCGCGGCCGATGGCGACTGGTGGAGTTCGGCGGCTTTCAGCCGCGCGATCCGAACCGATCCGAGGCTCCGCGTCCGAACCATCGCGGTCCGCAGGGAGGACGCGGAGCTGGCCTACCGGCGGCTGGGGGCCGGCGCGCTGCCTGATGAGGCAACGTTGCGGACCTATTTCCACGACCACGCGTCCTTACCCGGCTCGCCCCCACTGCGACTTACTCCTCCGGAGGTCCCCAAAGGATTCCGCGAAAAGCGCGTCTACCGGATCCTGTTCGCCGGTGAATTGCGCAAGGACCGGCTCGCGCACCTGCAAAAGATCTGGGGAATGGCCCTGGCCGACGACCCGCAAGCCCGCGTGCTCGGCACCGCCCGGCTACGCGTGGCCGACGACATGTTCACCTGGGATCTCCGCCAGATCGGCCCAGGTGTGGCGTCCTGCATCGACCTGACCGCCTGCCTGAGCGATCCACCACACGACACCGTCGGCACGTTACTCCGGGAACTCATGACGACCACACGCTACGAGGGCCTGATCCCCGTAACGATCGAGCGCCTTTCCTAAGTGCCATCAGGGAGGACGGCTAAAGATCACGTATTCCGTCTGACATAGCATCGCCTGGCCGACGGAAATGGCGGGGTGGCGCATGCACGTGAAGATAAGGCCGATCGGCCTCGAGTTCGCTGAGGACCTTGCCAAGATCTACCGCGAAAACCGGGATTTCCTCCGGCCGTACGAGCCAGACCGCCCGGAGAGTTTCTTCACCACGAACGGCCAGCGCAGGCACATCCGCCGCGTCCTCGGCGAGATGGACCGTGGCCTGCGCTGGACCGCCCTGATCTACCTCACCGGTCAGCCGGCCGGGCTCATCACGATCAACAACATCCTCCGCGGCGTCCTGCAGTGCGGCCGGGTGGGGTACTGGGTCGCGGAGAAGGAGGGCTCCCGTGGCGTCGCCAGCACGGCATTACGGTTGGCCCTCGATGTAGCGTTCTGCGAACTCGCCCTGCACCGGGTGGAGGCGTCCGTACGCACCGACAACCCGCGGTCGCGCCGGGTGCTGGAGAAGAACCGCTTCCGTCTCATCGGGACGGCCCGTGACCACGTCTTTCTCGACGGACAGTGGCGGGATGAATTCTTGATGGAGCGCCATAGCCCGCCAATATCCCCTGGTATATGAGCGGGCGCTAATCCCTTTATGGTCAGTAAAGAACTAGGGGGAGTATTAAGTTTCTGGTTTCGTCGTTAGCATAGCCTTAATCGCAGTGAATGCCGGGCTGGTCCAGGAGTGTCCCAGCGTGAGCAACGACATCGAGGGACCACAGCGAAGAGCGTTGCCGGAGTGGCCCGCCACTCTCGATGTCGGAATGCTGCTCGCCGCCGGATGGCAGCCGAAACCCTTCCGGCAGTTCATCCTCAAAGTGCACAGTCGATGCAATCTTGCCTGCGACTACTGCTATGTGTACACGCTGGCCGACCAGAGCTGGCGTGGCCAGCCGCTGGTGATGAGCTCGGAGATCGTCGCGGTCGCGGCGCGCAGAATCGCCGAACACGCCGCGCGTCATCGTATTCCGGCCGTACAGGTCATCCTGCACGGCGGAGAACCGCTCCTCGCCGGTCGCGACCGGCTCTCCGAGACCATCACCACGATGCGCGCCGCCGCGCCGGATGTGGACGTCGAATTCAGCATGCAGACCAACGGCGTCCTTCTTGATGAGGATTATCTCGCTCTGTTCGCGAACCAGGGCGTGCGCGTCGGGGTCAGCCTGGACGGCGGAGAAGAGGTCAACGACCGCCATCGCAAGACCGTCGGAGGGCACGGCTCCTACCGGGCCGTGGCCCGGGCACTCGAACTTCTGGGCCGTCCGGAATACCGCTCCGTCTATGGCGGCATCCTGTGCACCATCGATCTCGCCAACGACCCGGTGGAAATCTACGAGTCACTGGCGTCCTTCCGGCCACCCAAGATCGACCTGCTTCTCCCGCACGGCACCTGGGCGGAACCACCCCCCGGCCAGTCCCCGGACACGTCGGCGGCGCCGTACGCGGACTGGCTGATCACCGTTTTCGACCACTGGTACGGCCAGGGGCGGCCCGTCACCGGAATCCGCCTCTTCGAGGAGATCATTCATCTGCTTCTGGGCGGCGCTTCCGGGATCGAAACCATCGGCCTCACCCCCTCGACGCTGCTGGTGATCGAGACTGACGGCACCATCGAGCAATCCGATTTCCTCAAAGTGGTCGGCCCGGGCGCGGCGGTGACGGGACTCAACATCACCGACCATGACCTCGACCGCGCCCTATACCATCCCGGCGTGGCCGCCCGGCAACTCGGCCTCGAAGGCCTTTCCGAAACGTGTCGCGCGTGCAGATTCAGCACAATCTGCGGCGGGGGCCTCTACGCGCACCGATATCGCCCGGGCACCGGGCATCTGAATCCATCGGTCTACTGCGCCGATCTCTATCGCCTGATCCACCACGTACGGTCACGAATCCAGCGCGATCTACCGAAAGGGCAGGCACATTGACCCGCCCATACACGGTCCCCGGCGACGTCTTCTCCGAACTCGCCACCGGTGCGGGTGGCAGGCGCGCCATGCAGTTCCTGGCCAAGGCGGAACGCAGCAAGCATCTGCTCCTGGTCCGGAACGTGGTCGTCACGGCGGAGCGCATGGGCCACGAGCGGGCCTGGGAACTCGCCGAAGCCTACGACCTGCTCGCCGGCCTGCAGAAGGATGCTCCAGAAGCAGTCGAGGCAGTGCTCACCTACCCGTCGGTCGGGACGTGGGCGATTCGCATGCTGCTCCGCGTCCTTCCGTCCAAGACCGGTGGCCCACTCTCCTTCGCCTACCTGCCGGGCCTGGCCCTGGCAGCCGCGATCCGGGCGGGCGCCACCACCACGCTCGAGGTCACGGTCCCCAATGGCCGCCTCGTCCTGCCCTCGCTCGGAGTCGCCCGCGTGTACGGCGTGCCACGCCGTACCACCACCCGGGTAACGGTGAGCACGCACGCCGACGGCGCCCAGCTCTGGAGCGGCGGGATGTCGGCATCCGTGCCCGGCAACCCGGAGCACTACGCGGAGGGTTGGATGGGCCTGCGCCGGTTGTCGACGACGCACCGGAACGAGACATTTCACGTGCTGCTCGATGACATCGACCCGTTCCGGCTTCCTGAAGGCTGGCCGGCCTCCCGCCAGCGACCCGGCACCGTACAGCAGTGGCAGCAGGCGCTGACCGAAGCCTGGGTCCTGCTGAAGGACCACCATCCGTGGTACGCCGAGGAGGTGCTCGGGGGAGTGACCACTTTCGTCCCCCTGTCCCGCCCGGCAGGCAGGCCGACGAGTGCCACGTCACGCTATGCCTTCGGCGCCTTCGCGGGCTCGCTCCCGCCGAACGGCCGGATGCTGGCCTCGCTGCTGTCCCATGAGGTCCAGCACTCGAAGCTCTGGGCCCTCCTCGATCTCATCCCGCTCACCGAGGCCCACGACCACGTCGACCGCCCGCTCTGGTACGCCCCCTGGCGGGAAGATCCCCGTCCCCTGATGGCTCTCCTCCAAGGCGCCTACGCACACCTCGCGGTGGCCGCCTTCTGGCGAGTCCAGCGTTTTCTCGATCAGGGCGAGGAAGCGCTGCACGCGCACGCCGAGTACGCCCGCTGGCGGCAGCACACGATCGACGTCATCGAGACGTTGCGCGTCTGCGGGATGCTCACCCCGGCCGGCGACGCGTTCGTCAGCGGGATGGCGACGGCCATCGACGGCTGGCGCGACGACGACGTCCCCTTCGCCGCGGCTCGCCGGGCGCATGAGGCCGCGCTGGAACACCAGAAGCGCTGGGCCGAGCGCAACATCTGACGAACGCCCGGAAACAGCGATCAGACGTTCGGCGGCTCGAAGTCGAAGTCGAGCCGTAACCCGCGCTGAACGGCCAGCACATCTGGATAGTCATCGCCCAGCGCACGGGTGAATCGCTTGATCGCGTCATCCTTCAGCTCGGCCGCCCGTTCGGTCTCTCCCAGCGCGTTGAGGTCGAGCACCAGATTGGCCTGGCAGGCGAGCGTGTGCGGATGGTCCAGGCCGAGCACGTTGCGGAAACGCTCCAGGCTCTCCTCGCCCAGGCGTCGCGCCTCCGCGATGTCCCCTAGATCCGCCAGCACGCTGGCAAGGTTCGTCATGCAGGTCAAGGTGTAGTGGTGTTCCTTGCCCAGGCTTCGTGTCAGGCCTGCCAAAGCGCTCTCGAAGAGCTTCTTGGCCTTCAGTGGCTCACCGAGCAGGCGATGAGCGATGGCGGTGTTCAGCGCCGAGCCATGGGTGAAGGGGTGGTCAGGGCCTCGCGTCTTGGCATACCGAGCCGAGGTGTCCGCGGAGAACTCAGCGGACCGCGCGTGATCTCCAACCAGCCGTTGCGCATTCGCCAGGCTCACCGCCGCCGCGAGCGTGCCGGGGTGATCCTCCCCGTAGGTGTCGCGGTGACGATGGAACACGGTCCTAGCGAGTTCGATGGCCTCGTCGAAGGCGCCGGCCTTACGCCGGGCCACCGACAGTTCCCGGGCCTGGAGCAGCACATCGGTGTGATTTTCGATGAGCGTCTTCTGCCGGACGATATCCGCGTAGGTGGCGAAGGTTCGCTCGCCTTCGGAACGCGCCTCGGCATAACGCCCGAGCAAGCGAAGATCGCGGGCGATCGCGTTCCGGCTGAAGGCCACCTGGTAGTGACCGTCGTTGCCGTAGTGGTTCAGCCGGCCTTCGTAGATCGCCTCATCCAGCCGGAGGGCCTCCTCATATCGGGTGGCCAGCGCGTTGTCGATGGCGAAGTTGTTCGTGGCTCGGAAGGTGTTGGGGTGCTGGCCGCCGAACACCCGGGTGTGCAGCGGCACCGACCCTTCGTCCAGTTCCAGCGCGCGGACGAACTCGCCGCGTTGGCGGAGGATCCCGCCCAGCACGTTGAGCATGATCAGCGTCTCGTCATGCTCTTCTCCGTGCTCCTGCCGAAGCAGGCCGAGCGCGTCTTCTCCGATAGCGAACGCCTCGTCGAAACGGCCTAACGCGTTCAGCAGTGTGGACAGCAACCGCTTAACGATCAGCAGGTGCAGATCGGTTGGCGGGAACTTGTCCGTCCACTGGTCCAGGGCACGGCTCAGCCATGCCTCACACGCCTTGAGGTCACCTTTGACGAACAGGAAGCGGCCTACATTCGTGGCGAGCCTGCGGACGTCGGGGTCATCGCAGTCAATAATGGCCGAGGGGCCGACGTGGGCGACCAGGTTGTCGTAGTCCTCCCATGCCTCGTAGTCGTCTGGCCGGTCCGGGTCCGCGGCGGCGAGCAGCAGGTGAACATCGTGCCGCGCCGTCTCCTGCTCCTTCTCGTTCAGTTCCTCCCGGATGAGCGCCTGGATGATCCGGTGCATCTGAAGCGTACGGCGCAGGTTGTCGAGGCGAGCCAAAGCGTAACGGCCGATCTCACGAACCACGTCGCTCATCCGGTACGGATCGCGGATCGTGTCGCGCAGATTCGACGGGGCCAGCACGAAACGCCCGAGATTGATGAGATCGAGCGGGATCGGCTCAGGGCCGAAGTAGGCGATGCGGTGCAGCAGAGCCATGGCTGATGGCATCTGGTCGCGCACGCGTTGGAGTGAGATGCTCCACGCCGCCGCCATCGGAACCGGATAGTCGAGCACGGTGCCCTGCCCGAGGACCTTGCCGGCCTCCTCGGACAGACGGTCCAGATAGGTGTCGACGCTCATGGCCGTCTCGAACATCAGCGCGCCGGCCTGTTCGAGGGCGAGCGGCAGGTCTCCCAAGCTCTCGGCCAAGCGGTAGGCATCGGCCTCGCTGATGCCGGGCACCCGCCGCCCCAGGAACTCCTGGCTCTCCTCCCGCATGAACACGTCGACTTCGAGCGTCTTGGCCGACTGCTTCCAGCGGTGGTTGCGTGACGTGACGAGCACATGCCCGGTGCCGTGCGGGAGCACCTCCTTGAGATCCTCGGGCTGGTCGGCGTTGTCGAAGACCACCAGCCATCGCCCATACGGTTGGCCGCGCCTGAGAGCGTCACGCACCGCACCGATCGCTTCATCGAGTTTGTCCGGCGGAAGACCGGTAATGCCCAGCCGAGGCGCCAGCGCCGCGAGCGCGCTTCGCATCAGGGCTTGCTGGTCCGATGGGACCCACCAGATGACTTCGTAGTCCCGGGAGTAACGATAGATATATTCGATCGCGAGCATGGTCTTGCCCACGCCGCCATATCCCTGCAGCGCATGAAGCACCACAGCGTCCCGTTGCCCGGTGAGATGCTCGCGGAGCTGATCAAGCAACTCCGACCGGCCCGTGAAACTGGTGTTTCGCTGCGGAACGTTCCCCCATACTTCGGGTGCAGAAAAACCAATTCCCGCCGGACCCTTACCCTGCGTGTCAGAATCGACCACAAACGCCTCCGGGTAACTGGGCGACACTTCAGCGATGCTAACGCACAATCGACCGCCGCCCGAAACACGAAATAAATTCGGCCAACCCTAAACCGGATTAGATCGCGACCGTCGAGGGGCCCAATGGACTTAGGTTGAGCGGCTATGGACTTAGCACGCATTCTCCTCTATTAACAAGGGTGACGCGACACGCGAGAGGCCGATCCCGGGAGGGCTCCGAATGACGGAACACACCGCGCTTCTGGACACCGAAAAGATGACCTTGACTGAACTCGCAGCCCTTGATCACGGTGTTCTCAGCAAGGCGATCAGCCGTGTAGTAGCGGAAGCGGCATTGCGTGAGGATCCGCTGTCCCGATTCCAGGCAGCCCTGTAGCAAGGGCCCCGCCCAAACCATCCGTCCTGGGAAATAATCCCGTATCGGGGGTACCATCCAACGTCGGCGAGACTCGCCGTCATGGACCGGGGCGGTAGGTCGTATGCGTGAGGTCGATTGGAACCGGCTCATCGACGGGCTGACCACAGGCGACTGCACTCCTTTTCTCGGCGCTGGGGTCAGCCGGGGAACCCTGCCCACCGGTAGCGAGCTCAGTGAGGACTGGGCGAAGCGATTGGGATACCCGTTCAAGGCCCGCGACCTGCTGCCCGAGGTCATGGACTACGCCATGATCACCCAGGGCGATCCCATCTATGTGAAGAAGCAGGTGATCCAGGAGCTCACCGCCCGGGGACGACCCGATTTCTCGTCGGACGTGGAGGCCCACGCGGTGATGGCGAGATTTCCGATACCGGTCTACTTCACCACGAACTATGACGATTTCATGGTCGAAGCGCTCAAACGTGCGGGAAAGCAGCCGACCGCGCTCTCGTGCCCCTGGCATGTGAACCGGTATCGACAGAACGGAACTTTCGGGCCTGAATTAATTCCCAGCCCGGGCGAACCGGTAGTCTTCCATCTGCACGGGAACATGGCCGACCCCAGTTCCCTGGTGCTCAGCAAAAGTGACTACATCGAATTCCTGATCAGCCTATCCATGGACCACGCCAGTGATGACCACGCGATGATTCCATCGGCGCTGCTCCCCGCCCTCACCACCCGTCCCCTGCTCTTCATTGGTTACAGCCTGCAGGACTGGTCGTTCGCCGTATTGTTCCAAGGACTGCTGAAGACGGTCTCCGCCGTGCACCACCGCAGGCACATCAGCGTGCAACTCCTCCCGCCGACCGTTCGCGACGGCGCAAGCGACAGCGCGCAGAATTATCTGACCGAATTCTTCGGCCGATGGAATATATCCGTATACTGGGGTAAAGTCGAAGACTTCTGTAGCGAGTTGCGCACCCGCATGGGGTGGGGCCGATGACATCGGTGAGGGAGAACCCGTATGTTGGGCTCCGAGCGTTCGCGGGTAGTGATCGCGAGGTGTTCTTCGGTCGTGGCCGGGAATCGCGCGAGCTGTCCGATCTGTGGCGCAGCAACCGCCTGGTCGTGCTCTACGGGCCATCGGGAATCGGGAAGTCGTCGCTGTTACACGCGGGGACCATGCCTCTTCTTGAGGATGACCACCTCGATATACTTCCGACCGGGCGCGCCTCTCCTGGGACACCTTTCCCGACGCCCTCCCACCACAACCCGTACACATTCTGCCTGCTCTCCTCATGGTCGCCCGCCGATTCGCCGGGCCGGCTTTCCGAGCTCACGGTCTCGCAGTTCCTGCGGAGCCGGCCCAGGCGCACCGATCGCTACGGCGACGACATTCCGGTGTTCGCCGCGATCGACCAGTTCGAAGAGGTCCTGAACTCTCCTTCGCCGTGGCGCAAGCACCGGGAGGCGTTCCTCGACCAATTGGGCGACGCGACCAAGGAGATCCCGAACCTCCGGCTGCTGGTCTCCATCCGCGAGGACGCGATCGCCGAACTGCTCCCGCGCGAGGCCGACCTGGCGGGACACTCGCGGGCCCGACTGCGCCTGTCCCCGCTCAGCGTCGACGCGGCGCTCAGTGCGGTGACGGGCCCCTTGGCCGGAACAGCACGGCGATTCGCCCCCCAGGTGGCGGAGCAACTGGTTCGCGACCTCAGCACCGTGCACGCGTTCAACGTCCTGGGTGAGCGGCGCAGCATCGAACTCGACTCCGTGGAACCCTGGCAGATTCAGATCGTCTGCGCGCAGCTATGGGACGACCTCCCCGCAGACACAGAAGAGATCACGCTGTCCCATATCGACGAGTACGGCGACGTGGCCAAGGCGCTGACCAGCTTCTGCGCGCGGATGGTCAAAGCCGTCGCGGATGACCATGGCATCCCCGAAGAAGTTCTCCGCAAATGGCTGTACGACCGATTCGTCACCGAACACGGCACCCGAGGAACCGCGTACGAAGGGCTGAGCGAGACCGGCGGCATGCCCAATGAAATCGCCCAGGCGCTCGAACGACGCCGGGTGTTGCGGGCCGAGGAGCGCGCCGGATCCCGCTGGTACGAACTCCAGCACGACCGCCTGATAGAAGCGGTCAAGATCCTGCACGATTCCTCCATAGATCCAGACGCCCACGTTCCCACCGGGCCGACCGCCCTCAGCGGGGCCGACTTCTTGAAAGCGGCCGAATCCGCGCTCGCGACGGGTGAGTTCATGCCGGCGGAGAAATACGCCCTGGAGGCCCTGCGCAGGACCTCGGACGCCGACGGCGCCAACGCCGCCCGGACTCGAGCCGAGACCCTGTCGCTGCTCGGCAACCTGGCCCAGTTTCAGAACCAGCCCGATGTGGCGCTGACCCGCTTCCGGCAGGCCGCGCAGCATTTTGAAGCGCTACAGCTGCCCAGCGCGGTGGCCCGCCTGCTATCCGCGGTCGCGAAGATTCTCATCGAACGGCAGCAGTTCGGGCCGGCCATCGACGAACTCCAGGCTGCGGTGGCCCGCCTCCCCAGCGAGCCTTCAATCAAACGGGAACTCGCCAACGCGCTGTGGGCGATCGGCCAGCTCAACCCCGCCATCGCGATTTTCAACTCGGTGCTCACCGTCACCCCCGACGACCCGGCCGCGCTGGTGAGCCGGGGCCGGATTCGCGCGGAGCGAGAGGACGCGGCGGCAGCCCTGGAAGATCTTCTTCGCGCGGCGGAACTCAATCCGACAGTACTGGCCGATCCGGCCGTGCGGGCGGCGCGGGCACTGGCTCTGGCAGGTGTCGGGCGACTGGACGACGCAGCGATCGAAGCAAGAATCGCGACTTCGATGGGGCCGAACCACGGCCCTGCCCTGCTTGCCGCCGCCCAGGTCGCGAAGCGAATGGGCGATCAGGAGCAATCCTACGAACTCGCTCGTCGTGCGACAGACGCCTCATCGCCTCAGCTGTTCCCACATGAGTTCGTCCGCGCTAGGACTATGCTTTTCAATCTCTGATCATCCTGCGAAAGGGGGATGGCTGAGTACCGGAAAGGGCAAGCTTCTACATTGTTGCGTACAGCTTCGCCCGAACGGGAATCCCTGGACTACTCCGGGGCACCTGACCTTCAAGAGTCACAACCGGGGGGGTCGGGCACGAATGAGACAAAACACGGGAATACGGTTTCTCCCGCACCAGACCACGCAGGACTCAGCTCACCCGCACCTGCCCAGCCCATGACAGGCGGCTCCTCCGAGAGCCCTCTACCCAGCGAGACGCCACCGCTTCAGTCCATCAAAGCTCCTCCGGCACTATCCAGGGCCTTCACGTTCACTTGGCTGAGTTCGGCGTCTTCGACGTTCGGGCTGCAAATGGTGGGTGTCGCGTACCCCCTGCTCGCCCTTCATCTGGGTCACTCGCCGACGGCGGCGGCATGGGTGAGTTTCGCGTGGCTAGTGCCCAACTTGCTCTTTCACATCCCAGCCGGCGCGCTTGTGGACCGCTGGGATCATCGCAGAATCATGATTGTCACCGAAACGATCAGATTCAGCCTCATAACGTCGATATTTATCTTTATTGACCTAAAATCACTGAGTCTCTACCATTTAATTCTAATTGTCACAATTGAAAGCACTTTGTCCGTTTTTTATCTGGTTTCGGAATCGACCCGAGTGCCTACGCTGGTCAACGAGAAGGAGTTGACCGGGGCTCTGTCAAGAAGTGAGAGCGCCATCCATCTGGCCGTGATGGTCGGACGCCCCCTCGGAGGGATGCTGTTCGGGATAAGCGTCATCAGCCCGTTCATCGCCAACCTGATGTTCTGCTTCGCCTCTCTCGTCGTGATCAAACTGGCCCGTCAGGGCATCGAAGCGCCCAAATCAGAGTCCAGGCGCCGCGTACTGAAGGAGACGACCAGCGGCTTCGCGGAGTTGCGTCGCCTGCCCTATCTCCTCACGGCCACCGTGTTGACGGTGATCACCAATATCGTGTGCAGCGCGGTGTTGACGATCTTCCTGGTGTACTTGAGCGATAACGAGTCTCCGCTGGTGGTCGGCATTGTCATGGCCGCAACCGGGTTGGGAGGGGTCCTCGGATCCGCCATCGCAGCGCCCTCCCAGGGGTTGGCACGGCGCATGGTGAACTCCTCCAAGCGAATCAACCGCGTCTCCATGCTGCTGGTCCACTTGTGGCTGTGGGTGGTGGCGCTGGCCTGCCTGTTGTTCACCCAGAACGCGCTGTCCTTCCTGCTAGCCCTATTGCTGATGGGATTGGCAGGGGGCCGGAGCAACATCACGATCAGAGAGTTCGCGGCCCGCTACGTTCACCCGCAGAAGCTGGGCCGGGTCACCGGTGTAACGCGGCTGTGTTCGTTTGGCGCGGTGGCGATGGGCACCTTGATCGGTGGACTTCTGGTCGAGCACCTTGGCATCCTCACCCCTCTGTGGATGATGACGCTGCCGCTTCTGTTGCTGGCGCTGGCCTGCACCCTCCTCCAGCCGCTGAGAAAATTGTTCTTCATGGACAGCGCCCCGGACGAAGTGCCCGGGCCGATCTCCCCAGAGCCCAGCACACCCGACGTTCCTTCGTCCCGGCGACGCCGAATCGCCCAGCGCCTGACTGGCCAATACACCATGGCGAACGACTGATCAGACCAGGCCTGCCTTGTGATATAGATCACACTCTCTGCCGGGCTCTGTTACGAATTTCCGTTTCTTGGCTGGACAGGGCACCGCCCATGTTCATCGCCTCGGTAGCCAACCCGTATTTCCTACCAACTCACTTGGAAAATGTGAGGGATGGGGAGTAGGTTCCCGGTGATCCCTTTCCTGACGCATGGGACGCATGAGGCGTTCCACGACAGACCAAGGAGTTCTCCCCATGAAGCGCATCCTCCCCATCGGCGGTGTCGCGGCCGGACTGCTGGCCACCGCCCTCGTCACCCCGCCGGCCTCGGCGGCCGACGACGTCAAGGCTGTTCCCCTGGCCTCGACCGGCATCGCCGCCAAGAACATCGTCGCGTACTGGTATGCCAACGACGCCGCCAACCTGATCGGAGCCACGCCGTACGACGTGGAGACCAAGGTGGTGGCCAAGCACGTCTCGACCGGTGGCCCGGCCGCGGACAGCAAGCCCGGTGTCGTCCCGGCGATCGGCGACGAGAAGAAGTCGACGGCGAAGTCGAAGAACGTCAACCTGCCCAAGACCTCAGGCAAGGTGTTCTTCCTCGGCACTGACGGCAAGCCGCACTGGGCCACGGCCACCTCGGTGCAGTCCGCGTACCGCAACCTGGTCGCCACGGCCGGCCACGCCGTCTACGACACCGAGAGCAACGGCCAGACCTTGGACAACTGGGTGTTCATCCCCGGTTACTACCAGGGGAAGACCCCGTGGGGCATCTACGTCGGCAAGCAGGCGTTCACGCACTACGACTACGACGTGTACGAGGACGGCGACCGCGACTACGCGTTCGTCACCGTGTACAACGGCCTCAAGGCCCCGCATGACGGGGTCACCTCCGGCAAGAGCAAGCCGAGCGGTGTCTTCAGCAGCGGCGGAACGGGCTGGAACCAGCTCGGCGGCTGGGTCGAGGTCACCAAGGAGGTCTACGACCAGTACAAGGGGTTCGACACCTTCATCGGTGACATCGACAAGGTCACCTGGCAGGGCAAGACGTACTACTTCGTCTGGAAGTTCGCTGACGCCGGTCGCCTTGGGGACAACGTCGGTGGGCAGGGTCTGGCCTACAACCAGAAGGTCGGCAAGCCGGTCTTCGTGTTCGGCTACCCCAGCGGCTCGCACCCGGACGGCAACTACGCCTACTCCGGCAAGACCCTCAAGTGGAGCTACGGCAAGACCTTCGCGGCGAGCGCTTCGGCCATCAAGGCCGAGGAGCTGATCGGCGTCAAGTCCAGCTTCACCGGCGAAGGCGCGCTGGGCTCGTCGTGGCTGGTCGGGTACAAGAACACCCGCCGCCTCGGCTACCTGAACGGTGTGACCATCGGCGTCTCCGACACCGACAGCAACAACCGCTATGACACCTCGGTCTCCCCGTACTTCGACGGTGAGCTCTACGGCGTCTACAGCGCGGCCAAGAACCTCTGGTCGGGCTCCATCGCGTAACCGAATCGGCCGGTGTCGTTCCGGAGAAGGTCGTGTCTTCCTGGGTGTGCCTTATCTAGGAAGACACGACCTTCTCCCAATGTATGAAATACGGATAAATCCGGGCTGGATCGTACGTCGACAATAAAGATCGGCTCATTTGGCGTGGACATCCGGGCGGCTTCGCGATCTCATATTCCCGATCCATTATCGGGGACGAGGAGAATCGCGTGCACATTCCGGGGAAAATTGGAAGAATCGCAGTGGCGATCGTGGCCACGGTCAGTTTTGGCGGCATGGATGTCGGGGTGTCCGCGGCGGACACCGATCAGTCGGGCCTTCGGATCGTCCGTTTTCTCGGTGAGCAGCGGCTGCCTCACAAGATGCAGGTCAACGGAACCACGCTCGGTGGTCTGTCCGGTATCGACCGGGATCCGCGCACCGGCACCTGGTACTTCATCGCTGACGACCGCTGGCGATACCAGCCCGCCCGCTTCTACACCGGGCGACTGTCCATTAACCGGACGACGGGCGCGTTCACGGGCGTGCACGTCGACGGGGTGACCATCCTCCGGCGTCCGGACGGAAGTCCGTACCCGGCCTATGGCCAGGCCGAATCGGCCGACCCGGAGACCATCCGGTACAACCCCTGGAACCGCAGCCTGCTGTGGGGCCATGAAGGCGACCGCCCGGATGAGAGGAATCCGAATATCCCGATTTCTAATCTGTTCGTACGCTGGGCCGACACGAATGGCAAGCACCTCGGTGAACTCCCTATCCCGGCCAACCTGCACCTGACGGGAACCGACAATGGACCTCGCCGCAATTTCGGGTTCGAGGGCCTGACCTTCGCCCCGCATTCCATCGCCGCCGTCATCGAAGGTCCGCGTTTCGAGGACGGCCTGCCACCGACCGTCGACCGTGGCGCGCCCGCCCGCATCACCGTGTGGAATCGCCGGGGCCGTACGCTCGCGCAGTACGCGTACCCGCTCGACCCGCTTCCGGCCGCGCCGATTCCGCCGACAGGGCACACCGATACCGGAGTTTCCGAAATCCTGGCCATCGACGATTTCCGCTACCTCGCCCTTGAGCGTTCCTGGATCGAGGGCGTCAACTACCGCGTCAAGCTTTATGAGATCGACCTGCGACGAGCGACCAACGTGCTCGGCCGGGATAGTTTGGCGGATGGCCGGCCGTACCAGCCGGTGGAGAAGAGGCTGGTGCTCGACTTGAGCAGCCGGCCCGAGCCGACCCAGAACCTGGAGAGCCTGGCCTGGGGACCCCGGCTCCGCACCGGCGAATGCACCCTCGTCATGGGCTCCGACGACAATTTCGACGACCGCGAGGTCACCCAGTTCCTCGCTTATGCCGTCCATGGGTGCCCCGCCTCACACTGACCTCGAATACCCGGTGCCATCACTGGCACCGGGTATTTATCTCGCGGCGAAGGTGAGTTCCGCGTAGACGGCTCGGTGGTCGGTTTCGGGGAGGAGGTGGGTGCTGAATTTCTGTACGGCGGTGTGCTGGTCGACGACGATATGGTCCAGGGTTACCGATGGAATGGGCAGGCCGTGGAAGGTCCACGGGGTGGCCGGCCACGTGGTGGTGAGGCCGGAGGCGGCGGTGTCGGCGGCGTCTTGGTAGCCCGTGGCGAGGAGAGCTCTGATGCGGGCGTGGTCGAGGGTCGCGTTGAAGTCGCCCAGGAGGATTTTGGGTGTGTCGTCTGGGTGGGGCAATGCGGTGAGACCGTCCGCCCAGCATTGGTAGCGGGATTTCTGCGAGGGGGCGCAGGGGTGCACGGAGACGACGTCGATGCGGGCGCCGGGGATTTGTACGGTCGCCCTGGCCTGGCCGAATCCGCCGAAGTCGATGAGGTCGGTCAGTTGTAGCGGGTGGCGCGAATAGATGCCGGATCCGCCGACGCCAGCGCGGGCTTCTCCTGCGTAGAAGGGGAGGAGTTCGCCGAGTCCGGCCGTGCGAAGATTATCGGCGGCTGTCGGGGTGAGTTCCTGGATAGCGAGAATGTCGGGACGGAGATCGCGGACCAAGGTGATCAGGGCGTCCGGGGGAACGGATCCGACCTTGAGATTCGCGGCGAGGACCCGGAGCGGCGGGCCGGATGCGGCGGGGTTCGATCCGGGAAACGCGCGAGGAAGCACCGCCGTCGCGAATACCGCGCACACCGCCAGCCCGGCGGCCAGGGCGATCCATCGCCGTAGCAGCAGCGCGAGAATTGGCGCGATCAGGGAAAGCAGGGCGACCGTCGGCGTGAACGCCACCAGCTGAACCCAGGCGAAATCCACGTCCCAGGGAAGCAGCCGGAGCGCGGCCCACAACCCGAACACGGCCACGACCAGCCAGACGAACACGGTCACCCAACGCCGTCTCGGTCTGGCGACCGAATCAGACCCTGCGGCCGCCTCTCCCGTATCGAGAGCCACCGCGATCACCCCCCATGTCCGGCAGCTTATGGGGCCAGGCGGGCCCGAAGCGGACGCCTCTCGGCGTGTCCGCCGACCAGCACCCGTGGGCGGTCCCGCTGCCCACGCCAGCATGAAGCCTTTGGCGGTGGCCCTGCCTTAATGAATCGCTAAGAAAATATGCAGATAGGGTGCCCGGCGCGTGTGAAAATCCCCGCGCCGGGTCCGGTACCTCTCAAATAGGTCGCAAGATCCGGAAACCGCTTGTCAGCCGCTTCCCCGTAGGCCAAAGTTTCGCAAGATACCCGGTTGGCGGGCATCTACGGGGAAACCGGATCTGACACGGAGGGCCTCACATGAGGCGTTTGATCACGGTGATCATGTGCATGGCGGTAACCGCCGCACTGACATCGGGAATCGCGCAGGCACGGGCGGTCGATCCCGTCGCCGCACTGGCAAAACAGCTAAAAAGCGGACACGGCGTGCATTTCACGTCCGTCTCCAAGACCAACCCGAGCTACGGCATCAAGACCCGGTCGTACGGTGACCTGCAGTTCGGCCGCTCCCAGGTAGCCGCCAGCAACATCATCACCACCGTCGACTACGGAACCATGACCAAAGCGGCCGAGGAGGTCGCCGAAATCCTCGGCCTGGACCCGGACAAGATCACCGGCTCCACCCAGACGATCACCCTCAAGGACGACAACTACGTCACCGGCGGGATCACCGATATCTTCCTGCCCGAGGGCAAGACCTGGCTCAAGTCGGAGAACGTGCTCACCCAGCCTGGTCTGGGCGGATCCGCGATCAACGTGCTCTCGCCGCGCGAACTGAAGACCCTGCTCGCCAAGGCCCAAGGCAAGAAGGCCGGAGGCACCGTCGACGGCGTGGCGACCACGCTGTACAACGGCGCCGAGGTGTTCCGCCTGGAGCTGGGGGGCGACAAGTTCGCCATCAAGCTCAACTGGAAACTGTGGATCGGCACCGACGGCCTGATCCGGCGGATCACCTCCAACGAGAACCTGGTGCTCACCCCCAAGAAGGGCAAGCCGATCAAGCTGCAGCTCAGCAGCGACACCTACCTCTCCGGCTGGGGAGACAAGGTGTGGATCTACGCTCCGGACGAGCGCCTGGTCGCCGACCTGAAGGAGATCCTCCTGCTCCCGCCGTCGGTCCTCGGCACCATCGACCTCGGCGACTGATCACCCCGCGATTTCGGCCGCGCCGCTGTGAACTCCACGGCGGCGCGGCCTTTTCACTGCTGCCGGGTCGCCCACGTCACCACCCCGCAACCACGACCTTCCCCACCATTCCCGACCCCTCGACCAGAGCATGCGCCTCCCGGAGCGTGGCCGCGCTGATCGGCCCGAGCCGCCGCGTCATCGTGCTCCGCACCTGCTGTCCGTCCACCAGCTCGGCGACGACATTGAGCAGGTCATGCTGGGTGGTGTCGTGCGGCGCGAACAACGGCCGGGTGAACATGGACTCCCAGTGCCAGGTCAGGCTCTTGGCCTTCAACCCCCTGATGTCCAACACTTTCGGATCGTCGATCGCAGTGATCTGTCCGCCCGGCTTGAGCATCTCCGCGTACGCATCGACATGCCCCTCCGAATACGGACTGAAGACATAGTCCACCCCATCCGGCGCCACCGCCCGCACCGCCGCCGCGAGATCACCCCGATGATCGACCACATGATGCGCCCCCATCGCCTCGGCCCACTCCCGCGACTCCGCCCGCGAAGCCGTCCCCACCAGGGTCAAATCAGGACATTGCCGCCGCGCCAACTGCAACACCATCGACCCGACACCTCCCGCCGCCCCCACCACGACCAGCGTCCCCCCGCTGTCCTTGGTGAGCCGAAACTTGCCATGCAAGGTCTCCCACGCCGTAATCGCCGTCAAAGGCATCGCCGCCGCCTCAGCAAAATCCAGAATGTACGGCTTGCGCCCGACGATTCGCTCATCTACCAGCTGAAATTCGGCATTGCTCCCCGGCCGCCCGATAGACCCCGCGTAATACACCTCATCCCCCGGCGCGAACAACCCGACCTGACTCCCCACCGCCTCCACGATCCCAGCCGCGTCGTACCCCAGAACCCGCAGCTCCCCCTGGGTCTCCCGCCCCTGCCGCTCCTTCACATCCACCGGATTAACCGAAACCGCCTGCACCCGAACCAGCAGATCCCGCCCCTGCGGCCGCGGCACCGGCAGCTCCGCATCCACCAGACACTCCGCGTCCTCAACCGGCAGATTCTCCCGAAACCCAACCACCCGCATCATGTCCACCACTGCCCCCTCCGATTCGCTCACTCTCCGTGATCACCCCATTCCAGCACGCCGTACACCAGAATGCCGAGATCCCGGGCGGTGGCGTCAGCCGTACAGGAATTCGCGGGTTCTGGGGTTTTGGGGGGCGTCGAAGATCTGGGCTGGGGGGCCGTGTTCGAGGAGGGTGCCCTGGTCGAGGAAGCAGATGGTGTCGGCGATGTCGCGGGCGAAGGACATCTCGTGGGTGGCGAGGATCATGGTCATGCCGGACTGTTTGAGTTCGCGGATGATGCCGAGGACCTCGTTGACGAGGGTGGGGTCCAGGGCTGAGGTGACCTCGTCCAGCAGGAGCAGGCGGGGGTGGGTGGCCAGGGCGCGGATGATGGCGACGCGCTGCTGCTGGCCGCCGGAGAGGCGGTCGGGGTAGGTGCCGGACTTGTCGGCCAGGCCGAAGCGGGCGAGCAGGTCGCGGGCCTGGGCTTCGGCCTGGGGTCGGGGCACGCCGTGGACCTTGCGGGGGGCGAGGGTGATGTTGTCCAGGACGGTCATGTGCGGGAACAGGTTGTAGGCCTGGAAGACGATGCCGATGCGCTGGCGGATCTGGTCGGGGTTGACGCGGACGTCGGTGATCTCCTGGTCGTCCAGGTAGATGGCGCCGTCGTCGACGGTTTCGAGCAGGTTGACGCAGCGAAGCAGGGTGGATTTGCCGGAGCCGGAGGCACCGATCAGGCAGACGACCTCGTGCGGGTCGACAGTGAGGTCGACGCCGCGCAGCACAATGTGGTGCTGGTAGCGCTTCCAGACGCCGTCGATGGTGAGCAGGGCCATCAGCCGCCTCCGCGCTGCTGCGCCGCGCGGGCGGCGAGGTGGTCGGTGAACCGGGCCAATGGGACGGTCAGCGCGACGAACAGCAGCGCTGCCCCCACGTACGGCGTGTAGTTGAAGGTCTTGGCGACGTGGATCTGAGCCTGCCGGAGGGCTTCGAGCGGGCCGAGCAGGGCCACCAGTGCGCTGTCCTTCTGGAGCGACGCGAAGTCGTTGAGCAGGGGCGGGACCACGCGGCGGATGGCCTGCGGGACGACGATGTGCCGCATGGTCTGGGCGTGGGTGAGGCCCAGGGAGCGGGCGGCGGCGAGTTGGCTGGGGTGGATGGAGTTGATACCGGAGCGGAAGACCTCGGCCACGAACGAGGTGTAAGAGAGGACCAGGGCGATGATGCCCAGGGTGACCGGGTCGCCGGGCGTGCCCTGGAGTTGCAGGGCGGGGATGCCGAAGCCGACCAGGTAGACGAGCAGGATGACGGGGATGCCGCGGAAGATGTCGGTGTAGAGCACGGCGAGCACGCGGAGCGGGAAGAACACGGGGGCGCGCAGGCCGCGGACGAGGGCGACGCCCAGGCCGAGGATGAGGACGATCGGCTCGGCGATCATGAAGATCATGACGTTGAGCAGGAAGCCGCGCAGCACGTCGGGGAGCGCGGTGACGAGGACATCGGTGTTGAAGAACATGTCCTGGACGCGCGACCAGCCGGGCGAGGCGGCGACCAGGACGACCACCACCACGACCACGACGATCGTGGAGATGGTGGCGGCGGAGAGCGACCGCCGGCTGCGGGCGCGCAGCAGCGCCTCGCGCGCCAGCTGGCGGTCGCTCTTGACCCAGTCGGTGCTCACGAGAGTTCGGGGGCGCCCGCCGTGGAGGTCAGCCACTGGCCTTCGATCTTGGCGAGCTCACCGGAGGACTTCAGCGTGCCGAGCGCCTGGTTGACGCAGCTCACGAGCGGGTTGCCCTTCTCGAAGAGCAGGCCGAACTCCTCGGGGGCGCCGGAGGTGGCCGCGAACTGGCCGACGATCTTGGAGCCTTCGATCTGGGCGGCGGTGACGTAGAAGGCGGTGGGCAGGTCGAGCACGATGGCGTCGATCTGCTTGTTCTTCAGCGCGTTGACCACGTCGATCTGCTGGTTGAAAACGCTCGGCTCGGCGTCCGGCTTGATCACGTCCTGTACGGCCTGCAGCGCCGTCGTCCCCACCTGCACGCCGATCTTGGCGCCCTTGAGCGCGGCCAGCGAGGTGGCCCCCGCGATCGAGCCCCCGTCCAGGGCGACGACGGCCTGCTTGACCGCGTAGTACCCGTCGCTGAAGTCGACGGCCTTGGCCCGCTCGGGGGTGATCGAGATCTGGTTGATGTCGAAGTCGAACTTCTTCGGCCCGGGCGCGAACGAGGAGTCGAACGGCACGACCTCCCAGGCGACCTCGGCGGGGGTGAAGCCGAGCGTGGTGGCGACGGCCGCGGCGACCGCGCCTTCGAAACCCTGCCCATTGGCGGGGTCGTCGCCGGAGAACCACGGCTCGTACGCGGGCTTGTCCGTCCCGATGGTGAGCTTGCCCGGCGTGATGAGCTTGAGCTGATCCTTCGCGCACGGGGCCGCCGAACTGGAGGGCGCGGCGGCGGTGGCGCTGGCGGTGGACGGCTGGTCCTCGGGCGCGCAGGCGACCGACGCCAGGGCGAGGACACCGGCGGCCAGGAACAGTGCGGAACGGGGCAAGGTGGCCTCCGGGGACGTGCGGGGGAATTTCCTACCGAGGATGTCGGAATACTCCGGCCTCAGCAAATCGAGTTTGGCATGACTACGGCCTCGCCCTCAAAGCGGACGGTCAAGACACCCGCCGGGAGGTGTAAACAGATAGTGGCTGGTAATCTACTCTGAGTAATCGTCGCAGGTGGATTGGGCAAAGGGGGAGCGCAGGTGGAAGCAGGATCTTCTGGCGGGGCGGCGTGGGTGGCCGTCGCGCTGGTCTCGCTGTCCACCCTCGGGGGCGCGTGGATGGCCAGGCGGCATGCCCGCCGGGTCACCGTCTGGCTGGCCATAGCCTCGGCGCTGATGCTGGTCACCGCCTTGATCGACCTGCTGCCCGACGCCTGGCGGGAGTCGGTCGAGAAGGGCGTGCCGCTGTGGGCGATGGGCGTTTCGATCAGCGTGGGCTTCGTGGTGGTCACCTACTTCACCCGGAAAGAGCATGCGCAGGTGTCGGGACCGGGCGCCCGGCACGCGCCCGGCCTACATCGGCGGGTGCGGGAGTGGGCCGGGGCCGCGCTGTTCGGTGGTCTCGGCACGGCCGCCGCGCTCACCGTGCACCGCGCGATCGAGGGGGCCACGCTGGCGTTGAGCGCCTCGGCCGTGGTCGTGATCGCGCTGGTGGTGCATTCGGCCAGCGAAGGCCTGGCCATGGTCGCCCTGCTGGACATGGCGGGGCAGCCCCTGGCGCCGCTGCTGGCGGTGGCGTGTGTCAGCCCGGTGGTGGGGATGGTGATCGGCACGGTCAGTCCCCTGCCCGGCCAGGTCGTGCCGATCCTGCTCGGAGTGGCGACCGGAATCCTGTTGCGTACGGCCGTACTCGGCGTTCGGCTCGCGGCGAGCAGGCACGAGGATCGCCGGGTGCCGAGGCGGCATGTGCTGACCGCGGCCGGGGTGGCCGCCACGGTGGCGCTGGCGATCAGCGCCGTGCAGTGGCTTCCCGGGCAGCCGAACCTGAGCGACAAACAGGTGCTCGGGCGGGTCATCGCCCGGCCCAGAACCGTGCCGAGCCCGTTCCCGTCCCCCGCACCCACCCCCACACTGTTTCCGCTTCGCGATAGAAGGCACCTGCGTGCCGCTTTCGCGTCGGGCGCGCTGACCCTGGCGCAGGTGTTCGCGCGGACCGATCGGCTGACCCTGCGGACCCGGGTGGCGTGGCTGCTGGACGGACACCCCGGCTACGACCACGACCACATCGCCGACTTGTTGCACTCCAACGACATCAAGCCCGACCACACGGTCGGCGACCTGAACGGACGGCAACGCGCCAGCCTGCTGGCGAAACTGTCGTAGCGCTTCCCGAAAGGAGACCGTCATGGGCGAGGGATACGACCGCGTGCTGACCGCGGAGGACGTCCGCAATCGGGTCTTCTCCACCAGCCGGCTCCGGGAGGGTTATGACCTCGCGGAGGTCGACATGTTCCTGGGCGAGATCGAGCTCAGTCTCAGCCGCCTGCACCGGGACTACGAGCAGCTGAAAGCGCGCTGCGGCCTGTGCAGCACAGCGCTCGCGCCCAACTGGCAGGGCGGAGCCGAAGTGATCGCGGCAGCCCAGCGGCAGGCCGAGGCGATCATCGCCGAGGCCGAGGCCCGCGCCCGCGACCTGGAACTCGAACTGCGCGAACGGCTGCGCCGGGCCGCGGAGATCCTCATGGTGACCGAACAGGAGCACGCCCGCGACCTGGAGGTCCGCCGCCAGCAGGCCGACCGCAGACGCGCCGACATCCAGGACCACCTCTCCTGGATCAACAACCTCGTCGGCGAACACCCGTGACGGCCCATCTGGGCGGCGTCATCCACTTTGCCCCGGGAATTACTCCTTGGGTTCAAGGAGTCGTCACATGCCGGGCATCCACACCCGCATAGTCGCCGGACCGCGATTCCCCCACCGGTGGTACGGCACCAGCCGCAACGTCAACTCCTCGGCCTCCCCGAGGGTGGCGGCCTGCACGTCAAGCTCCACAACGCCGTCCACAACGTCTTCCTGCGGGGCCACCTCGGCATCGACTTGGACGAGTTCCAGGGAAGGCCCACCCTCCGGTGACTCCGCGCAGTACACGAGCGGGCCGCGTTCGACCGCCACGCACCCGCGCACCGCGTCCACCCGCGGATCCGGCCGAACCCACCGCGGCCGGACATCGAGATCAACGGCGAACACATCTCCGGGAGCCCAGACCCGCAGGTCCGCGTGCTCGCCCACGCTGATCCGCCGAGGCTCGGCGGGCGCGGACTCCACATGCACGGCGACCCCGCCCTCCCACGGATACCCGGTTTCGACCCGCAATTTCAGCCCATCGTGGGAAATTTCGCTCGGGGTCGGATGATGGATCTGGATTCCCTCCGACGTCCCCGTCGCCACATACGCCGGCAACGACGCGAACGTCCGCGCCAGGTTGTTCGGGCAACACGACACCGCGAACCACGGCGCACGCAACGCCCCCTCGGCCCGCGGATTCACGCCTTCCGCCGCCTGCCCCGGCACCCGAACCTGCAACGGATTCGTATAGAAGAACGACCTCCCATCCGAAGCGGGCGAAGCCGCGACCACGTTGTACAGCGTGCGTTCGGCCTGCTCCGCATACCGCCGCCGCCCGGTCGCCAGCAACAGCCGATGGGACAACATCACCGACCCGACCGCCGCACACGTCTCCGAATACGCCCGATCCGGCGGCAACTCGAAATCATCCCCGAACGACTCCCCGGAATGCCGCGACCCCATCCCCCCGGTCAGATGCGTACGCCGGGCGATCGTCCTCTCCCACTGCGCTTCAACAGCGGCCAGCAGTTCGGTATCCCCCGTCTCCACGGCCACATCCACCGTCCCGCAGGCCAGATACATCGCCCGCACGGCATGCCCGCGAAACACCTCCGCCTCACGAACCGGCATATCGTCCTGGAAGTAAGCCCGCCCGAACTCCACCTCCGCCAGCGCGGGCCCACCCCGCCGCTCGACGAAACGCCGCGCCATCTCCAGATAACGTTCGGCCCCGGTCACCCGATAAAGCTCGACCAGCGCCATCTCAATCTCCGGGTGCCCGCACACCTCGGCACTGTCCATAAAACGCTGGCACACATGATCGGCCACGCGCCGGACCGTATCCGTGAACGGATGTTCCCCCGACGTGCGCCACCTCGCCACGCCGGCCTGGATCATATGGCCATAGCAGTAAAGCTCATGCCCCCACTCGAAATCCCGATACCGATCCCCACTCCAGCGCGTATTGAGATATCCATCGGGCTCCTGCGCCGCCACCACCGTCTCGGCCAGCTCGTCGAAACGCGGATCACGCGCCCACGCCATGCCTTCGAGCAGCTTGTACACCTCGGAGTCGGCGAATTCGCGCCCGCGTGCGGGCTCGCCGCGAAAGTTGCCGATCCAGCCGAGTTTCTCCATCCAGTCCAGGCAGTGGCCGATGATCACTTCTTGGTTGAGTTCGCGCAGGTCCCCCCAGAAGCCGGGCGACAGCCGTACAGCGTCGAGGCCGAGGGGGGTGAGCACGCCATTGGACGGAACGACTGGGTTAACCACGCAAAGCTCCCGACATGAATCCGCGCACGTAGTAGCGCTGGAGGAGGAGGAAGATGGCCAGGCAGGGTAAGGCCATGAACACCACGCCGGCCTGCATGGTGGGGTAATCGACGGCGCCGAAGTTGTGCAGGCGCATGTTGACCACGGCGACCGGCAGGGTGAAGCGATCGTTGGAGCTGATCAGGATGAGCGGGGCCACGTAGTCGTTCCACGAGGCCAGGAACGCGAACAGGCCGACGGTCACCAGGCCGGGCACGACGGCGGGCAGCAGGACCCTGACCAGCGCGCCGAAGCTGCCGCAGCCGTCCATCATGGCGGCTTCGTCGAGGGTGCGGGGCACGGATTCGAAGGCGTTGCGCATCATGAAGACGGCGAACGGCAGCTGGAACATGATCATGACGAGCGCCAGGCCGAACAGGGAGTCCTGGAGCCCGAACCAGCCCAGCAGCACATAAAGCGGGATGAGGATGGTCGGGTACGGAACCATCAGGATGGCCAGGATCAGCACGAACAGCAGCCCCCGGCCGGGGAAGCGGAAGCGGGCGAAGGCGTACCCGGCGAAGGTGGCGACGATGAGCGTGCCACCTACGGTGAGCAGGACCAGGATGACGGTGTTGGTGAGATAGGTGCCGACGCCTTCGCCGTAGGCGGCGAGCTTGCGGTAACTGTCCAGGCTGAAGGCGTCGCCGAGCCGGATGGACGACCAGCCGCTCCACACGATCGGGTAGACGAAGAACAGCGACAGGATGGCCATGCTGACGTAGTACGTGGGTCGTTTCATGACGTCTTCCGCCGGATGAAGGCGAGCTGGAGCGCGTTCAGCAGCACCAGCGCCGCGAGGACGAGCACCGACATGGCCGCAGCCGAGCCCAGGTTGAAGCGGATGAAGGCCTCCCGGACGATGACCATCACCACCGACGTGGTGCTGCTGCCGGGGCCGCCGCGGGTGAGGATGTAGAACTGCTCGAAGCCGAGCAGCGAACCGGTGATCATCAGGCAGAGCACCAGCGCGATGGTGGGCCGCATCAGCGGCAGCGTGATCCGGCGGAACGCGTGGAAGGCGGACGCGCCGTCCACCCGGGCCGCTTCGTAGAGCTCGGTGGGGATGGCCTGGAGCCCGGTGAGCAGGATCAGCATGTTGAAGCCGGCCCACCGCCAGATGACCAGGGTGACCGTGGAGCCGAAAGCGAGCCCCGGATCCCCGGCCGTCCACGACACGGGCGCGTCGATCAGGCCGACCCACTGGAGGATGTCGTTCAGCGGGCCGATCTGGTCGCTGAGCAGGCCGAAGAACAGCAGCGTGGCCGTCGCCCAGCCGACCGCGGCGGGCAGGAAGAACGCGCCACGGAAGAACCCGACGCCGGGACGGCGGTTCTGGATCAGCAGCGCCAGCCCGAGCGAGATGGAGAACAGCAGAACGGTGACGACGGCCGTGTACTTCAGGGTGAAGACCACCGCGTCCAGAACGAGCGCGTTGTCGGCGATCTGGGCGTAGTTGGTGGGCGCGTTGAACGTGGGCGGCCCGAGCAGGGGCCACTTGTTCAGCGACATCCACACGACCAACCCGAGCGGGAACAGGAAGAACAGGGCGACGATCACCGCTGCCGGGGCCGCGTAGGCGAGCCCGGCCAGGCCGGGTGAACGGCGGCGCCGGGAGCGGGCGTGCGCGGCGGCCTGGGCAGGCCGGACGCGTTCGAGAAGGTTGGTCATTCGTTCTCCTGCCGGCGCCCCGGAGATCCCGGAGCGCCGGCGAGTCCGCTACTGCTGGTTGAGTGAAGCCGTGATCGTTCCCGCGCCCGCCTTGAGCGCCGCCGCCGGATCCGCGCCGAACAGCGCGTCCCGCAGGGTCTTCAGCCATGGGCTCTGCGAGTCGTTGTAGGACTCGTTGAACTTCAGCGCGTACGGCGTGCGCCCCACCGCCATCACCTCGTTCATGGTCTGCACGCGGGGGTCACTCGCGGTCAGGTCGGTACGGGCGACCGTGGTCCGACTCTTGGTCTGCAGATCGCTCTGGACCTGATCGGAGAGGGTGAAAGCGAGGAAGTCCCACGCCGCGTCGGCCTGCGTCGTGGTCGCGCTGATGCCGATCACGTCACCGCCGACGAACGTGGAGGTGCCGCCGTCGACGCCGGGGATGGGCGCGACGCCGACGTCGATGCCCTTCTCCTCCAGCAACCCGAGCCACGCGGAAGGACCAGGGGCGACGCCGATGTTGCCCGCCTGAAGCGCGCCCAGCCAGGTGGTGCCGTTCTCCTCCTTGGAGCCCGGCGCGGCCACTCCGGCCTCGAACAGCTTGCGGTACACGTCGAACACCGCCCCCATCGGCCCCGCGTCCACGGTGGACTGGGTTCCTTCGGGGTTCATCACGTCGCCGCCCCCGGCCCACACCGACGGCCAGAACGTGAACAATGTGCACCCGCCGCAGTTGCCGCCGAAGTAGGTGCCGTAGGTGTCGCCGCCGACCTTCTCCCGGATGGTGGTGGCCTGCTCGGCCATCTCCTTCAGCGAGGTCGGGGGCTTCTCCGGGTCGAGGCCCGCCTTCGTGTACAGAGCCTTGTTCATGAACAGCACGGACGTGTCAACCGTGTGCGGGACCGCGTAGATCTTCCCGTCCTGGGTGGCTTCCTTGATATGCGCGGGGGCGACCTTGTCCTTGAACGGCAGCGCGCCGAACCGCTCGGTGACGTCGATCCACAGGCCCTGCGAGACGTAGTTGGGGGCGAACACGACGTCGGAGGCGAACAGGTCGGGCAGGTTCTTACCACCGGCCGCGGTCGCGATCTTGGCGGGATACTCTTCGTTCGGGTAGGCCGTCACCTCGACCTTGTTGGTGTGCGACGCGTTGTAGGCGTCGGCCAGGGCCTTCGTGTGGGACTCGGTAGCAGCCCGGGTCCACACCTTGATCGTCACCGGGGCCTGGCTCTGATTGGCCGCCGGTGGACTCTCGGCACCGCCGCCACCACCGCACGCGGTGGCCAGCAGCGCGGCGGCGAGCAGCGCGCCGAGGCGTCGAGGCATATCCATAGTTCTCTCCTCTGCATCCCCCGAAGCACACTGAAAAGGTTTTCGGAAACGTAAGCGCAACATGAGACAGTGTCAAGGGGGGCCCGGGTTGCCCGCAAGGCCCAACTGGGGTTATGGTCTGCGAAATCGGGCTAGGATAACGATCCCATACCAACAGAAAAGGCTTTCGCTGATGACTCCTCGCCGACCTCGAGCGGCCACGATCAACGACGTGGCCGCCCTCGCTGGCGTGTCGATCGCGACGGCGTCCAAGGCACTCAACGGGCGCGGGCAGGTGCGCGACGAGACCAGGCAGCGGGTGCTGGTGGCCGCGGAGGAGCTGTCGTTCCAGCCGAACGCGCTGGCCAGGAGCTTGATCTCCGGGCAGACCCGGACGGTCGGGCTGCTCACCAGCGACAGCGTGGGCCGGTTCGGCATCCCGGTGCTGCTCGGCGCGGAGGACGCGTTCGGGGCCGGGGAGATGTCGGTGCTGCTCTGCGACGCGCGCGGCGATTCGATCCGCGAGCAGCATCACCTGCGCACGCTGCTGGCGCGGCGGGTGGACGGGCTGATCGTGGTGGGCGAGAGCACCGACCCGCGCCCGTCGATCAGCCGGAACCTGCCGCTTCCGGTGGTCTACGCGTACGCCCCTTCGGACGACCCCGACGACGTGTCGTTCGTGCCAGACGACGTGGAGGGGGCGAAGACGGCCGTCCAGCATCTGATCACGCTGGGGCGGCGGCGGATCGCGCACGTGACCGGGCCCACCCACTACCGGGCGGCGCAGGACCGGGCCGAGGGCACCCAGGCCGCGCTGGCCGAGGCCGGGCTCGAGCTCGTCGCCGGGCAGCCGCTGTTCGGGGTGTGGTCGCAGCGCTGGGGCCGGCAGGCGGCCGAGATCGTGCTGAAGCACGAGGTGGACGCGGTGATGTGCGGCAGCGACCAGATAGCGGCCGGGTTCATCGAGGCGGCGCGGGAGCGCGGCCAGCGGATCCCGGACGACATCGCCGTGGTCGGCTACGACAACTGGGAGGTGCTCTCCGCGGAGACGCGCCCGCCGCTGACCACGATCGACATGAACCTGGAACGCCTCGGCCGCACGGCCGCCCAGCACCTGTTCGCCGCCATCGACGGCAAGGCCACGCCCGGCGTGCACCGCATGCCCTGCCGCCTGATCATCCGAGAGTCGAGCTTGACCGGTACGGTGTGACACTTTACCGTCCGCGCCTGAAAACCTATTCCGCGACGGAAAGGGTCTCAGGCCATGAGACGACTCACCGTGGTGGCGACCATGCTCGCCGCCTTACTCGTGGGGGTTCCCCCCGCCCACAGCGCACCAACCGCGCAGGTCATCGACCTGTTCGGCCGCAACGTCAACAGCTACGGCGTCAAGCTGGTGGACTGGCAGGGCTACCTCGCCAACCCGTACGTCGAGCTGACCGTCCGCCCCCCGGCTGACGTGCCGTTCCCGGTCAGCGTCGAGCTCCGGGCCGAGGGCACCTCGCGCCTGATGATGGACCTGCCCAGCCAGCTCACCGCCAGCGGCGCGATCAAGACGCTCACGTTCGCCAACGCGTCCGAGCAGAAGATCTTCCGGCTGGCGATCCACTCCAAGCGCGGGCCTGGCGCCGATGAAAGTTACACGCTGCGGCTGAACATCCGGGACGGGAGCGGCGCGACGTACCAGCAGTCGATGCCGATCCGGGTGCAGCAGGACGAGAAGACCGCGATCCAGCCCACGATCCCGATCAATTTCGACTATCGCTTCGACACGATCACCGGGTACTTCGGCAACGCCGCGTTCCGGACCGCGGCAGAGGAGGCCGTCCGGGACTGGTTCCGCTTCTTCGACCTGCAGCCGTTCGACACGGTGGCCGCCGGGGCGGACAACAACCACCTGCCGGGCAACGACTGGCAGAACACCATCAACGTCACCAACAACGCGGCGTTCACCGGCATGTACGTGTACTTCCGCGGCATCCAGACCCCGTACTCGACGGGTTACCCGGCGAACAACGGCCGATACCACACCAGGAACGGCACGCAGGTCCCCGGTCCGCTGCACCGCTCCACGGCGATGATCTTCGAGTACGACGAGGCCGGCAAGCAGCTCTTCACCTCGCTGGCCGACGAGGACTGGTATCGCACCACCATCCAGGGCTCGGTCCTGGACGTGCACGGCCTGGTCATGCACGAGTACGGCCACGCCGTCGCCTTCCACAGCGACTGGGCGGGCATGCGCGCCTACGTGGCCGGCGGCGGGAATGACCAGGACGTGGTCGCCTACCAGGGCTACCCCGTACCGCTGGACAGCAGCTACCACATCCCCGGTGACCAGCGCTATTGGGACCGGCTGAGCGGGCAGAGCGGCGGCTGGACGCATCTGTTCCCGACCCGGAGGTGGATGCTGACCAAGCTCGCCCTGCTGGTGGCGGAGAACGCGGGCTGGAAGATCAACCGCAACCTGACGCCGTTCCTCGCGCCGGCCATCCTCACCACGTCGTTGCCGCAGGCCACCCGGGGCAGCGCGTACCAGCAGACGCTCGCCGCGCAGGGCGGGGTGCCGTTCTACGACTGGCAGGTCGTCGGCGGCGCGCTGCCGGCCGGGCTGAGCCTGGACCGCTTCACCGGCACGATCAGCGGCACGCCCACGACCGCGGGCACCGCGAGCTTCACCGTGCAGCTGCGGGACTACGACCGGCAGAGCGCCCCGGTCACCCGGAGCTTCCAGCTCACCGTGTCCGGCGGCGGGACCACCCCGGTCAACCTGGCCAGGACCGCGACGCCGTCGGCCTCGTACACCTCGCCGTGGGAGAGCGTGGCGGCGGTGAACGACGGTGTCGATCCCGCGCTGTCCAATGACACGGCCAATCCGCGCTGGGGCACCTGGCCGCAGACGGGCGCGCAGTGGGCCCAGCTCACCTGGCCCGCGGCGCAGCAGGTCAGCTCCGCGGAGGTGTACTTCTTCGATGACGGCGGCGGTGTCCGGGTGCCGGCTTCGTGGAAGCTGCAGTACTGGAACGGGACCGCGTACGTGGATATCCCGGGCAGTTATCCGGTGGCGCTCAACGCGTACAACCGGGTGACGTTCCCGGCGGTCAGCACGACCCGGCTGCGGGTCGCGCTGCAGAGCGGAGCCGGCTCGGTCGGCCTGCTGGAAGTCAAGGCCTACTCCTGACCTGTAGACCTTGACGCACGGTTACGAAAACCTTTTCCATCCGCAGGGTTCGCTAGGGAGGCTGCTCTATTGACAGCCTCCCTAGTTAAGTTTATGTTTCCGAAAACCTTTCATCCCACTTCCTTCATGCACCTCCCCAAGAATGTTAGCGCTAACATCTCGGCAAGGAGCACCCCCATGAAACGACGATGGGCCGCCCTCGCGGCAACCGCCGTCCTCGTCCTCTCCGTAAGCGTCCTCACCACCGGCGCACCGGCGATCGCCGCCGCCCCGATCACCACCGCGATCTACACGGCCGATCCCTCGGCACTGGTCGTCGGTGACACGCTCTACCTGTACACCGGCCACGACGAGGCCCCCGCCGGCGGCGGGAACTTCGTCATGCGGGACTGGCACGTGTTCAGCTCCAGCGACGCGACCACCTTCACCGACCTGGGCGCGCGGCTGTCGCTGGCCAACTTCCCGTGGGCCGGGGCCGACGCCTGGGCCGGCGAGGTCGAGCGCGGGGCCAACGGCCGGTACTACTGGTACGTCCCGGTCAACGGCAACGGCGCCGGCTGGATGGACATCGGCGTCGCGGTCGGCGACTCGCCCACCGGCCCGTTCACCGACGCCCGGGGCGGGCCGCTGATCAGCGACAGCACCCCGAACTCCTCCCCGCTCAACATCGACCCCACCGTGTTCACCGACGACGACGGCCAGGTCTACATGTACTGGGGCTCCTACTACGGGCTGCGGGCCGTGCGCCTCAACGCGAACATGACCCAGACCGTGGGCTCGGTGATCACCCCGACCGGTGTCTCCAACTTCTGGGAGGCGCCCTGGATGTTCAAGCGCAACGGCACCTATTACCTGGCCTACGCGGCCAACGACTCGGCCTGCTCCGCGCCGGGTTACGCCTGCATCCGGTACGCCACCGCGAGCAACCCGCTCGGCCCGTGGACCCACCGGGGCGTCGTGCTCGACCAGGTCAGCTCGACCACCAACCATCCGGCCATCATCGAGTTCAAGGGCCAGTGGTACATGGTCTACCACAACGCCGCGGCCCCGGGCGGGGGCAACTTCCGCCGCTCGGTCACCATCGACAAGCTGTTCTGGAACGCCGACGGCACCATGCAGAAGGTCGTGCAGACCAGCGGTCCGCCCCCGGCGGGCGGCAACCTCGCGCTGACCGCGACCGCGTCCACCTCCTACGTCTCCCCGTGGGAAACCCTCGGCGCGATCAAGGACGGCTTCACCCCGACCAGCTCCGCCGACCACAGCCACGGCGCGTACGGCAACTGGAACCACCAGGGCACCGAATGGATCGAGTACCAGTGGCCGACCGCGCAGAGCATCCGGCGGATCACCACCTACTGGTTCGACGACAACCAGGGCATCGACCTGCCGGCCTCCTGCCAGGTGCAGTACTGGAACGGCAGCGCGTACGTGAACGTGCCCGGCCAGTCGGCCTGCGGCGTGGCCGCCAACACCGCGAACGTGACCACGTTCACCCCCGTCAGCACGACGCGGCTGCGGCTGAACATCACCTCCCGGACCGGTTTCTCGACCGGCGTGCTCGAATGGACGGCACACTCATGAAGCGGATCAGCGCCGCCTTACTCCTCGTCGCGGGTTTGATCGTCGCGGGGCCGCCCGCGTCGGCCGCGCAGACCATCGGGTTCCCGACGTTCAGCGGGCCCGCCATCCCGGCCGCGCCGGGCAACTCCATGCAGGCCATCTACGACGCCGAGAGCGGCGGCACCGATTTCTGGATGGACCGGCTGCTGGCCAGGCCGGGCAACGACCCCGCCGGGACGTGGCTGATGACCCGGGGCCGGGCGGTCTTCATGAAGACCCACAATCCGGGCACGCTCGGGTTCGGCGGGCAGGTCGCGTACTGGGAGAGCATCAGCAACAACAACGCGTTCACGGTCGCGATCACGCCGGGCACGTTCACCGAGCAGGTGAACTCCCGCTGGCAGGCGCCGAGCCACTGGCGCAGCGTGCACACCAGCGGGTCGATCACGGTCAACCAGACCAAGTTCATCACCGAGAACAACGTGGCCGTGGCCAACCTGTCGATCACGAACAACGGCTCGTCGTCCTCGACGCTGCAGCTGCGGGCGACCTCGCCCTACGCCGCCACCGGTAGCGGCAACACGCTGACCGGGCAGGTCAACGCGTACAACAACCTCACCACGATCCTCCCCCGCCTGACCGGGGACGGATTCACGGTGACGAGCGGGGGCCTCAACCGCTCGGTCACGGTCGCGCCCGGGGCGACCGTCACCGCGAAGGTGGTGATGGGCTTCGTCACCAACGAGATCCCCGAGTCGCTGACCGAGTTCAACGCCTACGCCGGATACAGCAACGCGACCGCGTTCGCCACCCACGTCAGGGCGTACAACCTGTGGTGGGCGCAGAACCTGCCCTACATCGACGTGCCGGAACCGGCCATCAAGAAGAACATCTACTACCGCTGGTGGCTGATGCGCTTCAACAATCTGGACGCCGACATTCCCGGGCAGACCTTCCAGTTCCCGACGTCCACCGAGGGCGTGCTGGGCTACAACAACGCGATCGCGCTCACCCAGCCGATGCACATCGACGACCTGAAGTACCTGCGCAACCCCATCTACGCGTACGGCGACTGGCTGAGCGTCGGACAGATCTCCAAGAACGGCCGGTTCCTCGACAATCCGGGTGACCCGGAGAACTGGTCCAACAGCTACACGCAGTACATCGCCGAGGCGGCCTGGAAGAGCTACCAGATCCACGGCGGCCAGCCGGCCATCGCGGGGAACCTGGCCCGCTACGCCGAGCAGGACGTCAAGGGCCAGCTCGCCTTCTACGACCACGACAACAACAAGCTCATCGAGTACGACTGGGGCGCCCTGACCGGCAACGACGCCGACGCGGTGTCGTTCCACTGGAAGCCCGGGAACATGGACCGGGCGGAGTCGGCCTACCAGTACAGCGGGGCGCTGGCGGCGGCGCAGGCCTACGAGGCGATCGGCAACACGGCCAAGGGCACGGAGATGCGGACGCTGGCGACGCAGATCCAGAACGCGATCGTCAACGTGCTGTGGAACCCCAACCGGCAGCTGTTCGAGCACCGGCTGAAGTCGACCAACGAGTGGGTGCCGTGGAAGGAGATCAACAACTACTACCCGTTCGCGGTCGGCGCGATCCCGAACACGGCGACCTACCGGGAGGCGCTGCGCCTCTACGACAGCCCCGCCCAATACCCGATCTTCCCGTACTACACCGCCAACCAGGTCGACAAGGCGGCCGCGGCGGCGGCCGGGAACCCGGGGTCCAACAACTTCTCCACCATCAACTCGACCGTGCAGTTTCGGCTCTACTCCTCGGTGCTGCGCAACTACCCGAACGCGTGGATGAGCGCGACCGACTACAAGAAGCTGCTCTACTGGAACGCCTGGGCGCAGTACGTCGGCGGCAACACCCAGTGGCCGGACGCCAACGAGTTCTGGGCCGACTGGAACGGCTCGTCGATCAACTACCGGTCCTGGATCCACCACAACATCCTGGGCAGCTCCAACTGGACCGTGATCGAGGACGTGGCCGGGCTCCGGCCGCGCAGTGACGCGAAGGTGGAGCTCTCGCCGATCAACATCGGCTGGACCCACTTCACCGTCAACAACCTGCGTTACCGGAACACGGACCTGACCATCGTCTGGGACGACCCGGCCGACGGCATCACCCGGTATCCCGGCGTGCCGCAGGGCTACTCGATCTTCCTGAACGGGACCCGGGTGGCGACGGTCAACTCGCTGGTGCCCTTCACCTGGGACGCCGCCACCGGCGCGGTGACGACCACGGGAACGGTCGCCTTCAACCAGGCCTTCCCCAGCCTGCAGACCCCCACGCAGGTGACCCAGTCCAGCCCGCGCATGGTGGACATGCTGGCCAAGGCGGGCGTGGACCTCACGGCCAGCCTCACCAACCTGGCCGCCGGGGCGACCGCCACCGCGTCCTCGACCACGTCCGGCAGCAACGTGGCCGGAGCGATCGACGGGTTCCCGACCAACGAACCGTTCTGGGGCGGCAACACGGCCGCGTCCGACTGGTACGAGGTGAACTTCGGGGCCGCGCGGACGTTCAACGAGGTGCGCGTGCACTTCAAGGACAGCCGTCCGGCGAATGCCACCTATCGGGCGCCCGCGTCGTACAACATCCAGTATCTCAACGGCAGCACCTGGACGAACGTGCCAGGTCAGAACAAGAGCCCGGCCGCGCCGCGGGCCAACTACAACCTGGTGCAGTTCCCGGCGATCAGCGCGCAGCGGGTGCGGATCGTGACCACCAACGCCTCCGGGTCGCGGAGCGGGCTCACCGAGGTGAAGATCTTCAACCGGGGCGGGGTGGTGCAGCCGCCGAGCAATCTGGCGCTGATCGCCACGCCGTCGGCGTCGTTCACGTCGGCGTGGGAGAGCGTGGCGGCGATCAACGACGGGATCCAGCCTCCGTCATCCAACGACACGGTGAACCCGCGCTGGGGTTGCTGGCCGAACACCGGCGAGCAGTGGGTGGATCTGACCTGGCCGTCGGCGCAGACGCTGAACCGGGCCGAGGTGTACTTCTTCGACGACGAGCAGGGGATCGACATGCCCGCGTCGTGGAAGTTGCAGTCCTGGAACGGCACCGCGTATGTGGATGTGCCCGGAGCTTCCGGATACACGCTGACCAAGAACGCGTTCAACAACGTGACGTTCACGGCCACCAGCACGACCCGGTTGCGGGTGCTGCTCACCGGTAACGGGACCAACTCCGTCGGGTTGCTGGAGGTCAGAGCGTACGCGCCCTGACAGAACCGAGCAGGGGGCGTGCCCCGCCCGGCACGCCCCCGTCACGGCAGGTAGCGGTAGCCCATGCCCAGTTCGGTGATCAGATGGACCGGGTGGGCGGGGTCGCGTTCGAGTTTGCGGCGCAGTTGCACCATGTACTGCCGCAGGTAGTGGGTTTCCTTCAGGTACTTCGTGCCCCAGACCTCGGTCAGGAGCTGGCGCTGGCTGACCAGGCGGCCGGGGTTGCGGAGCAGGATTTCGAGGATGTGCCATTCGGTGGGCGTGAGCCGTACGCCGCCGGAGATGGTCTTGTTGGTCAGGTCGATGGTGTGGTCGCCGAGCTGGACGGCGGCCAGTTCGGCCTCCTGGGCGCGGGTCCTGCGGGTCACGGCGCGGACCCGGGCCAGGAGCTCCTCGATGTTGAAGGGCTTGGTGACGTAGTCGTCGGCGCCCGCGTCCAGGGCCTCGATCTTGTCCTGGTTCCCGGCCCGGCCGGACAGGACCACGATCGGCACGGTGGTCCAGCCGCGCAGCCCGTGGATGACGTCCACCCCGTCGAGATCGGGCAGGCCCAGGTCCAGGAGCACCAGGTCGGGATGCCACTGGGCGGCCTCCCGCAGGGCGGCGCTTCCGTCGGCGGCGAGGGCGACCTCGTACTGCCGGGCGACCAGGTTGATCCGGAGCGCGCGGAGGATCTGCGGCTCGTCATCGACGATCAGGATGCGGGTCATACGGCCGCCATCGGCATAGTCACGATCATAGTAAGGCCCCCGCCGGGGGTTTCATCCGGATTCAGCGCGCCGCCCATGGCCTCGGTCAGCCCGCGGGCCAGCGCCAGGCCGAGGCCGACGCCCGAGTGGGTGTCCCGATCGCCGAGGCGCTGGAACGGCAGGAAGACACGTTCGTGGGAGTCGACCGGAATGCCGGGCCCCCGGTCGATGACGCGGATCTCCACATGCTCACCGTGCCAGCTGCCCGAGACGAGCACCTTGACGCCCGGCGGGCTGTGCCGGATCGCGTTGGAGATCAGGTTGACCAGCACCCGTTCCAGCAGGCCGGGATCGGCCATGATCTCGGGCAGTTCGATCGACACGTCCGTCTCCACCTGGTCGCTCAGCGGTCCCAGGTCGTCGATCGCCCGGGGCACCACCTCGTCCAGGGCCACCCGCTGGAGCGAGACGCCCAGCGCGCCGGCCTGCAGGCGGCTCATGTCGAGCAGGTTGGCGATCAGCCGGTCCAGCTTGGCGAGCGACTCGTCGGCGGTGGCGAGCAGCTCCTTACGATCCTCGGGCGACCAGTCGATGGCCGTGTTGCCCAGGCTCTCCACCGCCGCCTTGGCGGAGGCCAGCGGGGTGCGCAGGTCATGGCTGACGGCGGCCAGCAGTGCGGTGCGCATCCGGTCGGCCTCGGCCAGCGGCTTGGCCCGCTCGGCCTGCTCGGCCAGCCGCTGCTGCCGCAGCGCGACCGCCGCCTCGGCCGCGAACGCCTCCAGGATCCGCCGGTCGGAGGCGTCCAGCAGCCGCCCGCGCGCGGCGAGTACGAGCTCCTCGTCGATGGCCACATCGGTCTCGGCCACGGCGGGACACGTGGCGGGCTCCCCGCCGGAGGTCGCCACGATCCGCCAGGCCGCCGGATCGCCCTGATCGTCCGGGGTCGCCGCCGCGCCGCGCTCCAGCAGGGTGACCGAGGTCAGGCCGAACATCTCGCGGAGCCTGCCCAGCAGCGACGGCAGCGCGGCCTCGCCGCGCAGCACGTATCCGGCCAGGGCCGAGAGCGTCTCGGCGTCGGCAACGGCCCGCGCCGACTCCCTGGTACGGCGTGCGGCGACATCCACCACCAGGCTGACCATGATCGCGACCAGCACGTAGACGCCGAGCGCGAGCACGTTCTCCGGCTCGGCGATGGTGAACCGATTCGTCGGCGGCGTGAAGAAATAGTTCAGCAGCAGGAACCCCAAAACCGCCGCCGTCACCGCGGGCAGCATGCCGCCGACCAGCGCGACCGCCACCACCAGCAGCAGGAACAGCAGGATCTCGCTCGGCAGCGTGATCATCTCCCGGAACGGGAGCAGGACGGCGCTGAGCACAGGCAGGCCGAGCAGGGCCAGCGCCCAGCCGCCGATCCGGCGCGTCCGGGTCAGCGCCGCCCGCTGCCGCGCACCAGATTTGCCCTTCTTGACGTGCGGGTGGGTGACCATGTGTACGTCGATGGAGCCGGAGCGCGAGGTGGTCTCCATGCCCACGCCACGGGCGAACAGCTGGGCGAACCTGCCGCGCCGGGACGCGCCCAGGACCAGCTGGGTGGCGTTGACACCCTTGGCGAAGTCGATCAGCGCACCGGCCACATCGTCGCCCACCACCTGGTGGTAGGTGCCGCCGACGCTCTCCACCAGGGCGCGCTGCCGCACCAGGTTGGCCGGGTCGGCGTCGGCCAGGCCGTCGGCCCTGGTCACGTGTACGGCGAGCAGGTCGGCGCCTTTGGAGCGGTCGGCGATCCTGGCCGCCCTGCGGATGAGCACGTCGCCCTCCGGGCCGCCGGTGAGCGCGACCACGACTCGCTCGCGCGCCTCCCACGTTCCGGCGATGCCGTGTTCGGCGCGGTAGCGATCGAGTTGCTCGTCGACCTTTCCGGCGACCCAGAGCAGGGCGAGTTCCCGCAATGCGGTCAGGTTGCCGACGCGGAAGTAGTTGGCCAGGGCGGCGTCCACCTTCTCGGGGGCGTACACGTTGCCGTGGGCCATTCTGCGGCGCAGCGCCTCGGGGGCCATGTCCACGAGTTCCACCTGGTCGGCGCGGCGGACCACCTCATCGGGGACGGTCTCCCGCTGCGGCACGCCGGTGATGGCCTGGACCACGTCGTTGATCGACTCCAGGTGCTGGATGTTGACCGTGGAGACCACGTCGATCCCGGCTTCGAGGATCTCCTCGATGTCCTGCCAGCGTTTGACGTTGCGGGAGCCCGGCACGTTGGTGTGGGCCAGCTCGTCGATCAGGGCGATCCGGGGGGCGCGGCGGATGACCGCGTCCACATCGAGTTCGGTGAAGGCCGCGCCGCGGTGGATCATGGCGCGGCGCGGGATGATCTCCAGTCCGTCCAGGAGAGCGGCGGTGCGGGGGCGGTCGTGGGTTTCGACCAGGCCCACGACCACGTCCCGGCCGCGTTCGACGGCGCGGCGGCCCTCGTCGAGCATGGCGTAGGTCTTGCCGACGCCGGGGGCCGAGCCGAGGAAGACGCGCAGGCGCCCGCGGAGCATGGCCATCACCTGGCCTGGTCGAGGGCCAGGTTGAGGTCGAGCACGTGGACGGCGGGTTCGCCCAGGAATCCGAGGGCGGGGCCGGTGGTGTGCGCGGCGATCAGGGCGAGGACCCGTTCGACGGGGGTACGGCGTTCGCGGGCGATCCGGGGTGCCTGGAGCCGGGCGTATTCGACGGAAATATCGGGATCCAGTCCGGAGCCGCTGGCGGTGACCGCGTCCGGGGGCACGGCGACGCCGCTGACGTTACCGTTGACGTCGCCGCTGACGTCACCGCGAACCGGAACCGTGCGTCCGGCCGCGTAGTCCTCGCCCGGCCGGGCACACTCCACCGCCATACCCCGATATTTCGGGATAAAGGGGGTGGCGGGGCAGGGCTGGTTGACGCTCACCACCCGGTGGGGAAAGACCTTGAGCACCGCACCCACCCCCTCGTCCGTGCAATACGGCCGTGCGCCGGACACCCCTTCGAGCTCTCCTGCCGCCCTGCTCCGGGCGCAGACCTGAGTCAGCAGGCTCTTTCGGCCCGCATGACCCGGCGCGGGAAGGGTGTCCACAATGTCCTCAGGGCCCAGGTTACTGGCCGCGGTGGAGAGCATGTCGTACCCCTCCCCGGCCTCTGACGGGCGGGTCTGGAAGTACCGGGCGAGCGGTTTGCCGTCCTTGCCGGTGAAGAGTTGCCCGACGAGCGCGCTGCCGACAGTTCTGCCGTCTTTCTGGATGAGCGACCCGTTGGCTTGATGGTGGAAAAGGGCTTGTCCGACGCCCATCACGAGCAAGGGGTAGATCACTCCGGTGAGCACGGTCAGCACCACGATCGCGCGGATGGCGACCAGATGCGAGCGGGTCCAGCGGGGCAGACGTTCCATTCACAACACCCCTGGAAATCGGCTCGGGCCTGGGCAGATCGGACGAGGCAGGTGCAGGCGTTCCATTCACGACACCCCTGGGAGCCAGCTCGGGGCCTGGGCAGATCGGACGAGGCAGGTGCAGGCGTTCCATTCACGACACCCCTGGGAGCCAGCTCGGGGCCTGGGCAGATCGGACGAGGCGGATGCAGGTGTTCCATTCACGACATCCCTGGAAGGTGCTGGAGCACGAGGTCGATGAGCTTGATGCCGATGAAGGGGGCGATGACGCCGCCCAGGCCGTACCGGTAGAGGTTGCGGGAGAGCAGGTCGGCGGCGCTGGACGGCCGGTAGCGCACGCCGCGCAGGGCGAGCGGGATGAGCGCGACGATGATGATCGCGTTGAAGACGACCGCGGAGAGCACGGCCGACTGGGGGGTGGCCAGGCGCATGATGTTCAGCGCGTCGAGGCCGGGATAGACGGCCGCGAAGATGGCCGGAATTATCGCGAAATACTTGGCGATGTCGTTGGCGATGGAGAACGTGGTCAGCGCACCCCTGGTGATCAGGAGCTGCTTGCCGATCTCGACGATCTCGATGAGCTTGGTGGGGTTGGAGTCGAGGTCGACCATATTGCCCGCCTCCTTGGCCGCCGAGGTGCCGGTGTTCATGGCAACCCCGACGTCGGCCTGGGCGAGCGCGGGGGCGTCGTTGGTGCCGTCACCGGTCATCGCGACCAGCCGCCCGCCCGCCTGCTCCTTCCTGATCAGGATGAGTTTGTCCTCGGGGGTGGCCTCGGCCAGGAAGTCGTCGACCCCGGCCTCGTCGGCGATGGCCTTGGCGGTCAGCGGGTTGTCGCCGGTGATCATGATGGTTCTGATGCCCATCCGGCGCATCTCGGCGAAACGTTCGCGCATGCCCTGCTTGACGACGTCCTTCAGGTGGATGACCCCTAGCACGCGGGCCTGGCCGCCGTTGACCTCGCCGACCACCAGCGGGGTGCCGCCGGAGGCGGAGATGCCGTCCACCAGGTGACCGACCTTCTCCGTGGGACGGCCACCGTTGTCGCGGACCCATTTCATGACCGCCGACGCCGCGCCCTTGCGGATCTGCCGGCCGGTGACGTCCACGCCGGACATCCGGGTCTGGGCGGTGAAGGGCACCCAGCGGGGCTGGATGAGCTCGCGTTCGCGCAGGCCGAAGGCCTCCTTGGCGTACACGACGATGGAGCGGCCCTCGGGGGTGTTGTCGGCGAGGCTGGCCAGCTGGGCGGCGGCGGCGAGTTCATCCGGGGAAACTCCAGACGCGGGCACGAAGGCGGCGGCCTGCCGGTTGCCGAGGGTGATGGTGCCGGTCTTGTCCAGCAGGAGGGTGCTGACGTCGCCGGCCGCCTCGACGGCGCGGCCGGACAGGGCCAGTACGTTGCGCTGCACCAGCCGGTCCATCCCGGCGATGCCGATCGCCGACAGCAGCGCGCCGATGGTGGTCGGGATGAGGCAGACCAGCAGCGAGACCAGCACCACGCCGCTGACCCCGTCCGCGGTCAGCGCGAGTGAGTCCGGCACGCCAGGGTTGATGTCCCTGGCGTGGATGGCCATCGGCTGCATCGTGGCCGTGGCCACCAGGAAGATGATCGTCAGCGCGGCGAGCAGGATGTTGAGCGCGATCTCGTTGGGCGTCTTCTGCCGGTCGGCGCCCTCGACCAGGGCGATCATGCGGTCGATGAAGCTCTCGCCGGGTTTCTGGGTGATCCGGACGATGATCCGGTCGGAGAGCACCTTGGTGCCGCCGGTGACGGCGGAACGGTCGCCGCCGGACTCGCGGATCACCGGGGCGGACTCGCCGGTGATGGCCGACTCGTCCACGGAGGCGATGCCCTCGACGATGTCGCCGTCGCCGGGGATGATCTCCCCGGCTTCGACCACCACCAGGTCGCCCGGGCGCAGGTCGGAGGCGTTGACCACGCCCCCGCTCTCGTGCAGCCTGGCCGTGGTGTCCCGCTTGGCGGCCCGCAGGCTGGCGGCCTGGGCCTTGCCCCGGCCCTCGGCGACAGCCTCCGCCAGGTTGGCGAAGATCACCGTCAGCCAGAGCCAGACCGCGATGGCCCAGGCGAAGAACGACGGCTCGGCCGCCGCCAGGATCGTGGTGGCGAGCGCGCCCACCTCGACGATGAGCATGACCGGGTTGTGCCACAGGGTCAGCGGGTTGAGCTTCCTGACCGCGTCGGGGAGGGAGGTGACGAGCTGCCGGGGGTCCAGAAGTCCGGCGGCGACCGCCATCAGTGCACTCCTTCCGCGAGCGGCCCGAGCGCCAGGGCGGGCAGGAAGGTCAGCGCGACCAGGATCACGGTGACGCCCGCCACCAGGCCGACGAACTGCGGCCGGTGCGTGGGCAGCGTGCCCGCCGACACCGGTACGGCCTGCTGCCTCGCCAGCGACCCGGCCAGCGCGAGCACGAAGATGATCGGCAGGAACCGCCCGAAGGCCATGCAGAGACCGAGCGCCACGCAGTACCAGGGCGTGTTGACGGTGACCCCGGCGAAGGCCGAGCCGTTGTTGTTGGCGGCGGAGGTGAAGGCGTAGAGGATCTCGGAGAAGCCGTGCGGGCCCGCGTTGAGCATGGCCGCCAGGCCCGCCCGGTTGGCCATCGCGACGCCGGTGCCGGTGAGCACCAGGACGGGGGTAACCAGGAAGTAGAGGGAGGCCAGTTTGATCTCTCGGGCGCTGATGCGTTTGCCCAGGTATTCGGGGGTTCGGCCGACCATCAGGCCGGCGATGAAGACGGTGATGACGGCGAGGATGAGCATGCCGTACAGGCCGGAGCCGGTGCCGCCGGGGGCGACCTCGCCGAGCATCATGTTGAGCAGCGTCATCATGCCGCCGAGCGGGGTGAAGGAGTCGTGGGCGGAGTTGACCGCGCCGGTGGAGGTGAGCGTGGTCGCCGCCGCGAAGGTGGCGGAGCCGGCGACGCCGAATCTGGTCTCCTTGCCTTCCATGGCCGCGCCGACCGCTTGGGGGACGATGGCCTTGCCGCTGAGTTCGAAGACGTTGAGCAGGATGACGCTGAGCAGGGCGAGGGTGGCCATCACGGCGAGGATCGCGTAGCCCTGGCGGAGCTGGCCGATCATCCGGCCGAAGGTGCGCGGGAACGAGAACGGGATCAGCAGCAGGAGAAAGATCTCGATCCAGTTCGTCCAGGTCTGCGGGTTTTCAAAGGGGTGAGCGGAGTTGGTGTTGTAGAAGCCGCCGCCATTGGTGCCGAGTTCCTTGATGGCCTCCTGGCTGGCCACCGGGCCGCCGGTCAGATGCTGGGTTCCGCCCGCGAGGGTGGCGATCTCGTGCGGGCCGGTGAAGTTCTGCACGACGCCGCCCGCCACCAGGATCAACGCCCCGATGAACGCGATGGGCAGCAGGATCCGTACGGTGCCCTGGATCAGGTCCACCCAGAAGTTGCCGATGGTCTCGCTGCCGCGCCGGGCGAAGCCGCGGATCAGGGCCACGGCCACCGACATGCCGACGGCCGCCGACACGAAGTTCTGCACGGCCAGGCCGGACATCTGGACCAGGTGGCCCAGGGTGTTCTCGCCCGCGTACGCCTGCCAGTTGGTGTTGGTGACGAAGCTGATCGCGGTGTTCCAGGCCACGTGGGTGGGGACCGCGTCGAAGCCGAGGGAGAGCAGGAGATGGTGCTGGAGGCGCTGCAGGCCGTACACGACCAGGACGGAGATCAAGGAGAAGGCGAGCAGGGCCCGGGCGTAGGCAGGCCAGCGTTGTTCGATGTCCGGGCGCACGCCGAGCAGGCGGTAGAGCACCCGTTCCCGGCCGGGAGGGCCGCTGTAGACGCGGGCCATGTAGTCACCCAGCGGCTTGTGGACGAGCGCGAGCGCGAGGATCAGCGAGGCGATGAAGAACATCTAGAACCGCTCGGGAAACAGGAGCGCGGCGATCATGAAGATCGCAAGCAGGATCGCGCCGGCGAGGCCGATGGCATTGACGGCGCTCACAGCCGCTCAACCGCCTTCACGACGAACCCGAGGACCACGAAGATGGCGATGGTCAGGGCGAGGAAGATGAGGTCGGCCATCCTCGTTCCTTGGCTAGTCGGATCATGTACATGACCAGCAAAGACTGTGAATCAGGCGGCAATGCCCCACTTGACGCTTCCGATACGGCATCCCCCTCATGTCTTGACGCTACCGTTCACTGAGTTCCAGTGTTCCGCTCATTGCTGGGCGGAGGTCCCCGTCTGATCTGGGCGGTGCCCGGTGCGGGGTAGACGTTTCACAGCCACCGGCCCCGGCAGGCGGGGTCTTACGGTCGGCTCCACGTCCGTTTATCGTCTCCGGGCCACTCCCGGCGACGGTGTGCTTCACCAGGGAAGCCAGATTAAGCGCGGCGTTCACGTCCCGGTCCAGGACCAAGCCGCACGCGGCGCAGGCGAAGGCTCGTTCGGAGAGGGCGAGTTTGGCTTTCACCGCGCCGCACCCGGAACAGGTCTTGCTGGATGCGAACCAGCGGCCGGCCACCACCAGCCGGCCGCCGTTCCACTCGGTTTTGTAGGCGAGTTGGCGGCGGATCTCGCCGAACCCGGCATCGGAGATCGCGCGGGCCAGCCGCCGGTTCTTCACCATCCCGGCGATGTGGAGATCTTCGACCACGATCGTGCCGTACTCCCCCGCCAGCGTCGTGGTGAGCTTGTGGATGGCATCGCGACGCAACGCGGCCGCCCGGTGGTGGACCTGGTTACGGGAGGCATCGGCCTTGCGCCACCGGCCGGACGGCTGTTGCCCGCTGCGCCGGTCCGGGCCTTGCTTGCGCGAGACCGCCCGGGACAGGCGGCGCAGCTTGCGGGATGCGACGGCGAGGTGCCGAGGGTTGGCGGTAGGTGGGCGGCCGTCGGAGTAGACGGCCAAGGTCTTGACGCCCAAGTCCACCCCGACCACCGCATCCGGCCGCGTGGGGGTTGCCTCGGCGCGTTCGACCTGGACGGAGAACGACACCAGCCAGCGCCCGGCTTCCAGCCGGACGGTGGCCGAGCGGATCTTCGCGGTGCCCGCCTCGACCCGGCGGGCCAGCTTGCGGGTGGACTCGTGGGTTTTGATCCGCCCGAGTACCGGCAGCACCACGTGGGTGCGGCCGTCCAGGCGGATCACCCCGGTGGTGAACCGCACCGACATGGCCTTCCGGCGTTTGGACCGGAACCGGGGAAATCCCACTTTCGGGCCCTTACGCATACCTTTCCTGGACTCGCTCCAGTTCGTCAACGCCGTGGCCAGCCGATCCAGACCGCAGGCGTAGGCCTCTTTGGAGTTCTCCGCCCACCACGGCGCGACCTCCTGTTTGGCCCCGTTCCACGACTTGCGCAGCGAATACATCGACCACGACAGCGGCGGGGTGAGCTGGGTGTCGGGGATGCCGTAGGAGCGTTCGGCCTCCCGCTGGGCCAGGTTGGCCTTGACCCGCGCCAGACCCAGTTGAACGCGAGGCGGGCGGCACCGCAGTGGGAACGGAGCAGACGTTCCTGGCGCGGGTCGGATCGAGCGCGTATCGGTAGGCGTGGACGACCTGCATCAACCCTCCCCGGCCATGACGAATCCATGCATACTCATGGTGAACAAGTGACTACAGCTTATCAGGGTGGTAGTAGTCGATGCCTATCTGGGCAGGGACAGGCGTACGCCTGTCTGGGGATCACCTGACGCGTCCTCGACAACCGGTCCAAACGATCCGAGGGTTCCCGCAACCCATCAGGGTTGGCCCAGCCCTGCTGCGGCCCGCCGACCAACTCCAAACCTGCCGAGCCGGTCACCCCGCTAGAGTCGGGAAACCGAAACCGGACTGATAAACCCTGACGAACCGCGCAGCAGTTCGTATCCTGACGTCCGTGAACACCCACTGCTCCTATTGCGGCACGGCTTTCACGCCGGATCAGCCGTGGCCGCGGGCGTGCGCGCACTGCGGTAAGACCAGCTATCGCAACCCGCTGCCGGTCGCGGTCCTGCTGCTGCCAGTGGACGACGGCCTGCTGGTGCTGCGCCGGAACGTCGAACCGCACATCGGCGGGCTCGCGCTGCCGGGCGGATTCATCGAAGTGGGCGAGAGCTGGCAGGAGGCCGCCGTCCGGGAGCTCCGGGAGGAGACCGGGGTGGCCACCACCGTGGCGGGGGTGCGCCTGTTCGACGCGTTGAGCGCGCCTGACGGGACCGTGCTGATCTTCGGTCTGGGGGCGTGGACTCCGGGCGTCGCGCTGCCGCCGGTGGCGGCCACGGCCGAGGCGAGCGAGTTCCTGGTCATCGAGAAGGCGCAGGAGCTGGCGTTCCCGCTGCACACGAAGGTGGTGGCGCGCTACTTCAACGGCGGGTGAACGCCGGAGCGGGCTGAGCCGTACCTTCCAGCGCGGGGCCGACCGATGTCCCGCGCCAGGGAAGTGATCTCATGACGGTTCTGCGCCAGGTGGTCAGCCGGTTGTGCTGGACGGTAGCGCTGGTGGGCTCGGTGCCCCTGATCGCCGGGTCCCTCAGCGGCAACAGCAGCGCGGCCCAGCTGCCCGCCGGGCAGCACCAGCATCATCAGGCCAAGCCCGCGGGCGGCCCGGCCACGCTGGAGGAGCTCGCCACGAAGATCGGGTGTTCGCTCTCGATCCAGGGCAAGGGCAAGGACATGCGGCAGGGGTCGTGCGCCGGGACCGGCAGCCCGTTCACCCTGGTGTCGTTCGACACCGACGCCGGGCAGAAGGACTGGCTGACGGCGGCCGAAGCCTACGGCGGGACCTATGTGATCGGCACCCGGTGGGTGGTGGTCGGCCTGCCCGAGATGGTGGAACCGCTGGCCGAGAAGCTCGGCGGGCGGCTGGAGCAGGCGGAGCACGGCGGCGGGCACTCCTGACCATGAGGAGCCGACTGGTCGGATTCGGGGTGCTGTTCGCCGGGTTCGGGGTGTTGCTGGTCGCGTTCTGGTTCGGCGGGGATCGGGATCTTCCGGCCATCCGGGGGTTGCCGTCGCCGGGGCCGCTGACGTCGTGGGGGCTGCCGGTGGTGCGGCTGCTGCACGACCTGTGCGCGGTGGCGACCACGGGGTCGTTGCTGGCCGCCGTGCTGCTGGAGGACGGGCGGTCGATCCTGCGCCGGGCGGTGCCGCGCTGGGCGCTGGCCTGGGCGGCGAGCGCGGCGGTGACGGTGCTGCTGACCTTGTCCGACTTCGTCGGGGTGCCGGTGGGCGAGGCGCTGCGCTCCGGGGCGCTGTCGACGTTCCTGCTCTACGTGCCGCAGGGGCTGGCGTTCCTTGTCGTGTACGGCCTGACGCTGACGATCACCCTGCTCACCTTTCTGCGCGCGAAGCCGTGGTTCCTGCTCGGGCTGGCCCTGGTGGCGCTGCTGCCGCCCGCGTATGCCGGGCATTCGGCGTCGGCCGCCGACCACGATTTCGCGATCACCAGTCTGATGGTGCACCTGACGGCGGTGACGCTGTGGGTGGGCGGGCTGTTCGGGTTGCTGGTGTTCCTGCGCAAGTCGGAGCAGCCGCTCGCGGCGGTGCGGAGGTTCAGCACGATCGCGTTGTGTTGTTACGGGGCTGTCGCGATCTCGGGGGCGGTGAACGCGTGGGTGCGGCTGGGGTCGTTGTCGCAGGTGTTCGGGTCGCGGTATGGGCTGCTTGTGGTGGGCAAGGTGGTCGCGCTCGTCGTGCTGGGGTTCTTCGGGTGGCGGCATCGGAAGTCGACGATCGTCGCCATGGAGGCCGGAGTGCGGGCGCCGTTTCTGCGGCTGGCCGGGGGTGAGCTGGTGCTGATGGCGGCGGGGATGGGGTTGGCGGTCGCGCTGTCGCGGACGCCTCCGCCGCCGGGTGGGGACAGCACGCATGCGGTGCTGGGGTTCGATCTCGCGCCGTTCACGGCTTGGGGGCTGGCTGCTGAGATGCGGTTGGATCCGTTGTTGCTGCTGGTTGTGGTGGCGGCGGGGGTTGGTTATGTCATGGGGGTACGGCGGATGCCGTCGTGGCTGCGGTGGCGGACGGTCGCGTGGTTTGCCGGGCTTGTTGTCGTCGCGTACGGGATGGTGGGCGGGGTTGGGGTTTACGCGCGGGCCATCTTCTCGGTGCACATGGTGCAGTACGCGTTGGTCGGGACGGTCGGGCCTGTGTTGCTCGCGCTGGGGATGCCGCTCGCATTGATACGTCGACCTATACGGATTTATCCGGCGGTCGCGGCGGTCGCCTACGCGCTGCCGTTGCCGTTGCTGTTCCTGATCCCGCTGTACGAAATTTCACAATCCGTGCTGGCCGTCCGGCTGCTCGTGATGATTTATCTGGCTATTTCGGGCGCGGTGTTCTTCGTGGCCCTCCGGCCGTGGGCAGCGACGGGAGTGGTCGCCGGGGTGCAGGTGGTCGTGGCATTCCTGCTGCTCACCGGCCCGATCCAAGGGCGGGCGTGGTTTCCCGGGCTGGAACTCGAATGGCTGCCGGCGGCACAGGCCGACCAAAGGCTAGGGGCACTGCTCTACGCCGGACTCACGCTGGTCGCGTTGCTGGGAATCACCCAACCGGCCCGGTCCAGGCACCTTGAGGGCACCCCCGAGATTCATGTTCCGTATGCGGCGAGGAAGACCCGCACGGCCTCATCGGCGTAGTACTCGAACTGGGCCTGGGTGAACTCTCCCGGGCTGAACATCAGCTGGTTGAGCGGGATCGACAGGACCAGCCAGTTGAAGTGCTGGGCCGCCAGCAGCGGGTCGGGGGTGCGCAGGAGGCCGCAGCGGGTGAGCTCCTCGAACTGCGCGGCCAGCGTGGTGTGGGAGCGGCCGGGGCCGGAGGCGTACCAGGTGGTGGCCAGGTCGGGGAAGCGGTCGGCGACCGCGATGATGACGCGGCGCATCTGGATCAGGTGCGGCTGGAGCACGATGGTGATGTGCCTGCGGGCGAAGTCGCACAGGTCGGTGGCGATGTCGTCGCTGCTCGCCAGGGCCTGCACGTTCGCCTGCGTCTGGGCCTCCGCCTGGGCGATGTCCGCGGTGATGATCTCGATGAACAGGCGTTCCTTGTCGATGAAGTTCTTGTAGACGGTCTGCTTGGAGACGGCGGCCAGAGCAGCGATCTCGTCCATGCTGGTGCCGCTGTAGCCGTTGCGCAGGAACAGGGTGCGGGCGGCGTCCATGATCGCGTGATGCTTTCGGGCGGAACGGGTCTGGCTGCTCATGTTTGAAGGGTACTAGACTGTCCAGTACCCAGTACTAGACTGTCCAGTACTCAACGAAGGGGCACTGCTATGGCCACCGTGCGGTCGAAAGACGGAACCACGATCGGATACGACCAGGTCGGGCAAGGGCCCGCGCTCGTGCTGGTGGACGCCGCCGGAGGTTTCCGCGGGTTCGGGCCGATGGGCGCGCTCGCGGCAGAGCTCGCCTCCTCCTTCACCGTGGTCACCTACGACCGGCGGGGTCGCGGGGAGAGCACGGACACGCTGCCCTACGCGATCGAGCGGGAGGTCGAGGACCTGGGCGCGGTGATCGCCGCCGTCGGCGGGCCCGCGTTCGTGGAGGGCTTCTCCTCCGGCGCGGTCCTGGCGTTATACGCGGCGGGGCAAGGGCTGCCGATCACCAAGGTGGCGATGCTGGAACCCCCGCTCGACCTCGACGGTCCCCCGGACACGACGCTAGCCGCCGAACTGACCGAGCTCGTCTCGGCCGGTCGGCGTGGCGACGCGGTCCTGCACTTCCACACCTCGATCGGGGTGCCAGAAGAGATCACGGCCGGAATGCGGCACGCACCGTTCTGGCCCGAGTTGGAGAAACTCGCCCACACGCTCGTCTACGACACGACGATCACATCGACCCTGACCACCGCCCAGGTCCGCGGGATCACCGTGCCAACACTGGTCGTCAACAGCGAGGAAACCGACGACCGGCTACGCGGCTGGGCGACTCACGTCGCCGCCACCCTGCCGAACGGCGAACACCGGCAACTGAAGGGCGAGTGGCACGGAGTGTCCCCCGAAGTGCTCGCCCCGGTCCTAACGGAGTTCTTCCTAAGCAAATCCAGGCGCTCGCCCCGGTCCTGACGGAGCCCTTCCTAAGCGAATCCAGGCGCTCGCGCCAGTCCTGACGGAGTTCTTCCTGAGCGAATCCAGGTGAACCGAGTTTTCCCTGAGCCGATACAGGGCAACCACGGCGACGGCGGGGTCGGGCGGAGCCCGAGGAGAAACAAGGGAGGGTGGGTGGGAGAACCACGTACCCGAGGCGCTCGCGCCGATTCTGACCGAATTCTCCTTGAGATAGTCATTTCCTGATCAAGCGCCGGAGCGCTTCCCGGGATGGAGGGGGTCGGCTTCTTACGCTCGTCCAGACATGTCCACATCTCTGGTTTCGGGGGCGGGGAAGTTGCGAATCATCAGATATCTGGCGATCTCCGCTATGGCGGGCCTGGTGATGATCGGATTCCTGGGCCTCACCCCCGCCTGGGCGGACGAGGGTTCCGGGCCGATCGGAATCCGGCTGATGGACGCGCCGGCCGTGCGCCGCGGCGACCCGCGCGCCCGGATCCACATCGTCGACCACCTGTCGCCGGGCGCCACGATAAGCCGCCTGCTCCAGGTGACCAGCACATCCCGCCGCCCGCAACGCGTGCAGCTCTACCCGGGCGCGGCCAGCGTGGGCAGGCACCGCTTCATCTCCGCACCGGACCGCCTCGGCAACGAACTCACCGAATGGGTACGGTTCGACCGCACCTCCCTCACGCTCCCGCCCCGCGGCAGCACCACCGTCAAGGCCACGATCAAGGTCCCCCGGACGGCCTGGCGCGGGGAACGTTACGGCGTCCTGTGGGCCGAAGCCGAACCGCTCGGAGAGGACACCGAGGAAACCCACCGCGTCGGAGTCCGGATATATCTGGACGTGGGAGCGGGTGGCGAACCACCGACGGACTTCCGGATCGAGCAGCTGATCGCGCTTCGCAGCCCCACCGGGCGTCCCGAGTTCCGCGCGGTCGTCCACAACAGCGGCCAACGCGCGGTGGACATGTCCGGCACGCTCCGCCTGACCGACGGCCCCGGCGGCGCGAGCGCGGGCCCGTTCCCGGTCAACCATGGCATCTCCCTGCCCCCCGGCGGACGCGGACGCGTCGTGATCCCCCTGGCCAACGGCCTCGGCGACGGCCCCTGGCAGGCCACGCTCTACCTGGCCAGCGGCAGAACCCAGCGCAGCGCCGACACCACGATCACCTTCCCCAAAGCAGGCGAGGCTCCGGTGGTGAAACTGACCGGCATCCTCGGCACCGCCGTGGCCGTGACCCCGCGCAACGGCGCACTCGCCGCCGGCGGATTCGTGATCGTGCTGATGTCAGGCTTCGCCCTGTTCCGCAGGCTACGCACCAGCCGATGACTCGATGGCATAGTGGACAAAGTGACCAGCGATGAGACGCGGGACGGAGTCTCGCTGACCAATCTCGACCAGCCGCTGTTCGACGGTTCGAACGCGACGAAACGGGATCTGGTCAACTACTTGGACGCGGTCCACGACCGCATCATCCCCGCCCTGCGCGGCCGCCCCCTATCCGTGATCCGGGTACGCCCCGGCCAGCCGCCCTTCGTCCAGAAGAACGTCCCCAAATACACCCCCTCCTGGGTGAAAACCGTCCCCGTCTGGGCGGAAGCCTCCCACCGGGAGATCTCGTACGCCCTGTGCGACGACCGCAAGACCCTGCTCTGGTTCGGCAACCAGCGCGCCGTCGAATACCACCCCGCCCTCTTCCGCGACACCCACTTCACCCACCTGATCCTCGACCTCGACCCCCCGGAAGGCGAGTCGTTCTCGCTGGTCATCCAGGCCGCCCACCTGGTACGGCAAGCCCTGGACGACTCCGGCCTGACCGGCGCCGTGAAGACCAGCGGCGCGAAGGGCGTGCACATCTTCATCCCCGTCGCCGACGGAATCCCGATCGAGGACCTGGCCGCCGCCACCCGAGCCCTGGCCGCCCGCGCCGAACGCGTGGACCCCACGCTGGCGACGACGGCATTCATCCGCGAGGACCGCGCGGGCAAGGTGTTCCTCGACTCCACCCGAGCAGGCGGCGCAACCGTGGCGGCCGCGTACAGCCCGAGGATCCGGCCAGGCACTCCGGTCTCGTTCCCGGTGTCATGGGAGGACCTGGATCAGGTGGTGCCAGGAGATTTCACCATTCACACCGCTCCGGACCTACTCGGCAACGGAGATCCATGGGCGGAACGCATGCCGGAACCCCAGCAGCTTCCGGCCGATCTGATCGAGGAAGGACACACGATCCCGGTCGCCCGCGTCCAGGCCATGCACGAAGGCAAACGCCGAGCCCGAGCCCGGCGCGAGGGTTAGACCTAACACAATGAGCAGGTCGCTCAGTTGCTCGCCGTTATCCGGCGCCGTTAACGCCAGCGATGGTCCTCGCCGCACCGGCGCTAGGAGTGGTAGCGGCATTCCGTTAGGGGGCTCTTAGGGCCCGCAGAGCAATAACTCATAGATCCTCGAGCCACTGACCTCGGCGAACCCTTGGCGAGCACGCAAGTTAATCCTCTGCGGGCACTTAGGGCCCGCAGAGTAAGGATCCTCAAGCCACTACCTCGGCGAACCCTTGGCGAGCGCGCAAGTTCATTCGCGGCTGGCCCTTAGGAGGATTCGCTGGGCGACGCGCAATCCGGCCATCTGACCGTATACGGTACACGTGTGCACCAGATCACCCCCAGCTTGATGTAGATGCGCGCCTTCGTCATCACCGGCCCGCGCACCGCCGAAGTCCAGGAGGTCGAGCCGCCCGTCCCCGGCCGGGACGAGGTGGTCGTGGACGTCGAGCGGGCCGGAGTCTGCGGGACCGACGCCGAGTTCTTCTCCGGCGAGATGGCTTACGTGCACTCCGGGGACGCCCCGTACCCGATCAGGATCGGCCACGAGTGGATGGGCACCGTCTCAGCCGTCGGCGAGGGCGTCGATCTCGGCTGGCTCGGCCGCCGGGTCACCGCCGACACCATGCTCGGCTGCCGCCACTGCGAACGCTGCGCGGCGGGCCGCCAGCACCTGTGCGCCGACCGCTACGAGATCGGCATCCGCGGCGGCTGGCCCGGCGCCCTCGCCGAACGCCTCCCGGTCCCCGTCACCGCCCTGCACCCCCTGCCCGACGCCGTCGACGCCACCCTCGGAGCCCTGGTCGAGCCCGGCGGCAACGCCCTGCGCGCGTTCCGCGCCGCCGAGATCGCTCCCGGCGAGCGCCTCCTGGTCCTCGGACCCGGCACGATCGGCCTGCTCACCGCCCAGATCGCCGCTGCCAAAGGAGTCGAAGTCCACCTCCTCGGCCGCGACGCCCCCTCCCTGGACTTCGCCCGCTCGCTCGGCTTCCCACACGTCTGGACCGCCGACACCCTCCCCGCCCTGCGCTGGGACGCCATCGTCGACGCCTCCACCGCGGAGACCCTCCCCGCGCTCGCCCTCGACCTGGTCGAACCCGGCCGCCGGGTGGTCTGCATCGGCATCTCCAGCGACCCCAGCCTGCTCGACACCCGCACCGCCGTGCTCCGGGAGATCACCATCGCGGGCGTGCTCAGCGCCTCCGGCGGCCTCGCCGAAACCATCGACCTGTACGCCTCCCGCGCCGTCGACCCCCGCCCCCTCGTCGCCACCACCACCGGTCTGGACGACCTACCCAGCATCCTCGCCGGAACCCGACCACCCGAATGGGGCCACGCCCCTAAGATCCACGTGGACCCCCGCCGCTGATATTCAGGGATGGCAGCCCACCGGTCGGCGGTCGCGTCGCAGGATGGAGAGCGCGATGGCCAGGCCGGACCCGGCCCTAGCGATCGCCCGGCGGCACGGGTGGGCCGTGATGATCGAAGGTGCCCAAACCAGGCAAATGTGGTCTACCTTCTGTACCGTGAGTCGCAAGGGCATCCGGTTGTGAGACGCCGCACGTGGGGGTCTGTTTTCCTCGACCGGTTCCACCATCCGACGCAGGTGGTCGCCACCGGGTTCGGTGTCACCATCCTGCTCGGATCCGTGCTGCTCACGCTGCCGATGGCCACCACCACAGGGGAGCCGGCGGACTGGGTGACGGCGCTGTTCACCGCGACGTCGGCGGTGTGCGTGACCGGGCTCGTGGTGGTGGACACCGCGACGCACTGGTCGGTGTTCGGCGAGGTGGTGATCGCTGGTCTCATCCAGGTGGGCGGGCTGGGGATCATGACGCTGGCCACCCTGTTCACCGTCCTGCTCGCGGGCCGCCTCGGCCTGCGAGCGCGGATCGCGCTGCAGACCGAGACCAAGTCACTGAGCATGAGCGACGTCCGCCGGGTGGTCCGCAACGTCGTGCTGTTCGCCCTGGCGGGCGAGGCCATCACCGCCGTCTTCCTCACCGGCCGCTTCATGATCGGGTACGACGAGCCGTTCGGCGAAGCCCTCTACCTGGGCGGATTCCACGCCGTCTCGGCGTTCAACAACGCGGGATTCGCGTTGTGGCCGGACAACTTAATGGGTTTCGTCAGCGATCCGTGGATCTGCCTGCCCATCGCGATCGCGGTCGTCACGGGCGGCCTCGGGTTCCCGGTCGTGTTCGAGCTGGCCCGCTCCTGGCGGCACCCCCGCCGCTGGTCGGTGCTGACCCGGGTCACGGTCGGCGTCAGCGTCATCCTGATCGGCGCCGCCACGCTCATCTACCTGGCCACCGAGTGGAACAACCCGAGGACCATGGGCGCGCTGGACGACCCCGGCAAGCTGATGGCCAGCTTCTTCGCCGCCGTGATGCCACGCTCCGGCGGGTTCAACACGGTCGACATCGCGGCCATGAACCCGTCCAGCATGCTGGTCACCGACGTGCTGATGTTCATCGGCGGCGGCAGCGCCAGCACCGCCGGCGGGATCAAGGTGACCACGTTCGGGCTGCTCGCCTTCATCATCTGGGCCGAGCTGCGCGGCGAGAACAAGGTCAACGTGGGGCATCGGCGGCTGGCGGAGGCCACCCAGCGGCAGGCGGTGACGATCACCCTGGTCGGGCTGGCCCTGGTGACCATTTCCACGTATGTGCTGCTGGTGCTCACGCCGTACAGTCTGGATCGGGTGTTGTTCGAGGTGATTTCGGCCTTCGCGACGAACGGGCTGTCGACCGGGATCACCGCGGACACGTCCATGGCCGCGCATGTGCTGCTGGCGGTGCTGATGTTCGTCGGCCGGATCGGGCCGCTGACGCTGGGGTCCGCGCTGGCGCTCAAGGAGCGGACCCGCCGCTTCGAACTCCCCGAGGAGAGGGTCATCGTTGGCTGAGAAGTCGAGCTACCCGGTCGTCGTGATCGGGCTGGGGCGGTTCGGGACCGCGCTGGCCCTGGAACTCACCCGGCGCGGCACCGAAGTGCTGGCCATCGACAGGCGCCCGAAGGTCGTGCAGGGCCTGGCGGGGCAGATCACCCAGATCGCCAGCGCCGACTCCACCGACATGGAAGCCCTGAAGCAGCTCGGGGTGTCGGACTTCTACCGGGCGGTGGTGGCGATCGGCGGTGACCTGGAGGCCAGCATTCTGACCACGTCGCTGCTGGTCGAGCTGGAGATCAACGACATCTGGGCGAAGGCGGTCACCGTCCAGCACGGCCAGATCCTGCGCCGCATCGGCGCCCATCATGTCGTCTTCCCCGAACACGACATGGGCGAGCGGGTCGCCCACCTGGTCAGCGGCCGGATGCTGGACTTCATGCAGGTGGACGAGGGTTTCGCGCTGGCCAAGACGCACCCGCCGAAGGAATACGTCGGCATCCCCCTGGGCAGCTCCAACCTCCGCCGCAAGTACGGCGTGACGATCGTGGCCGTCAAGAGCCCCGACGAGCGGTTCACCTACGCCACCGCCGACACCGAACTCGCCTACGGCGACATCATCATCGTCTCCGGCCCCACCGAGGACGTCGAACGTTTCGCCGAACTCCCCTAGACACCCCGTCAGCGCAGGCGGGGCAGGCCCATCGCGATCGCGGAGAGGGTCCGGACCATGGTCGGGATCATCTGGGGGCAGGAGGCGGCGATCGCCGGCTCCTGGGCGTACAACTCGGTCATGATCGGGGAGGGGTGTACGACCGGGTAGAGGGTTCCGGCGAGGGCGCTGGCGGCCATGACCAGTTCGGTGCTCTCGCTCTCGGTCAGCTCGGGATGGACAGCGCCCACCTCCGCGCCGAGTTCGGCCATGACCCGGAGCGCGACCAGCTTGAACTTGCGGGCGGCGTCCACCGAAACGTTGTGTTCCAGGGTCGTGGAGGTCTGGCTGAGCAGGTCGCAGAAGAGGGGGCGGGCGTCCAGGGTCTCGGTGAGCACCATGATCGGGTCGCCGCCGGCGCGCAGCAGCACGGTCGCGGCGTCCGCCCACTCCTGCCAGGCCTCGGCCGCGAGTTCGAGATAGATCTCCTCGCGAGTCCCGAAATATCGCACCACATTGGACTTGGCCAGACCCACGGCCGCCGCCACGCTGCCCAGGCTCACATGCTGGACCCCTACCTCCAGGGCCAGCTCGCGCGCGGCGGCGAGGATCGCCTCGCGCCGGAGTTGCTTCTGCTCCGGGCGCCGTGCCCGGATGAATGTCACCTGTGCCATGTCATCGCAAGCATACAGTCAACTAAAAGACGACCGTTCTTTTACGTCTTGTTAAGAGAGCAGCGTTCTGTTAGCGTCCGGCAGAAGGGACATACCTATCGGGAGGGCGTCGTGGTCGACGTACGGATGCGAGTGAACGGCTCCATGGAGAAGCTCGACCTCGAGCCGCGGGTGAGTCTGCTGGACGCGCTGCGGGAACATCTCGGGCTGACCGGGACCAAGAAGGGCTGCGATCAGGGCGCCTGCGGCGCGTGCACGGTGCTGGTGGACGGCGAGCGCATCAGCTCCTGCCTGGCCCTGGCCGTGCAGTACGCCGACCGCGACATCACCACGATCGAGGGAGTCGAGGACCCGATCCAGCAGTCGTTCGTCCGCCACGACGGCTTCCAGTGCGGTTACTGCACCTCGGGCCAGATCTGTTCGGCCATCGGCATGCTGGCCGAGCACGCGGCGGGCGCGCCCAGCGCGGTGACCGGTCACCTGGCCGCCGAGCAGATCGACCTGACGCCCGAGGAGATCCGGGAGCGCATGAGCGGAAACCTGTGCCGCTGCGGCGCGTACAACGGCATCGTGGCCGCGATCCAGGAGAGCAGCCGATGAAGGATTTCGCCTACGTGAGCGCCCAGGACGTGGCCACCGCCGTCCGCGCGATCGCCGAGCCGGGGGCCAAGTTCCTCGGCGGCGGCACCAACCTGGTGGATCTGATGCGGCAGAACATCGAGCGTCCGGACACGGTGATCGACATCACCCGGCTGCCGCTGGACCGGGTCGAGGAGCTGCCGGACGGCGGGGTGCGGATCGGCGCGCTGGTCCGCAACAGCCACCTCGCCGCTCATCGGGTGATCCGCACCCGCTACCCGATGCTGGCCCAGGCGATCCTGACCGGCGCGTCCGGCCAGCTCAGGAACATGGCCACGGTCGGCGGCAACGTGCTGCAGCGCACCCGCTGCCCGTATTTCGCGGATCTGGCCGCGCGCTGCAACAAGCGCGAGCCGGGCGCGGGCTGTGACGCGATCGGCGGGTTCAACCGGAACGCGGCCATCTTCGGCGCGTCGGACAGTTGCGTGGCGACGCATCCCTCGGACATGTGCGTGGCGCTGGCCGCGCTGGACGCCACGATCGAGCTGGAGAGCGTGCGCGGGGTGCGGCGGCTCCCGCTGGTCGGTTTCCACATGCTGCCCGGGGACTCCCCGCAGCACGAGACGGCGATCGCCGCCGACGAGCTGATCACCGCGATCGAGCTGCCCGAGCTTCCGGTGGCCGCGCGGTCGCGGTATCGCAAGGTCCGGGACCGGGCGTCGTACGCGTTCGCGCTGGTCAGCGTGGCCGCCGCGCTGGAGGTCAGGGACGGTGTGATCACCGAGGCCCGGCTGGCGCTGGGCGGGGTGGCCGCCCGGCCGTGGCGGGCGCACGCGGCGGAGCGGGCGCTGATGGGCGGTCCGGCGACGGAGGAGCGGTTCCGGCTGGCCGCCGACGCGGAGCTGGAGGGCGCGGTGGCGCAGTCCCAGAACGCGTTCAAGATCGAGCTGGCCAGGCGGGCGATCACGGCGACGCTGCGGCAGTTGCATGTGGAGGGGAGCGCGGCATGACGTATGTGGGACAGCCGGTCGATCGGCTTGACGGCACTGCCAAGGTCACGGGGGAGGCGCGGTATTCGGCGGAGTATCCGTACCCGAATATGGCTTATGCCGCTCTTGTGCACTCGACGATCGCGCGCGGGCGGATCACGCGGATCGACTCGGCGACGGCGCGGAAGACGCCGGGCGTGCTGGCGGTGATCACTCACGAGAACGCGCCGCCGATGAAACCCGCGCCCAAGATGACCCCGATGGATTTGAGCACGCTCGCCACCGGCACCACGGTCAACTACCTGAACACCGACGAAGTGCACTGGAACGGGCAGCCGATCGCGGTGGTGGTGGCCGAGACGCTGGACGCCGCGCGAGAGGCCGCGCACCTGGTCGAGGTGGAGTATGCCGAGCTTCCCGCCACGGTGGACTTCGCCGCCGAGGAAGGCAACGCGACGCCGCAGAAGAACACCATGATCTCGGAGGGGGGAGCCAAGAAGGGCGACCCCGACGCGGCTCTGGCGTCCGCGCCGTTCTCGCTCGATCTGCGGTACACGACGCCGGGGCACAACCACAACGCGATCGAACCCCACTCGACCACCGCGTACTGGGACAAGGATCGGCTGATCCTGCACGAGGGCAGCCAGAACATCGCCTGGACGCAGGGGCATCTGGCGGCCCGGTTCGACGTGCCCAAGGAGAACATCCGGGTGATCTCGCCGTTCGTCGGCGGCGCGTTCGGCGGCAAGACCATGGTGTGGCCCGGCACGGTGCTCACCGTGCTCGCCGCGAAGGTGACGGGACGGCCGGTCAGGCTGATGCTGACCAGGGAAGGCGTCAACCGCACGGTCGGCGGGCGCACCCCCTCGATCCAGCGGGTGGCCATCGGCGCGGAGACCGGCGGCTCGATGACCGCGCTCATCCACACCAGCATCACCCAGACCGGCAAGGTCGGCGGCGGTCCGGAACAGGTGACCTCGCAGACCCGCCACCTCTACGACGCCGCCAACCTCCAGGTCCAGCAGAACTTGGTCGAGCTGGACGCGCTCTCCAACACCTTCATGCGCGCTCCCGGCGAGTCGATCGGCTCGTTCGCGCTCGAAGCCGCAGTGGACGAGCTCGCGTACCAGCTGGGCATGGACCCCATCGAGCTGCGCGCCCGCAACGAGCCCGCTCGCAACCCGATCGACGGCAAGGCGTTCGCCCACCGCATGCTGCTCCAATGTTACGAGGTGGGCGCCAAGGAGTTCGGCTGGGGCGAACGTTCGCCGGAGCCCGGCTCGATGCGGGACGGCAAGTGGCTGATCGGCATGGGCGTCGCCTCCGCCTACCACCCGGCCTGGCAGTTCCAGGCCAACGTCACGGTACGCCTGTCGGCCGACGGAACCGTCCTGGTCCGCTGCGGCTTCCACGAGATGGGCATGGGCGCGGCGACCGCCCAGGCGCAGATCGCGGCCGACGCCCTGGGCGTGCCGCTGGGGGCGATCACCGTCGAGTACGGCGACACCGCCCTGCCCACAGGACCCGGCGCCGGAGGTTCCGGGCAGACGGCGAGCATCGCCGCCAGCCTCATCACCGCCTGCGAGAAGCTCAGGCGATCGGTGTTCTCGGCGGCCAGGAAAACGCCCGGCTCTCCCTTGCGCGGTCGCCGCTTCGCGGACGTGCGGGCCAAGGACGGCGGCCTCTACGACGGTTCGCGAGGTGAGAGTTACCAGGAGATCCTGCGCCGCGCCGACCGCGCCTCGATCGAGGCCCAGGTCGGCTCAGACACCCGGCTGGGCGAGATCACCGGTCAGGTCAGGTTCATGTCCAAGTTCCTGATGGACCGGCGGCGCTGGGTGAAGGCCGCCTGCGGCGCGCAGTTCTGCGAGGTGCGGGTGGACTCCGACACCGGCGAGATCCGGATCTCCCGTTGGCTGGGTGTCTTCGATGTCGGCAAGGTGATCAACGCCAAGACGGCGGCCAGCCAGCTGCGCGGCGGAATCATCATGGGCATCGGCATGGCGCTGGCCGAGGAGACCCTGGTCGACCCGCGCAACGGCCGGATCATGAACGCCGGTCTGGCGGAGTACCACGTGCCGGTGCACGCGGACATCCCCTCGATCGACATCCGCTACCTGGACGATCCCGACCCGACCATGCCGCTCGGCCTGCTCGGCATCGGCGAGGTCGGCATCGTCGGCGTCGCCGGAGCGATCGCCAACGCCGTCTACCACGCCACCGGCAAACGAGTCCGCGACCTGCCGATCACGCTGGACAAGCTGCTATGACGGCCGCCTGCGCGAGATCGCTACCCCGACCAGGCAGAGGGCGCCTCCGGCGAGGGTGAGCCAGCCGGGCACCTCGGCGAGGAACGCCCAGGCCATCAGCACGACCATCGCGGGCACCACGTAGGTGGTGGCGCCCAGTTTACCCGCAGTGGTCCTGGCCAGCGCGTACGCCCAGGTGGTGAAGGCCAGCGCGGTCGGGAACACGCCCAGATAGAGCAGGTTGAGCGTGGCCGGCAGCGGCGCGGAGCCGACCTGATCGATCAACTGACCGGCGAACGGCAGGCAGACGACCGCGCCGATCACGCAGCCGAACGTGGTCACCTGCAGCGCGGACGCGTTCGCCAGCGCGGGCTTCTGGGCGACGATCGCGATCGCGTACGAGACGGCGGCCAGCACGCACAGCACGACGCCGAGCACCGAGGACGAACCCCCGCCGGACATCGAAAAGCCGACCAGGAGCGCCCCGCCGAACGAGACCGCCAGGCCGATCAGCAGCGGGCGCGGGAAGCCCTCCTTCAGCAGGTAGCCGGACAGCAGCGCGATGACGATCGGCCCGATGTTGACGAGCATCGCCGCCGTGCCCGCGTCCACCTCCTGCTCGCCCCAGTTGAGGGCCACCATGTAGACCCCGAACCAGAGCACCCCGGACACCGCGATCCCCGGCCAGGCCGCCCTCGGCGGCAGCCGCTCGCCGCGCAGCAGCAGGATCACCACCAGCGTCAGCGAACCGGCGAGCAGCCTCCCGAGCGCGAGCGCGCCGGGCGAGTAGGACGCCACCGCGCTGCGGATGGACACGAAGGCCGAAGCCCACAACACCAGGGTGACCCCGGCGGCGGCCAGCGCCCGCCTGTCCACCATCGTCACGGTCTCGTTCACCCCCCGACGATAGGCGCCGGACATGTCGGTGAGCACCGCAATATTCGGACCTCTATTTGTGCGCACCTCGCCGCGATTCCGCCCGTGCGGGGCGACGCGTGGATAACCTACGCGCGTCATAAGTATGGGAACCTCGCTCGGCCGCGCCTGTGTCTGGACTGAGGAACGCGGGTCGCGAAACGGCCGGAGAGACGAGGGAAGACACAGGCTGAGGGCGGCCGAGCCGCCGATCCGGAGGATCGGCCATCAACAAGGAGCGGCATGACTGCCACGGCGGATATCGAGCAAGTGGTGCCCTTCGACGCGGCCTGTCCCCTCGTCGGAGTGGAAGAGGAATATCTCGTCGTCGACCCCGAGACGCGGGAGGCGGCCCCGCGGTCGGCCGCCGTCGTGGCCAGGGCGGCGGCGGCGCTGGGCGAGCAGGTCGGCACCGAGATCACCCGCTACCAGGTGGAGGCCAAGACCCGGCCCTGCGCCGGAACCGCCGAGTTGGAGACCCAGCTCCGCCAGATGCGCGCCGTTGTGGCGTCCGCAGCGGCCGACGAAGGGCTGCGGGTGGTCGCTTCGGGCACGGCCGTGCTCGGTGACGTGGTCCCGCCGCTGATCACCGAGAATCCCCGGTACGGCATCGGCATCGCCAACTACCGCTCGCTCCACGACGAGCAGAGCATCTGCGCCGGTCACGTCCACGTGCACCTGCCCGACCGGGAACGTGCCGTGCTGGTCAGCAACCACCTGCGGCCGTGGCTGCCGACGCTGATCGCGCTGATGGCCAACTCGCCGCTGTGGTGCGGGCGCGACACCGGTTACGCCAGCTGGCGCACGCTCTGCTGGGGCAAGTGGCCGGTGGCCGGGCCGCCGCCGTACTTCACCTCGGCCGCCGAGTACGACGAGGTGATCGGCAAACTGACCGAGGCCAAGGTCCTGGTGGACCCGGGCACGATCTTCTGGGACATCCGCCCGTCGGCCCGGCTGCCCACACTGGAGGTCCGGGTGACCGATGTCCCGGCCACTGCCGGGGAGTCCGCGCTGCTCGGCGCGATTGTCCGGGCGCTGGTGGTGACCGCGCTGGAACGGGTGGAACGGGGTGATCCGGGGCCGCGGATCCGGGGGGAGTTGCTGCGGGCGTCGTACTGGCAGGCGGCCAGGGATGGGCTGGCCGGGGACGCCATCGATCCGGTCAGCGGGCGGCTGCTCCCGGCGTCGGCGCAGGTGGACGCGTTGCTGGCGCTTCTTCGGCCCGCTCTGGAGGAGACCGGGGATCTTGATCTGGTGGTCGAGCGGGTGGCGCGCTTGCATGTGGTCGGGACGGGGGCGGCCCGGCAGGCGGTCGTCCACGCCCGCCGGGGTTCGGCGGCGGACGTGGTCGACGAGCTGGTGCGGGATTTCTCAGGTCAGTTGTTCGGATAGGAAGGCGTAGAGCGGCTCCACGTGGCGGACCGGGTTGCGCCAGACGGCCAGCAGGTCCTCCAGCAGGTGCCGCTCGGCGACCTTCTCGCCGTGCCGCCATGAGCGGATTACGGGGTGCAGGAACGCGCTTTCGTGGGCCATGTCGGGGGTGGGGTCGCGCTGGATGGCGAACACGTCGCCGTAGTTCTGACGGCCCCAGCGCAGGGTGATCGTGAAGAGTTCCTCCTGGTCACCGAAGCGTTCGACGGCGTAGTCCTCGGGCAGATCCTGATAATGCTGGATCTGGCCGCTGGCGCGGTCGACCACGAACGCGTCGCAGAGGTACTCGAACTGGGTCCACAGAGCAGAACTCCAGTTCACGCGGTCGAGCATGGTCGCGCCGAGCTTCTCGTGGTCGAGCGGAATCACCTGGCGATCCAGCGGCGTGTTCTCGTAGCGCTCGGCCAGCAGGGCCGTCATCGTGCGCAGGTTGTAGCGGAAGCCGTCGATGAACGCCGACGACGCTTGCTTGAAGTCGCGGGCCTGCATGAGCGTGCCCGCGAAGTAGAGGCCGTCCACGTTGGCGGACTGCCAGTCGGGGCGGATGGCGGGGATCCGCCCGTTGGGGGCCATGTCGGGTAAGCAGGAGTCGTCGAAGATGCTGCGGTCCATGGTGAAGCCCGTACAGCGGATGACGGAGTCGTACTCCAGCAGGGCCTGCTCGCCGTTGGCCAGCGTGTACGTGATGGCCGCTTTGAAGTGGTCCTCCTCGCGCCAGATGCGGTTGATGTCGCATTCGAGCACGCCGTGCAGGGTCTTGAACCAGTAGCTGTCGAGGAACGCGCCGTACTGGCCGCGCACGTCGCCGGGGTGTTTGGTGTGCCAGGCCAGGCGCACCCCGTGCGGGCTCGCCAGGTGCACGATGGCCGCGTGCGGCAGGATCGCCTGGGCGGTCTCGAACGCGGAGTTGCCCTTGCCGATCACCAGCACCCGCTGGCCCGCGTAGGCGGAACCTTCAACCTCCATGTCCTCGTAGCCGGTCGCCAGCTCGATACCCGGAATATTGGGAATGTTCGGCCCGCCCCAGCCGGTGGCGACGATCACGCATTCGGCCACGTACGTCTCCGCGGGCGTGTGCACGTGGAATCGGCCGTCGATCTTCTCAATTCGGTCGACCGGAGTCATGAAACGTACATTGAGTTCGTGCTCGCGCTCGAAGTCGGCGAGATACCTGACAAGATCGTCGGCGCCGGGCAGGTACTCGCTCGAATACTTCGGGAACATCAGGTCGGGCGAGTCGTTGAGCAGCGAGTTCCAGTCCCACCTGAGCTTGATCTCCGGCTCGTCCTCGACGGTGTGCACCTTGTTGAGCGAGATCAGGCGGCGGTGCCGGGGGAACTCCTTGAAGAAGGCGCCGGGGGCCTCGGTGCGTTCGAGCGTGACGTATTCGGCGCCGGCGCGTTTGAGGTAGTAGCTGAGCTGGAGACCGGCGGGACCTGCGCCGATGATGAGATAGCGAGGCATCAGGCCCTGTCCTTAATGTCATCCCGGACATATCCGGCGGCCACGATGAACTGGGCCATCACCGCGTAGTCGGCCGGGTCGTCGGGGGTGAGCGCGGCCAGACCGTCCACATACCGGTTGTACATGCAGAACGCCGCCGCGATCAGGACCGCGTCGTGGATCTCGACGTCGGACGCGCCCGCGTCCCTGGCGGCGGCGATGTGCTCCTCGGCGACCTTGCGGCCGCTCTCCTGGACCGCGCCCGCGATCATCAGCAGCGCCCTGAGCTTGGCCGAGATGGGCGCTCCGCCCAGGTCGGCGCGGACCTGCTCGACCAGGTCCATGCCTTCGGGCAGTTGGGCGGCGGCGAAAGCCGCGTGCGAGTTGTAGCAGAAGCGGCAGTCGTTCAGCGCGGACACGTAAGCGGCGATCAGTTCACGGTCCCCGCGCGGCAGCGAGTTTTCACCACGCAGCAACACCTCGGCGAGGGCGCTCATTGGGCGGGCGGTCTCTGGCCGATACTGGAACAGGCCGGTGATTCCAGGTGCTTCGTTCCCCAGCGCTATGTGCGGCATGAACACTCCTTGGTGATCAGCAGGCGTGGCCTCCACACGCAGGGTCGTTGATCACCCGTTATCTGGTCAACCCCGGACGTTCATGCCGCAAATTGCGTCCTATCCCAAACGCAGAGAATCGGCCAATACGGCCAAATATCCGTCGGTGCGCTGGGCACGGGCCGCGTACACGGCGGGGTCGTCGGGGGCGAACGTGTCCAAGCCGTCCACGTAGCGGTTGAACATGCAGAACGCCGCCGCGATGAGCACGGTGTCGTGGATCTCGATGTCGGTGGCACCCGCCTCCTTGGCGGTGGTGACATGCTGCTCCGACACCTTCTGGCCGGACTCCTGCACCGCTCCGGCGATCGCCAGCAGGGCCTTGAGCTTGTCGGAGATCGGGGCTCGGTTGACGTCCGCGCGGACCTGCTCCACCAGGACCAGATCCTCGCCCAGCTGTACGGCCGCGATGGCCGCATGCGTGGAGTAGCAGAATCGGCACGCGTTCAGCGCCGACACGTACGCCCCGATCAACTCCCGCTCGCCTCGGGAGAGCGTGCTCTCCCCGCACAACAGCACTTCCGCCAGCTCGTTCAGTGGGAGCGCGGTTTCTGGCCGGAACCGGAACAGCCCGCGTATTCCAGGTTCATCAGAGTTGAGGGTGATGTGTGGCATGAACGCCTCCTCCGCAGACGAAATCATGGTGACTTGACCAGATTCGCCCGGCGAAATTTTTCCCGCATCTCCGGAAATGCGCGTTATTCGTGTTTATGGCCGCGCCTCCGGCACGGCGGGCTCGACCGCCTTCAGCCTGTGTCTTCCCTCGTCTCTCTGGCCGCTTCGCGACCTGCGTTCCTCAGTCCAGACTCAGGCGCGGTCGAGCACCCGCAATGCCTGCCCGAGGTTGCGATGGCCCGCATGCCGCCCTGGGCCGGTCGCGAGCAGGGCCGCGATCAGCAGTGCCAGCGGCGCGATCAGGATGAGCGTCCATGGCGAGGTGGGCGGCTGGTACTGCAACGGCATGATCCCGGCGGCGGCCCGCCACAGGATGCGGCCCAGCGCCATGCCGAGCGGGACCCCGGCGAGCAGGCCGAGCACGGTGATCGCGCTGGCCTGCGTGACGACGACCAGGCGGCACTGGCCGCGGGTCATGCCGAGGGCGCGCAGCACGGCCAGGTCGTGGCCGCGCCTGCGGACGGCGGTGATCAGGGCGTGGCCGACCGCGCCGACGGCGAGCAGGGCCAGGAACGCGCCCAGTACCAGCGGCAGCACCTGGACGTTCCTGATCTCCCCGAACTGGCGGGGGACGAACGGCGTGAAGATCAGCAGTCCGCCACCCACGGTTGTCCGCAGCCGGGCCGCGACCGCCTCCGGGTCGGCGCCCTCCCGGAGCGCGAGCAGGCTGCCGTGTTCCTTGAACCCGCGGAAGACCACGTCGTAGCCGTCGGAGGTGACCCACGCGCCGGATTCGTAGCCCCGGGTGGAGGTCTCCACGGCGAAGCCGACACCGGTCACGGTCAGCTCGCGGGTGCCCAGGTCGCCGGTGAGCGCGACCCGGTCGCCCACGCCCGCGCCGAGCCGCCGCGCGCTCGTCGGGGCCAGCACGACCTCCTCACCGTTGGTCGGCGGGCGGCCCTCGGTGAGCACCAGCGGGACCGGGTCGCCGACCGGGTCGAAGCTGAGCGTCACCACCGGGAGCGGGCCGATCCGCCCGGCGGCCACCCGCAGGTCCGTCACCCCGGTCACGTCGGGATCTGCGGCCAACGCGGAGAGCACCGGTCTGGGCGGCCGGACGTCCCGCCCGTCAAAGCCGAAGACCGCCATCAGTTGGTAGTTCTGCCCGAATCTGGCCGGGTTCCTGGCGGCGTCCGCGACCCCGGCCGAGAACGTGAACGCGGCCAGCACCCCGAGCACCCCCGTCACCGCCCCCAGCAACGCGGGCCGCACCGGCACCCGATCCCGCCCCCGCCCGGGCTCCAGCGCGAACCTGGCTCCGACGACTACGGCCACCGGCAGGCTGAGCACGGTCATCGCCGTCACCAGCGCCGACCGTCGGCCCGGCCGTATCCGGTCGGGGCCGGTGAGGCCCGCCCACGCGGAGGCTCCGGCCGCGACAGCCACCAGGACCGGGATGAGCACGAATCCGGAGCCGAGGACCAGCCAGTCGGCGTCCACGCCTGGGTCCGGCTCGCGGGCAGCCGCCGCGCCGAACGGCATCCAGGAGGAGGCGGTCACCGCCAGAACGACGGCGACGACCGTGCCCGCCAGGGCGGCCAGGCCGGGGGCGATCACGCTCAGGTGGGTGCCCTGGCGGCGGGTCAGGCCCAGCGCCACCAGCGCGTTCAGTTCGGTGGCCCCGGCCGCGCCGTACCGGATGACGGCCTGGCCGATGAGGACGACGGCGGCCAGGAAGGCGGCGAGGCCGAAGGCAGCCAGGCAGGCGCTTTCGAAGGCGACGACGTTGCGGGTGTGCTGGATGGTTTCGGAGCGGCTGACGACGTCGACGCCCGGGAGTGCCGCCTGGAAGCTGGCGAGTCCGGCGTCGCCGCCACGGAGGCGGACCAGGCCGTTGAGCGGGACCTGGGCGCTGTAGCCCACCAGATTGGCCCGGTAGCGGGTGAACAGGCCAGGGGATGGGATGAGTTTGCCGGGGCCGCCGACCTCGTCCGTGTACCAGAACGAGCGGATCACACCCACGATGTGCATCCGGACCGCGGGGCCCTCAGGGCCGCCGGTATCGCGCCCGCCGATGCTGGTGTCGGACTGGTCGGGGGTGGGCAGGCGGAGGGTGACCTGATCGCCTATGCCCTTGCCGACGTTGCGGACGAACTCCGCGGTGACCACGGCTTCGTCGGCTCGGGACGGGTCGGGGAGGCGGCCGCTCAGGACGACCGGCCGCTCGATGGTGGCCATCGCGTCGGTGTCGGCGGGAACGAACGGGGTGATCTGGTCGTCCGGAGCCTCGTCGATGGGCAGGTCGGTGTAGCTGGGGAACGTGGTCACCGCCGCCACGCCGGGGAGGCGGCGGACTGCGTCCCAGTCGAAGCCGGTCCGGTTGGGCAGGACCGAGGCGGTGGCGGGGAGTGTCACGGCGAGCAGCCGGTCCACCGCGCTGTCGCCGCGCCGGGCTCCGGCCAGGGCGGTCAGCACGGTCGCCCCGGCGAACGCCACCAGCAGCCCGAGCACGAGCAGGGATCGCAGGCGCCTGCCCAGTTCGAGCCGCAGCCAGACCACCGAAACCGGAATCACGCCGCCAGTTTCCGCTGACGTGAGCCGGGCTCGACAGGGTGTTAGCCCTCCGTCAAACCCGCGAACAGATCGTCTTCCTGGTCAGGAGCCTCGATCTGGCAGCGGACCCGGACGAAGGCCTCATGCCCGAGGACGAGTTGCTGGGCCTCATCCGGCAGCTGGAGCAGCCAGATGTTGTCGCTCTGGCTCGCGTGCGCGCGCAGCGCTTTGATCTTCCGGTCCACGTACGGCGTGACGTCCACGGTGGCGGTGATCAGCTCGTCGGGGGTGCCGAAGTCAGGGGACGGCTCGAAACCCAGGTCGATGCCGATCGAGCGCATGTGCTCGAACATCGCCCTGGCCCGGGTCCGGGGGATCGCCGTGTAGTAGAGCTTGTCCGGGATGCCGGTCGCCTCGGTGGCCGCGATCGCGATGCGGTGCGCCTGGATGTGGTCGGGGTGACCGTAACCGCCGTTTTCGTCGTAGGTGACGACGACCTGCGGCCGGTAGTGCGCCATGAGCGCGGCGAGCTTGGCGGTGGACTCCTCGATCGGGATGTTCCAGAACGCCCGCGCGTCCTTGTTGGTGTCCCAGCCGTCCATGCCGGAGTCGCGATAGCCGAGCAGTTCGACGTCACCGATCCCTAAATGGGCGACCGACGCCCGCAGCTCGGCCAGCCGCTCCTCGGCCACCGCCTCGCCGTCGTGGCCGTCCTCGCCCGGCTTCACTCCCCCGGGTCCGTCCCCCGCCTCGCCGTTGGTGCAGGTCACCAGGACGGTACGGAACCCCGCGTCCGCGTAACGCGCCAGGATCCCCCCAGTGGTGAGCACCTCGTCGTCGGGATGAGCGTGCACGGCCATCAACGTCAGATCCATCAGCCCACCCTAAGTCACGCCTCCCCGCGCCGAAGCAGCTGCGGCAGGCTCGGCGGACGCAGGAACCCCTCCGCCACAGCCGAGGCGATGCCGACCTTGACCAGGTCTCTGGTGTCCCCGTACGCGAGGAATCGGGGCACCCATTCGGGGTGGTATTTCACGTTTGCCCGATACAGCGACTCCAGCTGCCACCAGCGGGACAGGAACAGCAGCAGGCGGCGCCACGCCCGGATCACCGGGCCCGCGCCGATCCTGGCGCCCTCCTCGAACGCCGACCGGAAGACGGCGAAGTTCAGCGAGATCCGGTCTACACCGAGCCCCGGGGCCGCCTCGACCAGACCGGCGACCATGAACTCCATCAGGCCGTTCTCGGCGTCCCGGTCCCGCCGCATCAGGTCGAGCGAAAGACCGGTGGCCCCCCATGGCACGAACGACAGCAGGGCCGCCTCGTCCCCGTCCGGTTTCCGCGCCTGCACCAGCACGCACTGCCCGTCCCTCGGGTCGCCGAGGCGGCCGAGGGCCATCGAGAAGCCGCGTTCCGTCTCGGTGTCGCGCCAGGCCTCGGCGCGGCCGATGATGGTGCGCATCTCCTCAGAGTTCAGTTCGTGGTGGCGGCGCACGCACAGCGTGTAACCGGCACGTTCGACCCGGTTGACGGCCTGGCGTACGCCGCGCATCTCCCGGCCGGTGAGCGTGAACGCGGCCACGTCGATGACCGCCTCGTCGCCGAGTTCGAGGACCTTCAGGCCGCCGCGCTGGTATGCCCGGGCGCCCTCCTCGCTGGCGCCGATCGCGGCGGGCGTCCAGCCGTACGCGGCGGCCTGGTCGGTCCAAGCGCGGATCGCATGCTCCCACGCTTCAGGGTCGCCGACCGGGTCGCCCCCGGCCAGGCTGACGCCGTTGACCACGCGGTAGGAGACGGCCGCCTTCCCGCTGGGCGAGAAGATCGCGCTGCGGTCCCGCCTGGTCGCGAAATAGGCCAGCGAATCACGCTCTCCCAGGAGCTTCCGGATCCGTTCCTCGTCCTCGGGGGCCAGCACGGCCTTCGCCCGCTGTGACCGGAACAGCACCGCGAAGGCGGTGATCAGCGCGATCGCGCTCATCAGCCCGATCAGGAACGACACCCAGCTCGGCGGGTGGCCCGGGTGGGGCACGTCGAACACGCCGCCGAGGGTGTGGCTGAGCGTCCACACCGCCCGCCGGTGCGGGGGCAAGGTGCCGGAGAACGCGGTGACCAGCAGGAATCCGACCACGAACGAGACGGCGAGCAGGCCGCCCAGGGTCAGGATCGCCTTGCGGGCCGACGCGGGCTGGACCCGGGCGTAGAACTCCTGGCGCGACCAGAGCATCAGCACCAGCAGCAGGGTGACCACGACCAGGCTGAACGCCGTCTCGGCCAGGGTTCCCTTGCCGCCTTCGACCGTACCGCCCGGCACGTAGAGCAGCACCAGCACGCCCGCGAGGCTGAGCGCCAGGGAGATGCCGAGCAGGACCACGACCAGCCGCCAGGCGATCCGCTTGCGCCGGGCCAGCGCGCCGGCCAGCAGCGTGGTGAACGCGGCGTAGGCGAGGTTGGGCGCGATGGGGAAGAGCCAGCTGTCCACGAACTCGGTCAAACCGCTCAGGCCATGCCGCAGCGGCGGGTTCAGCGCGATCACCGCCGAATACACCGCGAGCACCGTCAGAGATATCGACAGCATCCGCGGCACGCGCGAACGACCAACCATGCGTTCCCCCCATACCAACGCTAATCATCCGGCCCGGGGACGATGCGCGCGGCACGCGGGTTTCATAGGGTTAACCCAAACGAGGGGAGATGGTCGAAATGTTCGCCCTGACGGCAATCGCGGCATTCGCAACGCTGGTCCTCACCGGCTGGATCGCCGGGCTCTTCTACGCCTACTCGGTCTCGGTGATGCCCGCCATGGACTCCGCCGGACCGGAACACGCCGTCTCGGTGATGCGCCAGATCAACATCAAGATCCAGAACCCGGTCTTCTTCCTGTCCTTCCTGGGCACACCCCTGGTCGGCATCATCACCGGCGTCCTCGTGCTGATCGACGGCCAGACCCTCCCCGGCCTGCTCTTCCTGGCCGCCGCCGCCGTCTACCTCGCGGGCACGTTCATCCCCACCATCGCCGTCAACATCCCCCTGAACAACGCCCTCGACCACGCGACCGGCCCCGCCACCGACATCTGGACGGCCTTCGCCCCCCGCTGGAACCGCTGGAACACCCTCCGCACCCTCTTCAGCGCCGCCAGCCTCCTGGTCGCCGCCCTCGCCCTGGCCTTCTGGGCCAACACCTGGTGAGACCTATCCTGGATAGGTACGCGAGACCTTCACCCTGGCATCCGACTACATCCCCCTCTGCGACCTGCTCAAATACTGCTCCATCACCGAAAGCGGCGGCGAAGCCAAACACTTCATCGCCGAGGGCAACGTCCTAGTAGACGGCGAACTCGAACTCCGCAAACGCCGCAAGGTCCGCAACGGCCAAATCGTCAGCGGCGACGGCTTCGAGATCCTTGTGGTGGCAGGCTAGCTCGCACGCCCATTTGACGCCTCTCCAGCCGGTCACCACGGCCGAGAATCCACCAGAATATCGAGGAGGTGGCGAAGTGGGCCGTTGTCACCGCGCAGTGAAGCCATCGATGTGGCCTCGTTGACATCCGGGTCGAGACCAGACCAGTCGATGGGCCAACCCGCTTCGCGGCTGAGCTGACCAAAGAAGGCGCGCTGCGTCCGCCCGTTGCCCTCACGGAACGGGTGGATCGCATTGACCTCGGCGAAGTAATGAGTCAACCGGTCAACGAAACCGTCGCGTGGCAGCCCATGCAGGTACCGCTCCTTCGCCAGAGCGCCGAACACCTCCGCCGAGTACGACGCGATGTGCTGTGGCAGGCAGAACGGGTCCGACTTGGCGATACCCACGACCCTGATCTCACCGGCCCAGGGGTAGAGATCGCCGAAGATCTCCCGATGAAAGGACTGCAAATGGGCCAAGTCGTAGCTGCCGGGCAGCGTCCGGGTGCCCAGGTCCGCCAACGCCGCCAGAGTCAGGCCCGCCTCCGCTGCACGCAGGCGCCGAAGGTCGGAGATGCCGAGCTTGTTGCGCAGCACACCGCTCGCGGGGTCGAGGTATGGATCGCTACTCACGGTGCGTCGTACAGCCGCCGAACCAGTTCACGCATCTGTGCGGTGCTGATTTCGCCCTGCGCCCATCGTTCAGCGATGGCCTCGACATCGGCGCCTATCGTGAGCCCTTCAGCCTGCACCGATACCGACGCTTGCGTCAGTGACCGAGCTCTCTCAGCAGTCAGTTCGTCGAAAACCTCGACCGGAACCATGACCGCCTCGGTCTTACGATGTGAGCCTACGCCCACCGGCCTACGGTCACCGTTACGGAACCGCTCCAGCACGCTGGGCAGTTGCTCGCGAGCCTCTCGCACAGACAATGTCTCAATCAACATTCCCAAAGTGTACCCGATTGTGTACACATTAGGCCCCTACGTCAGCCGCACAACTTGCCGACGCCCATGCGGGCCTTCATGAAACGCCGCAAGATCCGCAACGGCCAGGTCGTAAGCGGACCGGCAACCTGGTGCAGGCCAACTCCACCACCTAGGGGTTCCGCGCGACCACCCGAAAAGGTCGACGTGAGCTGTGCCTCCGGGCAGTCGCCGGGCCGCCACACACCTGGCACAGCAGCTTGTCCATGCATCTCCACTGCCCGGCCCTTCGGCGGTGGACTTGGCTTGTTCGGCTGGGGCAAACATGTTTCATCACACCCGTATGGGAAACTCGGCCATGATCCAGAGCACCTGGAGTGCATGCCCGCGCCAGTGACGACGACGTCAACAGTTCTGATCAACGTCATCAGCGGTCGGAGCTCTGAAATGGAATGATCATTAAGAGTTCCGACATATTAGGACAATCATCAGGTTATCAGTCCGCTCATCAAAGGAACCGTAACCACTCACACGTATCCGTGAGCTGGGGTTATGCGGTGGCTTGAGACAGCGTCCAGGGGTTGCCGAGGAAGGCGTCACGGAGCGCATGGAAGGCGTCGATGCCGTGGTTGGTTGCGGTGACGAGGTAGGTATGGACGCGAC
>NZ_JBDPLV010000149.1:0-8303 GCF_039871605.1 Acrocarpospora sp. B8E8 | reverse complement strand
GTCGGGTTGAGTCGGGGGATTGGGTTAGGCCGTCTAGGTGGCGCATTACGTCGGCTACGGGGACGGCGCCGGGGCGGTGGGTGCGCCAGCCGCCGCCGCGTTGCCAAGGGTGGGGGCCGGTGAGGGGGCGGTATTCGATGCCGAGGGCGTCTAGGCGGGGGAGGTGGGCCGTTAGGCGGTCGTGGAAGTTTGGGGCGGGGTGGCCGGTCCAGGTGATTTCGGCGGCGGCGCAGGCGCGGGGCCAGGCGCGGTAGTCGAGGGTGCGGGCGTCGGGGATGCGTTCGCTCCAGAGTTGGAACTGGGCGCCTGCGACGTGAGCCTGTTCGGCGGGGGTCCAGGAGGAGGGGACGGGGGCGAAGGCGGCCACGTCGGCGACGGTGATCGTGTCGCCGATGGCGAGGGGTTCGGTGGGGGTGGCGGCTTCGGCGTAGTCGAAGTAGAGGGGGTAGACGGGGGTCATGACGACGTCGTGGCCGGCGGCTGCCGCGCGGTGGGCGACGTTCATGCCGCGCCAGGGCATGACGATCGTGTCGGGGCGGAGGCGGCCGCTGACGAAGGCCTCGTCCCAGACGACGGCTCGGCTGCCTCGCGTGGCCAGGGCGTCGGCGAGTTGGCGGAGGAACCAGGCGTGCTGGTCGCCGGGGGTGGCCAGGCCGAGGGATTCGCGGTGGGCGGAGATTTCGGGGGAGGTGGCCCAGTCGTCGAGGACGCACTCGTCGCCGCCGATGTGGAAGTAGGGGAGCGGGCCGAGGGCGTCGATGAGCTCGTCGAAGATCGTTGTGAGGAAGTCGAGGGTGGGTGGGAGAGGGGAAAGGATGGCCGGGGAGATTCCCCAGCGGGTGAGGACCTCGTGGGATTCGGTGGGTTTGGCGCCCAGGGCCGGGTAGGCCGCGAGGATGGCGGAGGCGTGGCCGGGGACGTCGATCTCCGGGACCACGGTCACCGAGCGCGCCCGAGCGTATGCCGAAATTTCGCTCAGATCGGCCAAGGTGTAGTAGCCACCGTGCGGGATGCCGTCATCCGAGGGCTCCTCGCCAAAGAAGCTCGTCGTCGTGCTTGCCCGATACGACGAAATTTCGTGCAATCGAGGAAACGCCCGGCTTTCCACCCGCCAGCCCTGGTCATCGGCCAGATGCAGGTGCAGCCGGTTGAGCTTGTGCACCCCCATCAGATCCACCATCCGCAACACTTCCCGCTTCGGCAGGAAATGCCGGGACAAGTCCAGATGCGCCCCCCGCCACGCCAACGCCGGAGCGTCCGTCACGCGCCCGCAGGGCACCGTCCAGGCCGTTCCTGGCAACGCCGCCGCCCTGAACGCCTCCACCGGCAGCAACTGTCGCAGCGTCTGCCCGGCGTAGAACGCCCCCGCCGCATCCCCCGCCGAGATCTTCACCCCCGCCTCGGAGATCGCGATCGAGTACGCCTCCGCCCCCAGATCCCCATCCCGCTCCACGGCCACTACCGCCGCACCATCGGTCCGGCCTAGGTCTCTGTCCCGCTCCACGGTCCCTGCCACGCCACCGGCCTGGCCCAGATCTCCGTCCCGCTTCACGGTCCTTGCCACACCACTGGTCCGGCCTAGGTCTCTGTCCTGCTCCATGGTCCCCACCGCGCCATCCGTACGGCGCAGGTCCAGGACGGGGAGCGCAAGCCGTACCGAATCGACAAGATCGGCAGGACCGGCGACGAGCGACCCGACGGCGAAGGTGAACACACCAGGCGCGGCTTCCGCGAAGCGGGGACGTGGCAGCAAGCTCTCCATGCCCGAGATATGCCCAGAAGCCGCCCGGCCCGGCGGCTTCACCGGTTGCGAAGATCCGTGATTATCCATGCCCCAGATATGCCCCAAAAGACCGATAAACGATCATTTCAGGTATGTCTGGAACCCCTGCGCCAGCGCCGCGGCCAGCTTCTGCCGCCAGGCCGCGCTCTTGAACTTCGCCGCGTCCCCGGCATTCCGCATGTTCCCAGACTCCAGGAAGATCTTCGGCACGGACGACAGATTCAGCCCGCCCAGATCGGTGCGGTAATCCAGCGCCTTCGACCCGATGTAGGTGGAATAGGGCATCCCCGTCCCCGTGTGCACCGCGTTCCTGATCGTGATCCCCAGCTTCCTGGAGTCCGCGACCACCGGATCCACCGGACCGTTGATCTTCTTCGGCATGATCACATGGAAGCCGTGGTTCCCAGCCGCCGACCCGTCCGCGTGGATGGAGATCGCCGCATCCGCCTTGGCCGCGTTCCCGATCGCCGCCCGCTTGGTTATGCACGGCCCGGCACCGGTGTTGTTGGCCCTGGTCAGCTTCACCGTCGCGCCCTTGGCGCGGAGCAACTTGGCCAGCCGCTGCGCTACATCCCAGTTGAACGCGGCCTCGGAGTATCCATCGTTGGTGGCCGTCCCCGTGGTGTCGCAGGCCTTCCACTTGGTCAGCACGTTGACCTGCTTGTTGATGATCTCAGGGTGCTTGTAGTTCCCGCCGTTGTGCCCGGGATCGATCACGATGACCTTGCCGTCGAGCGGCTTCGCCGGGGCGGCGGCCTCGCCTGCCGCCCGGGCGGTTCCGTTCTTGCTGACTTCGAGCGGCGCGGTGGCGTCAGAGCCGGTTCCGGCCCCCGCCGTGCCGCCGCACGCCACGGCGCCGAGCCCGATCAGGGCCAGGACTGCGGCGGCGACCGCCGAACGACGACTCATCGCGGTTGGTTCCCTTCGCTGAGGCCTGTCAACGTCCCAACCTACGCGCAGCAGGGACGTGACCAGACCGTGATTAGCGAGAAAACCCAGAGACGAAGAGAACTACCAGGCGGCTTCCGCGGCTTCCTGCTTGTGCAGCAGTGCGGCCAGTTCCCTGGCGTCCTCGGCGTCCAGGCCGAGCACCACCCGCGGGCGGCCCCACGGATGGTCGATCGAGTGCGCCACGTAGCTGGCGACCGACTCGATGCTCACGTCCGCGGGACGGCCTCGCGTGGCCCGCCAGTGACCCCAGGCCCGTTCGAGCTCGGCCGCGGCGCGCTGGGCGCAGGAGACCAACTCCGGATCACGCATTCATTCCCCCAGGTCGATGCATCGGCGTCATGCCCGCAGTCAACACCTGCCGGAACATGACGCCGCCGCGATTGACCTAGCTTTGAGCGTCGCTTGGCGCGGCACCGGTGCTGCGCCGTACCACCAGCTGGGGGGTGACCTGGCGGAGCCGGGAGGTTTTGCCCGGTTCGCAGATGCGGTCGCTGAGCAGCGCGGCGGCCGAGCGGCCCATCGCGCGGCGCGGCTGGTCCACGCTGGTCAGCGAGATGTGGTGGACGGCGGCCAGGTGGGTGTTGTCGTAACCGACCACCGACAGGTCCTCCGGCACCCGCAGGCCCAGCTCGCTGGCGGCGGTGAGCACGCCGAGCGCGACCACGTCGTTGGCGGCGAAGATCGCCGTCGGCCGCGGCTCCCGGTTGAGCAGGGCCCGCGCCGCGCGGCGGCCGCCCTCCTCGGTGAAGTCGCCGTGCTCGACCATGATGTACGGCGCGAGCGCGTGCCTGCGCATCGCCACCAGATACCCCTCGCACCGGCACCGGGCGGCCGACGACGGCGTGCCCTCGATGTGCGCGATCCTGCGGTGGCCCAGCTCGACCAGGTGATCGACGGCCAGCCGGGCGCCGAGCTGATCGTCGTCCACGACGATGTCGACGCTGTCGAGTTCCACGTCGCGCTCGCCGACCACCACGGTCGGGGTGTACGCGGCGGCCTCGGCCAGGGTGTCGCTGGAGGGGGCGACCCCCAGCAGCACGAGCCCGTCGACGCGCAGTTCGAGGAACGCCTCGACGGCCTCGTCCTCGAACGCCGGGTCCCAGCGACCGCTGCCGATCAGCAGGCGCAGGCCCTCACCGTGCAGGCTCTCCTGGAGCCCGTCGAGGAACTCGGCGTAGAACGGGTTGTGCAGGTCGGCGACGAGCGCCCCGACCAGATGGGTCCGGCCTTCGACCAGGCTGCGGGCCACCGCGTTCGGGCGGTACCCCAGCTCTCTGGCCGCTTGGAGAACCGCCTCCCGGCGATGCTCGCTGACATGTGGCGACCCGCGCAGGACCAGGGAGACCAGTGACTTCGATACGCCCGCGCGCTCGGCGACGTTGCGGATCGTCGGTCGTGGCCGCGGGCTGAACCCGTCGGCGAGTCCGGAATCCGGTACGGGTACCGCGATGTCGTGCCGGGCAGTGGTCTGCATTGACGGTCCTGACATGGTTCTCCCCACGATGCGCGGACGTGCACCTGTCAGACAGAACGATCGAATCCCGGATAAGGTACGGGTAAATCCATCTTGATCGCTTTGGAGCGCGCTGTCAGCTAGCGACTCCGATAGTCTCGACAGTGTGGGTGCAACTCCCCGGCCGGCGAAACTTGACGCCAAGGACCGGGACAATTCAGAACAGCCAAACCAGTCAGATCAGCGGCCCGCGCGCAGGCGGCTGAGTGTCGACCGCCGCCGTGAGGAACTGATCGCCGCCGCGCTGGAGCTTTTCAGCAAGCACGACGCGGAAGACGTCTCCATCGACGACGTGGCCCTGTCGGCCGGCGCCTCCCGGGCGCTCGTCTACCACTACTTCGGCGGCAAGCAGGAGCTCTACGTCGCCGCGTTACGCAGCGCGGCCGACGAGCTGGAGGCCAGACTCCACCCCCAGCAGGGGGGCCGGCCCATCGACGAGCTCGCCGCCGGACTGCGGCGCTACTTCGATTTCGTCGAGGAGCACGCCGCGGGGTTCGCGGCGCTCCTCCGTGGTGGCCCGGCCGATCGTGCCGGCGAGATCGGTGAGATCGTCGACGGCGTCCGGCAGCGCCTGTTCAAGCTGATCATGAGCCAGATGCGGGTCACCGCGCCCAGCCCGGTGCTGCGCATCACGCTCCGCTCGTGGATCGCCTCCGTGGAGACGGCGGGGCTCGACTGGCTGGAGCACCGCGACCTGGATCGGCCCACGTTGGAGCGCTTGCTGGGCGAGCAGATGGTAGCCCTGGTGGGGGTGGCCGCCGATTACGACCCGGAGGTCGAGCGGCTCACACGTAGCTCCTAGGGTTGGGTCGGCGCCGGGCGGGCGGCGCCGGATCACATCTGGTACCGGGATGTGATGTGGACGCGCTCACATCGCTGACGCGAGCGCGCCGTTCGTCCCCCTAGGTGCTGCGATCCCCCGCTACTACTCCGAGCGCTGCTGCGGAATGCCCGCGAGCAGCGCCCGAACCTCGGTTTCCCGGTAACGCCGGTGTCCGCCGAGGGTGCGGATGGACGTCAACTTGCCCGCCTTCGCCCACCGAGTGACGGTCTTGGGGTCGACGCGGAACATGGTTGCGACCTCCGCCGGGGTGAGCAGTGGCTCGGCCTCGGGTGTACGAGCTGACATTTGTGCGGCCTCTCCTCCGTGTGGACCGGCGACAGCGATCCTGCGACTTATCTTGGCGCTTGTCACGGATGTCCCCCAATGATCCATAACGTGCGGTTTCTTGGACCATTTGCGGCATCACCCGATGTGACCATACAGCCACGTAGCGCGATTGGCGAGCCCTCTGGGCGCAACGTCTCGACCACGTGTTGATGTCACGCTCGGTGATTCTAGCGACACGTTTCGTGGTATCGCAGTGAAAACGGCAAACTACTCAGTTCGCAGTTGTCCCATCGACCATCTCATGACCCAAAGCCGCAGGTCAGCCCCACTGGTTGGGGCTCAGTTGGCCGACTCCAGACTCTGGATCGACCTCCAGCGGAGGATCACCCGCTGATACATCGCGAAGGCAAGTTCTTCCTGACCGTTGTCCAAACCCGTGAGAGCCGCCGCCAATTCGGCCACGGACTGGTCGGCCTGCAAGGTCTCGTCGTCCATCAGGTGCACCAGGCCGCCGTAGTCCAGTTCCACCAGCGAGTGCGGGTGGAACTCCTCCAGCCAGCGGCCCACGTCCTCGACGTCGGTCAGCGTGTCCACGTCGCCGACATGCCGCCGGATGACCACCAGGGCCCGAGCCACCCGCTTGCGGGCCTGCGCCATCGACGTCACGTAGAGCATGTTCCTGGCCGGGGCCATCGTGATGCCCTCCGACTCCTCGCCGCGCAGCACCAGCCAGCGCTCGGCCGAGTCGAACGGCACGAACCACGGGGTCGGGACATGCCAGGTGCTGGTCCTGATGTGCATGCGCAGGGACGGCTCGCCGCGTTTGAAGGCGTCGAACTCGTTGGCCGTACGCTCCGCGACCGGGGTCGGCACGAAACGGTCGGCCAGTTTGACCGGCATGCTGCCGCGGAAGGTGGCGAACGCCAGCCAGGAGCGCAGCCGGCTCTGCCACGGGCAGACGTACAGCACGTCGTCGACGCGCCGCAGGTAGGCGTTGTGGCTTTCCGCGCTCGGCGCGGGGAACGGCGGCACCCGCAGGATGCGCCGGACGGACTCCTCGTGCTCGACCTCAAGCGCCCCGGCCCGCCTCGGACGTTCCGGATTCTGGGCATACCTGGCCCAGGCCAGCCGATCCCGCTCCGGAAATGCGGTCAGCGGCTCGTAGACGCGGAGGTACGCGGCGTAGGGCAGCACACCCCGAATCGTGCCATGCGAAACGGATCCGCGCAGTGTCCGCCTGCTCGCAATCCATGATCGTCGTTACCCTGGAGGGTGAGATCCGCCGCAATGGAGCGGCGGACAGAGACGATCAGGAGTCACCACAGTGACCGACGTCTTCGGGCTCTCCCACCAGGAACCGAGCCGAAACTCCCGGCACGAGCAGGTCGTGTTCTGCGCGGACGACCGCAGCGGCCTGTACGCGATCATCGCCATCTACAGCACGGCTCTCGGGCCGGGCCTCGGCGGAACCCGTTTCTACCCCTACCCCGACGAGCAGGCCGCCCTGGCCGACGTGCTCAACCTCGCCCGGGCCATGGCGTACAAGAACGCCCTGGCCGGCCTGGACCACGGCGGCGCCAAAGCCGTCATCATCGGCGACCCCGCCACGGACAAGACCGAAGCCCTGCTCCGGGCCTACGGCCGGTTCGTGCAGTCCCTCGGCGGCCGCTACTACACCGCCTGCGACGTGGGCACCTACAGCGAGGACATGGACATCGTGGGCCGCGAGTGCGCCTACGTGACCGGTCGCACCCTCGCCCACGGCGGCGCGGGCGACTCGTCCATCCTGACCGCTTACGGGGTGTTCCAGGGCATGCGCGCCGCGGCCGCGCACCGCTACGGCGACCCCAGCCTGCGCGGCAAGCGGGTCGGCGTGGAAGGCGTCGGCAAGGTCGGCCACCGCCTCGTCGAGCACCTGCTGGAGGACGGTGCCGAGGTGGTGATCTGCGACGTCAACGACCAGGCCGTCGAGCGGGTACGGCACCGCCACCCGGAGGTCGACTCGCTCCCCGACGCCGCGGCCCTGGCCACCGCGGACATCGACGTCTACGCGCCCTGCGCCCTCGGCGGCGCCCTCACCGACGACACGGTGGCCACGCTGCGCGCCACGATCGTCTGCGGCGGGGCCAACAACCAGCTCGCCCATCCCGGCGTGGAGAAGCAGCTGGCCGACCGTGGCATCCTGTACGCGCCTGACTACGTGGTGAACTCGGGCGGGGTCATCCAGGTCGCTGACGAGATCGCGGGCTTCAACATGGAGCGGGCCAAAGCGAGGGCGGCTCAGATTTTTGCCACCACCCAGAAAATCTTCGCCATCGCCGACGACGAGGGCGTCCCCCCGGCCGTCGCAGCAGATAGGCTGGCAGAGCGCAGAATGTCGGAAGTCGGGCGGCTTAGAGCCATTTGGCTGGGCCGCTGACTGCCGCCGCCCAGACGGCGTACCGAGCGGGGCGCAAAACAGGTACGGTTGTAGGCGAACGAGAGGCTGACGCCCTAAGTCAGGTGGCGTCAGTGCGTGGTGCGTTAGCGACGAGGGGTCGGGCACGACCCCGCATGAGGGGGTCGAGCCAATGGGGCGCGGCCGAGCCAAGGCCAAGCAGGTCAAGGTCGCCCGCCAGCTGAAGTACAACAGCGGCGGCACGGATCTTGAGCGCCTGCGTGCGGAGCTCGGAGTCGAGGACAACGTCGATTCCGACCGCAATGACGAGCACGACCCTTATGACGAGTTGGCAGATCGGTATGCCGATTATGCCGCCGTCGACGACGAGGACGATGGGGACGACCCACCCGGGAGCCGTCGTTGAGCGGTTCCTGACCTAGCGAAACAACACCCGGCATGGCACGGCTATGCCGGGTGTTTTCGCCGCCCTCGTAAGGGCTTAGCGCTCCGGCCACCCGGAGCGCTATTCGTCGTTGCCGTATTTCGGGGGGGGGGGGGGGGGGGG
>NZ_JBDPLV010000148.1:0-8356 GCF_039871605.1 Acrocarpospora sp. B8E8 | reverse complement strand
GCGAACTCCTCCATCGAGGGCGCGCTCGAAGACGCGGATTCCTCGATCACGAACAGCGATCATGCCGGACTCCGGCGAGACGATCAAACCGGCGACACCAAGATCAGGAGGTGTGAATGGTTACGCGTGGACAGCTTTTTGAGGCTTGGCTCGTGGCCGGAGAAGGCGGCGTCGACCACGTCCTTGAGGACTGTGAACAGGGCTTCGAAAGCCTCGGGCGATACCTGTTCCAACGGCTGCGGCGGTTTGGCGGGTAAGGATTCTTCCGGGAAAAGCGGATCGCGTGGGGTAATTGATGGGGCAGGATCCTCGCCCAGGTTTACTTGCCTGCCCCGCTGGATTACTTCAGCCCATTCGGGCGGCAGATCCGGTAGTATCGCTTTCATATCTGCCATGGTCACGCTGGTCACCGGATCGAGCGAGAAGCCGGGCTGCGCCGCGGATTCGGGCTGCTCCGGCTCATGGCGCACAGCTTCGACGTAGCCGCGCTGAATAACGGAGATATCCTCCATGCTCAACGGCACCGCGGGAACGTCGGGCCAATTCCAACCCCCGGCCCATATCTGGTCGCCCAGCCCCCAGATTCCCTCGGACACGCGAAGGTTGGACAGATGGTAGCCTCCGCTCAAGAATCGGGTCAGCCCGGCTAGGTCGTCGACCCGCAGTGTGACATACCCATGGGCGGCCCGGACCTGGGCTGTGGGCTCCGGCCTCGCACTGGTCAGGCTGATGGTCTGCGTTTCGGGATCGAACTGGTAATAGTGAATTTGCGTGTACTCTGGGTCCGACCCGGAATTCGTGCGGTACTCGTCGATAGTCAGGCCGACCGTGCGGTTCCGGTATGGGCGGTCCTGCTGGACAAGCACGTGGAGCACTCGCCCGTCAAACAGGCTCCGCCCTGGTCCGACCTCCTGCCTGGACATGTCGGCGAATGCCTCGTCCCGGTCTGCAATAGTGTCGTAGAGAGCGTTGCGTACCTCGTGCGTGCTCATGTTCAGGTGAGCGGCGAGCCCTGTTCTGGCCAAATCGCGGAGATACTCGTCTTGTTCACTTGGTGTCAGCCTGCTCAGCTGGCTGACCGCGCCGGAGTACGAGATGACGAAATTACCTGGAGCTCCTACTGGTGGCGGCGGAGACTGGGGTGCGCTGCACCCGGCGATTACGAGAAGGACGCAGGTAATTAGCCCTGCGATGATTGAGTGCCGCCAGGCAACCCGTCGGGCTCGGCTTCGCGATCTGCTGCTGGAACTCCCGGCATTTACCATGAGCGCCCCCTCGGCACATTTGGCATGAGCCACCGAACTTCACTGCTTGGCTCGAAGTTATCCCGTAAATCCGGAGGGCCGTGTAGCAGAACAGTCACATTGATACATCCTGCAGGATAACCGCATGTTATCCTTCCGTGATTTCACAGTGGTTGCGTGTTTCATGCCTGCGACGAAACACGCAACTTTTCGCGACCGAAGGACACGGGCCCATTGGCACGGATTTTCTTCGGGGAACACCGGCCACCGGAACCGGGATTTCGGAATGTTTGCGGGCGCTCACCTGGCAGGCAATCCGCTCACGAAGCTGAGCGCCTGTTGCACCACGAGGAGGGGAAGCGGCCGCAACGTCAGAACGCCCATCCATCCCGGATGGGCGTTCTGACGGGGTCGGCTACTTGAGGATCGGGTACTTCTGGACGATCGCGGTGCGTGACCACCAGGCGCCGATGCCGAGGGTGTTTCCGGCGGAGGCGAGGGCGAGGCCGATGAGGACGACGGCGTAGATGAGGTGGTCGTCGATGAAGGGGTTGTTGGCCAGGGGGAGTTCGGCGGCCCACATGAAGACCAGGAGCAGGGTGCCGGTGGCGGCGGCGATGCGCATTCCGGCGCCGGTGATGAGGGCGGCGCCGATGCCGAGCAGGCCGAGCATGAACAGCCAGTCGACCCAGGCCTGTCCGGCCAGGCTGGAGAAGAATCCGCCGAGGGCGTTCTCGCCGGTGCCCTTGAGGAAGCCGGTGGTGGGGCTGCCGCCGTTGATCCAGGAGCGGGCGGCGGGGGTTGCCAGGCCCCAGCCGAAGACCTTGTCGAGGAAGGCCCACAGGAAGACCCAGCCGAGGGAGATGCGCGCGACGGCCCAGACATAGTCCACCGGGCGCGCCGCGGTGGGCGGCGTGTGCGAGTTGAAGGTGCGGGGGGTGTGGACGGTGCGGCGTCCTTCGGTGGTGGCCATGGTGAGTCCCTTTTCAGAGCGGGTCCTTGTATTTGTTCTCGCACCCCAATAACACCCTTTTGCGAGATCGATGCTTAGGGCTGGAGGACTCGCGCGGCGGGCCCGCAAGGCCCGTTCCGGGCGGGACCTTCGGCCCTGGAACAGGGCTGAGCATGCTGATCGACCCGCAAGATCAGCGCCAGGTCATTCTCACGGTTCCAGGCATTCGGGGATCGAGTCGGTACGGCCCCAAGGCCGCTGCGTGTGGCCGGAGGCGTCGTAGATCTTCACCCAGCCGATGGTGGGGAACCGCTTGAGGGTGAGCATGATCTCGTTCGCGATGGTGAAGGCGGACCCGTCGCCGCGCACGTGACCGGTGAGGTACACCCGCGCGACGCCTCTGCTGATCGTGAGCTTGCTGAATCCGGTGGCGTGCGAGCTGACCAGCCGCAGCCCGGCCGCCTGTTCGGCCGCCGTCGGCCCGGCGAACAGGCGCAGGAGGGCGCCGCGCGCCACGCCGGGGGGAATCACCGGGCGGAATACGGTGCGCGGATGGCCGGTGGAGTCCAGCAGGCGGATCCCCGCGTTCACGGTCCAGTACGGGGTGGAGAAGTCCACGACGACCCTGCTGGGGCTCTTCAGGGTGTACATCCGGTACGGCACCCGCTTGGCCAGCCCGACGCCGAACGACAGCACCGACTCGAAGTCACCGCTGTTGACCACCTGGAGGATCCCGGGCAACGCGTACGTCGTGCGCGCCGGGCCGTACGACGGGGAGCCGAGGGCGTCGTGGCCGTCGGCGCCGGTGAAACGCAGCAGGAGGATGGCGTCCCCGGCTACCCGCACGTCCTGCCCGGACCCGTCGGCGGCCAGCCGCTTCACGTACGTGCCGCTTCGCCGCACGGGCAGCCCGTCGCGGAACTCGAAGACGAGGCGGTCCAGCCCGGCAAGGTGTTCGGCGCGGATCGCCACGAGCACCGGGGTGGGCGCGGACACCGGGGCGAGAGGTCCGGCCGCCTGGACGGCTTCTGCGATGAGGGAGCGCATGATGATCATCTCTTTCTCGTGGGGTTCACGAGCCGGTCGTGGCCGGTTGACGGGTCTGGGCGCGCGGCGGTGCGGCCAGGGACAGCCCCAGCAGGATGAGCCCGGTCCCGGTGAGCGCGAAGAGCGCGGACGTGGCGAGCAGCCCGGCGATGATGCCGCCGAGCGCGGGGACGGCCGCCGCGAGGCGGAGGTCGGCGGTGACGCGGGGGGTGGCGTCGGCGTTCATGAGGACGAGGGTCCATTCGCCGGGCTCGGTCTCCCAGATCAGCGTGGAGCCGTCCGACTGCGCGGCCCAGAAATGCTGGCCGAGGGGCGGCACGGCGGGCTGGGAACCAACGCGTCGGAGGTGCTGGGCGTTCTGGCCGAGCTGCCTCAGCTGGTCGTGGGCGACGTTCCCCAGGTACCGGTCGACCGCGGCGGTGGGGGCGACGCCGATGAAGACCGGCGCGCCGGTGGAGTGCGCCTCGATTCGGATCCGGCCGACGGAGTCCCGCAGGAACCGGGCGCCCGGAGTGGTGAGCCTGACGTCGCCGGTGGTGATGGCGTACGTGGTCGTGGTCACCTGACCGGCGTCCACGGCGATGAAGCCGTCCGAGTCGCGGTGGAAGTGGAGCGTGGCGGCGCCGATGCCCGCGAAGGCGGTGCCGGCGGCGACCAGCGCGAGCACCGAACCGGACAGGACGGCCAGAATCGCGCCGCTGGTCCAGCGGTGGGCGGGGGCATGCGGCGACTCCGCCGGCGGGTCGTCGCCGGCCGCGGGCTCGCGTTCTCCCGCGTCGAGCCGGAATGGGGGATAGGCGTCGGTCATGAGGGCGGCGTACGCGGCGACGCGCAGCGTCCAGCGGTTCATGCCGAGCACGATGTCGAAGATCCCGCGCGGGTAGCGGCCGGTGAACAGCAGCGCGAGGGCGGCGATCAGCACCAGGACGCCGATGAGTCCGCCCAGGTTGAACTGCCAGGCGCCCTCGTACCGGTCACCGATCAGCAGGGCCCCGCTGGTGAACACCGCGACGAGAAGGTAGTGCGGGATGGCCAGTAACCACGACTTGACCAGGACCAGCCCGCGCGAGAGATGCTCGGGGTAGTCGACGTCGAAGGACGCCGGATAGCCGGGATCGGGCCCGAGCGTGAACGGCGGGTACCGGTCGGTGCCGAGGGCGCCGTAGCTGTAGTAGACGACCCGCCACGTCCAGCGCAGCACGCCGACGTTGAAATCGAAGAGGGCGCGCGGATAGCGGCCGGTGAACAGGATCGCGACGAAGGCGACCACGGTCAGCAGGAAGAACGCGGGCCACAGCAGGCTGAGCACGATGTAGTGCGGGATGGCCAGTAGCCACTTGACGAGCCAGAGCCACCGGCTCAGCGGGGTGTCGAGCCGGCCCTCCACACGTACGGGATAGCGGTTCATGGATGAACCTCCTCGGAGATCTGCCACCCTTAAGCGCATCACCGGCCGACCGGAGCGCGTAGCCGGCGAAAGTCCCCGATCAGCCGCTGATGGGCCTTTTCCGGTCACGTCTCCCGGATGCGTGTCCTTCGGTGACGGCGCCGCGCCCACCTGCGAACCTCGTCGGTTCCCCACACGAGGACGGGGAAGGCGGCGATCAGCGCGAGGACGTCCGGGCCGAGCGCAGCGGTACCGAACACCTCCTGCAGGTACGGCACGTAGATCAGAGCCGCGGTGAAGGCCAGCTCGAAGACGATGCCGCCCAGCAGCAGCGGATTCGTGAACAGCCCGGCCTGACGTAGTGAAGCGTGGTCGGTCCGGGCGGCCAGAGCCGTGCCGACCTGGCAGCTGACCAGCCCGGCGAACGTCGCGGTCGTCGCGGCCACGTAGGCGTGGTGCAACGGCGCTCCCGCGCTCACGTCGGCGCCCGGCCGCCACCCCGCGCGAAGCAGAACGTAGAAGAAGGCGAGCAGGACCAGCGCGGCGGAGACCAGCCCGAGGTACCCCCACGCGCGTACCAGCATGTCTCGCGAGATGACGCCCTGGGAACGGGGCCGCGGCGGGCGCGACATGATCCCCGGCTCGGCCGGTTCGCGGCCGAGCGCCAGCGCGGGCAGGGTCTCGGTGCCCAGGTCGATGGCCAGGATCTGCAGGACCGTCAGCGGCAGCGGCACCGCGCCCGCACTGAGGGCGAAGACGAGGAAGGGCACGATCTCAGGGACGGCGTGGGCGAAGATATAGACGATGAACTTGCGGACGTTGTCGTAGACGCGGCGCCCCGATTCGACCGCTGCGACGATGGTGGCGAAGTTGTCGTCGGTCAGTACCATGGTCGAGGCCTCGCGCGCCACGTCGGTGCCCGACCGGCCCATCGCCACGCCGATGTGGGCACGGCGCAGGGCGGGCGCGTCGTTGACCCCGTCGCCGGTCATCGCCACGATGTGGCCCTGCGCGCGCAGCGCGTCGGCGATCCGCAGTTTCGTCTCGGGTGAGGATCGGGCGAAGACGATCTCGCAGTCCTCGCCGAGCAGGCGGTCTAGCTCGCGGTCCTGGAGCGCCTCCGCCTCCGCCACCACGGTCAGCCGCGGCCGGCCGATGCCCACCTCCCGGGCCACCGTCGCCGCGGTCGCGCCGTTGTCGCCGGTGATGACGTGGATGCGCAGCCCCGCCTCGTGGCATCGGGCGACGGCGTCGGCCACCTCTTCGCGCGGCGCGTCGTAGAGGCCGACCAGCCCGACCAGGCGCAGACCCGTCTCGGCGTCCGCACGCCGTCGCGGAACGCCCGCCCCCGGAGGTAACTCGCGGGTGGCGATGGCCAGGACCCGAAGGCCCCGGCTCGTCATCTCCTCGACCTTGGCCCACGCTGTCTCGATCGGCCCGGTGACCAGGGCCAGCACCGACTCCGGCGCTCCCTTGGCCGCCACGACGAGCCGGTCCTGGTGGCGGGACACGGTCGACATCAGCCGCAGCCGTGCGTCGAACCGGAACAGGGCCTGCCGGTCGGCGTCCCGTTGCCCGAGCAGGAGAGCGAGGTCGCTCGAACCGGCGCCCTCGATCAACGCGATCTCCGTCGGGTCGCCATGGAGTTCGCCGTGCTCGCCGAGACTGACCGTGGTGCACTCGGCCATCAGGGACAGGAGTTCGGGTGTGTGGCCGCCCGGGGTCCAGGTGTCCTCCAGCCGCATGCGGTTGCGTGTCAGCGTGCCCGTCTTGTCGGTGCAGATCACCGTGGTGGAGCCGAGGGTCTCCACGGCGCTCAAACGCTTGACCACGGCGCCGCGGCGGGCCAGCACGCGGACTCCGACGGCCAGCGCCAGCGTGATCGTCGGCAGCAGCCCTTCTGGCACGTTGGCGACCAGCAGTCCGACGGCGAACGTCAGCGCGTCCCTGAGCGGCAGGCCGACCAGCGCGCCGGTGAGCAGGAACAGTACGCCCATGCCCACGGCGATCGCCGCGATCAGCCAGGCGACCCGCTTCACCTGGTTCTCCAGCGGGCTGGTCTCGCGGCGGGTCCGCTGACTCAACGCGGCGATCCGGCCGAGCTCGGTACGGTCCCCGGTCGCGAACACGATGGCCCGCCCCTCACCGCCCAGGCAGGTCGTCCCGCTGAAGACCAGGTTCGGCTCGCGCGGCAGCATGAGACCGTCCCCGGCGGGCCCGGCGACCCGCTCCACCGGAGCCGATTCACCGGTCAGCAGGGAGAGGTCGATCTCGACCGCGCCTTCGATCAGCCGGGCGTCGGCGGCCACCTTGTCGCCCTCCTCCAGCACGAGGATGTCGCCGGGCACCAGCTCGGCCGCCGCGACCGCGTGCCGGTGTCCGTCCCGGACCACCTGTGCGCGTTCGGGGAGATACGCGGCGAGGGCTTCCACAGCGCGTTCGGCCTGGCGTTCCTGCAGCAGGGCGAAGCCGGCGTTCACCACGATGACCGCGAGGATCGCCCAGCCCAGCTGCGCGGTACCGGCTGAGAAGGCCAGCGCGCCCGCCGCCCACAGCAGCAGCGCGAGCGGATGGATCAGCTGGCGGACCAGCTCAGCGAGGAGCGACGAGCGCTCCCGGCGGCGGATCTGGTTCGGCCCGTAGACGGTGAGGCGCCGTTCCGCCTCGCGGCGTGACAGCCCCTCCGGTCCGGTGCGTAACTCCTCGCGGAGCAGGGGCAACGGCTCGCGTGGATCGGGGCGGCGGTCAGCAGCCGAGGGGGATCCGGGGGATATGAGATGGCCCATGAATCCACAGTCCGCCGGGCCGATCGATCGCGGCAGGGTCCAAGGACCGTCCGAGGGTCCTTCGACTCGACGCGTCAGCGGGTCCGCCGCGGGCTCAGGTCGTCATCCTCCCAGCCGAGCCGATCGACGACGGCGACCACGCCGTTGACCCGCTGGGTCATGCGGACGGCCAGTTCCGCCTCGCTCCGGGTGGGCGTGTGCCCGGCCAGGGTGACCACGCCCTCCTCCGCGGCGACGGTCAGGGCGTCCGTAGTGATCCACTTGGCCGGCTTGAGCACCTCCTCCAGGATCTCGCCGGCCAGGTCGCGGTCGTCCCGGACGAACAGGCGGAGCAGGTCGCTGCGGCTGATGACGCCGGCCAGCCGGCCCTCGTCGTCCACCACGAGCAGGCGCTTGACGCGCTGCTCGTCCATGACCCGGACGGCGCGCACCACGGAGGTGTCCGGCCGGATGGTGACGGCGGGGCTGGTCATCAGGTCGGCTGCCGTGAGCGCCTGCGCTTTGCGGCGGGCGTCGAACCCGGGTGCGCGGTCGTTCCTGATGCGGCTGGGCGACTCGTAGCACTCGCGGTAGTACAGCTCGCGGAACTCCTCCTTGCGCAGCAGGTCCGCTTCGGAGATCACTCCGGCGACGTCGCCCGCGGCGTCCAGGACGGGGACCGCGCTGATCTTGTTGTCGGCCAGGGTGCTCGCCACCTGCTTGAACGGCATCGTGGTGGGCACCGTTATCGGTTCGCGGGTCATCACGTCCTGTACGTTGACGCGCATCGTTCCTCCTGGTCAGGTGTCGGCCGGGAGCGCCGCGCGGCCCGCCTCGAGGCGGGCCACCGGCACTCGGAAGGGGGAGCAGGACACGTAGTCGAGTCCGGCTTCGTGGAAGAAGCGCACCGAGCCGGGGTCGCCGCCGTGCTCGCCGCAGACGCCGATCCGCAGGTCAGGCC
>NZ_JBDPLV010000147.1:0-8722 GCF_039871605.1 Acrocarpospora sp. B8E8 | reverse complement strand
GGTGAAGTTCCCCGTCGTTCAGTCCAAGCAGAACTCGTTTCCCTCCGGATCGGCCATCACGATGTAGCCCGCGCTGGTAGGAGGCGCCGGCTCGTCGCGGCGCAAGCGGGTGGCGCCGAGACCGACGAGGCGCTCACACTCCGCTTCGAGGGCGGCCATCCGCTCGTCGCCGTGCAGGCCGGGTGCGGCGCGTACGTCCAGGTGCAGGCGGTTCTTGGCGGTCTTGCCCTCGGGGACCTGCTGAAAGAAGATCCGAGGACGTACGCCCTCGGGGTCCTCCAGAGACGTCCGCCAAGACCTCTCATCACCGGAGTTCCGTTGTCCGTGCATTGTGCCACCTTGTTGCCCGACGAGGCGGATATCTGGTCGGTGTTGGTGTCATCGTTGTCGGCCGGCGATGACGGTTCTGACGGTGGTCAGGGCGATGACCTGGCCCTGGACACGACGGTCGTGGATCTGGTCGATCATTTCGCGGTGATCGACGACCCGCGTCATCCCTCGTGGGTGGTCCACCCTTTGGCCGCGGTGCTGACACGAACAAATAGCACGGGTTCCAGTCGGACCCGCCACGACGCAGCAGCGATCACGACGGGTCTCTGATCAGGAAGCGAGACCTGACCACGGGATCGTGCGGTGGGCGGCGCTGGCTGTCCAGCACGCGTTGCGGGAGCGCAAGCTCATCCGCCTGCTCCCGGGCCATGGGTACGTGGCCGGTGCCCCCGGCCCGCCGCCCGAACCGGTACGTCCTCCGGTGCCGGAGCAGGTCGTGCACGTGGCCGCCGTGCTGGTGCGGAAGATCCGCTGTGGGCAGATCGCTCCGCACGCCCGCATCGCCACGATCCCGGAACTGGTCAGGGAGTACGGGATATCCAAGCGGACGGCCTGGGATGTGCTGTTGGTGCTGCGCTGCCGGGGCTACGCCTACGAGATCAAGCACAAGGGCACTCGAGCAACGACCTTCGACAAGTGGCCGCCTGTGGACACCTCGTTGGAGGAACCCGGCCCGCCCCCTAACCATGTGCGCGAGACGCGCCGTCGAAGGCCGCGGCTGACCCTTGCTCCTGAGGTTTCGAGGAATCGGTCTCACGACGGGCTGGACGACGACGAGCACGGTCACCGCAACGAAGCCCGCTCCTAGCCTTCAAACCCCCTTGAGCGCCCTCCGCGAGCGACGCTGATCCCACGGCCGCCTCTCCCGTGGCCGGCGTCTGCTCCGGGTCTCCACCGAGCGACCCGTCCAACGGCGGAGGGCCCCGCGCGGCGGCACGAGGTGTGGCATCTCACCGCACGCCCCCGGCCGCCGCGCTCAAAGCATTGAGACCGGTTCAATCAAACGCGGCGCGGTTCATCGGAGACAGGCAGGCCCGACGGGTCGGCACCCAAGTAGCCCCCGGCGCACGCGGATGCCCTGCGACACGACCCCCAAACGGCACGGCATGCATATCGACAGGACCGGGCATTGATGGACCCCCTGCTGTGGACGCGGCGGCCAGCCCGCTCTCCGGTGGGCCGGGCTGAGGAACGAAGCCCGGACCGTCGATCGCCCCCGGCCACCCGCGGCGGCAAGCCGCCCAGGGCGATCGTTAGGGCTGCATCGGGTGCGGCGGTGGTAGTCGCTCTTCTCCCTGGTCAGGCGATCGATCTTGACGCCTGCGGGGCGGCGCGAAGCGTCGTCGCCTTGAAAAAGGAGTAGAGAAAGTTCTCATCCGCCAGAGCCTTCGATCATCTTGCATGCAAGATGCATGCTAAAGTGATTGCATGGGTATTATTCAGATCCGGGACGTCCCCGAGACGACAGAGCGGACATTGAAGGCGCGGGCCGAGCGAGAAGGTAAGTCGTTGGCGGCCTACGTGCGTGACCTCCTGAACGAGGAGGCGGCCGCTCCGGCGTTGGACGAGGTGATGGCCAGAATCGCCGCCGATGAGCCGGTTCCATACGATCCCGACTTCGTACGCGAGACGATGCGCGAGGGGCGCCGGTGAGCGTGGTCGTAGACGCCTCGATCGTGTTCCGTCTCCTGGCGAACGTGAAGGGCGACGATCTTCTCCGTCAGCGGCTGGCCCGCAAGGTGCATGCTCCGGCCTTGATCGATGTCGAGATCGCGTCAGTGGTGCGCGGTCACGTAATCACCAGCAAACCAGAGGTAAACATCTCCGAGGCGCGGGCTCGGATCATGCTGGATCGCTACGCGCAACTCAAGATCGTCCGCCATCCGATGCTGCCTCTTCAACCGCGCGTGCTGGAACTGCGGAACAACCTCACCGCCTATGACGGCATGTACGTGGCCCTAGCCGAACTTCTGGAGTTGCCGCTGCTCACCGACGATGCCAAGTTCGCCGGATCGACGGGACATCGAGCGGAGATCCACCGCTACCCACCACCGCTGGTGTAGGTCACCTCTTCTTTCACAAGGCTCCCGACTGGCTGAAGGCGAGCCAGCGATGGATCGAATTAGAACGCAGCCTGTCGATCAGCGGCTCCGGCTGGTGTCGCGTGCGGCCAGTTCAACGTTCTCCCTTGCACCATCTGCGTAGGCTGTCGAACTCGGCTGTCAACGCCAGGACCAAACTGCAACGGAGAACACAACGGGAAACACCTCAGGGCGTCTCCCACGAGGAGAAACGCCCTGGTCATGAAGGGAGCCGCCTTGGGGAATCGAACCCCAGACCTACGCATTACGAGTGCGTCGCTCTGGCCGACTGAGCTAAGGCGGCGGTGCTGTGGACAGCGAGGTCGAGTCTACAGGGTTTGGAGTGGTTGTCGCGCCTGGGTTAGCAGCGGGTGCCTGCGGCGGGGGGTGCGAGGTTGATCAAGTAGTTGTCGATGGCGGCGTCGATGCAGGTGGAGCCGGACATGTAGGCGGTGTGGCCGTCGCCGTCGTAGGTGAGGAGGACGCCGGAGGTGAGTTGGGTGGCCAGGCCTTCGGCCCACTCGTACGGCGTGGCGGGGTCGCGTAGCGTGCCGACGACGACGATGGGGGGTGCGCCGGGGGCGGTGAGTTTGCGGTCGGGGTCGGGGCCCTTGACCGGCCAGTAGGCGCAGGTGAGGGAGTCCCACATGATGAACTCGCCGAAGCGGGGGGCCAGTTTGGCGGCTTTGGTGGCGGCCCGGGTGTAGGCGGGGGTGCCGGATGGGAAGGCGTGGTCTATGCAGTTGACGGCTTTATTGGCTTCCGACTGGTTGGTGTAGGTGCCGTCTTCGCGGCGGCCGAGGAGGAGGTCGGCGAAGCGGAGAAGATAGGTGCCGTCGCCCTGGAAGGCGGTTTTCAGGGCTTCGCGGAAGACTTCCCAGGATTTTCGGTCATAGAGGGGGGTGGCAATGCCGTACGCCAGCCAGGTGTCGTTGATTTTGCGGCCGTCGTTGAGGGTGTTGCGGAGGGGTTGCTGGTCGGCGCGCTGGAGTAGGGCGGTGATCTCGTTGAGGGCGCCCTGGACGGTGGTGCTGGTGAAGGGGCAGTCGGTGGCTTTGAGGCAGTCCTTGATGAAGGCGGTCAGGGCGACTTCGAAGCCTTTGGACTGGACTTCGCTCATTTTGATGGCGGATACGGCGGGATCGACGGCGCCGTCGAGGACGAGGGCGCGGACCCTCTTGGGGAACAGGTCGGCATAGGTCGCGCCGAGGTAGGTGCCGTAGGACTTGCCGAGGAAGGTCAGGCCTTCGTCGCCGAGGACGGCGCGGAGAACGTCCATATCGCGGGCGGCGTCTGCCGTACCCACGTGTGGGAGGAGTTTTGCGGATTTTTCCTGGCATTTGGTGGCGAAGGTGCGGGAGCCTTCTTCGATTTTGGTGATTTCCGCGGCGGTGTCGGGGCTCATGTCGATGCTCATGTACGCGTCGAGGTCGCCGCCGTTCATGCACCGCACGGCGGTGGATTCGCCAACTCCGCGAGGGTCGAAGCCGACGACGTCGAAGCGGGCTCGCACGTCCGCGCTCACTTGGGTTCGGGCCGCTCTGGCGTACTCGATGCCGGATCCGCCTGGGCCGCCGGGATTGACGAGCAATGACCCGATCCGGTCGCCTGTGGCCCGCAATCGGATGGCGCTGATCTCGATCCGCTCGCCGCGGGGGTCGTCATAATCGAGCGGCACCATGACGAGCGCGCACTCGAAATCGTCGTCGCAATCCTCCCAGTCCGGCTGCTGGGTGTAGAAATCCGCCAGGCCGGAGCTGGGCGCACTCGACGCCCGCGGTGTCTCTCCACCGCTGCACCCGGAGCCCACCAGAGCGACCAGAGCCAGAACCACGAGGGGACGCTTCACCTTCAGAACACTACCCAGCCCTGCTCAGTTCTCGCCCCCGTCATCCACAGGCCACTCAGTCTTCGGCCAGGTCATCCACAGGCTCCGCATACTCCGCCTCGTACGCCTGACGCGGCGCGCACACACTCGCCTTCGAGCACGCACACCGCCGTCCCCCATCGTTCAACCGAACGATCACCGAATCCGACGGCACATTATGCCCGACGACCACCCCAGGTCCTTCGGGCGTGTCCACCGCGAGTCCGGTGCGGGGTGCGGTCGCCCGGAACTCGCCGTACAACGGATGCTCGTATTTCAGGCAGCACATCAACCGCCCGCAAGCCCCGGCAATCCGCAGCGGATTCACCGGAAGATCCTGATCCTTCGCCATCCGTACAGAAACGGGCTCGAAGTCTTTCAAGAACGTGGCGCAGCATAGATCGCGCCCGCACGGGCCAATTCCGCCTTGCAGGCGTGCTTCGTCCCGCGGGCCGATCTGCCGGAGTTCGACCCGGGCCCGGAGATTACGCGCGAGATCGCGAACAAGTGCCCGGAAATCCACCCGGTGGGGCGCCGAAAAGTAGACGGTGTAGACGTTCTCCTCGTCCACATAGTCGACGCCGATCACCTTCATCGGGAGTTCGTGGCGTTTGATCAGGCGCTTGGACACGCTTCTGGCCTCGGCGCGGCGGCGGCGGTTGCTCTCGTCGCGGCTGAGATGCTCGTCTCCGGCCATCCCGGCGCAGACCGGCAGCCCGCCGACGTCCTCGCTCACCCACTGGGGCGCCCAGATGCATTCGGCAACCTCGTTGCCGGCATCGGTCGGCACCAGCACTTTGTCGCCGACCTTCGGGCTGTGCTCGCCCGGATCCAGGTAGTAGAGCCGCCCATATCGGGTGAAGCTCACGGCCATCATCATGCCCAACGAGCTGGCCTCCTCGATCTGGTACGCCTCACGGCCACCTTACGTGGAGTCCGATCACCATGCGAGTTCCGCGGCGAACTGGGGGGCAGGGTCGGCTTCGCCCGTGGTCAGCGGACGGTATGCGCCATCGGTGACGGCCCCGATCTTGCTGCCCTGCTGGACGAGCAGGTTCTCACCCGTTCCGTCCAGGTCCAGGAGCTGCGCGAAGCCCGTCTGCGTTGTCCGGTAGAGGACCTCCTCGGCATGTCCGTCCTCGGCGCTGAAGGCGACGATTCCTGATATGCCTTCCTTCCGTTTTACTGTGCCGTCCACGATCTCAACCGCGTTGAATCCCATCATTCCGAGCAGGCGGCTGCCGTCCGGGGACAGAAGGACTCCGAACAGGCCGCCGGAGAGTCCTTCGTAGGAGTCGGGCAGGGATACTGTGCGCGCTTGGTCCAGATTGTCGCCAGGCGCGTCGGTGTCCAGGACCCTGATGTTCCCGGGTTCCGCGCACATCCACTGCGCGGATGTGCGCGGCAGGGTGACAAAGCGGCACGACGACATCCCCGATGGCATGCTTTGCACGGTTACCGACCCATCGGTCGGATAGGGCGTTATCGGCTTGGGTGTCGGGGGCTCGCTCGGAGGGGGGCTTCCGCTGCCCTGGTTGACCCCTGCCGACGGCGTGGGGATAGCGGTGACCGTAATGCCCGGGTTCGGCGTGGGGATAGCCGTGACCATAGCGTCTGCCGGGTTCGGCGTAGGGATGGTGTCTGCCAGGTTTGGCGTAGGGATGGTGTCTGCCGGGTTCGGCGTAGGGATGACCGTGATTGTGGCCGTGGGCCTGGCGGCCAGCGGGCTCGGCGCGGGGAGAGTGGTGGACCCGACCTCTCCCGGGACCAGGGTGATCGTGACCGCCGGCTCAGGGAGGGGCAGCGCCGAACCACTCGGAAGCGGCAGCACGATGTTCGCGCTAGGCACGGGTGTCGCCACAACCACGGGCGGTTCGGCAAGTGCCAGCGCCGCGGGAGGACCCGGTCGGAAGGCGACATGGCTGCCATCGGCGCTCATGGACAGATCCGTCACGCCAAACCCGTCCGGCGACTTCCACGTCCGGCTCTCCCCCGTCGCGGTGTCCGCGACCACGAGGCCGGCGACCTGCCCGGGGACGCACGGTTGCAGCGCGTACGCCAGCTTCGTCCCGTCCCCGCTCACCGCCAGCCCGCTCACCCTGTTCCCCTCGGGGGGCACGCTCGGAACCGTACCGAACTCAAGGATTTTGCCGTTCTCGTCCAGCAGCAGCCGATACAGGTTGGAGCCGCACATGCGTTTGGAGCTTGCGACGTAGAAGAGCCGATTGTCCTGAGCGGCCTGAACGGTGGTGAACCATTCTTCTTTCCCCAGATCGTCATAACGATCGGTTTCGACGCCGCCGTCGACGGTTCTGACGACGATGCCGTCCCGCGCGTCGACGAGGAACTTCGGCGGCACCGGCGCCGAAGCGGCCGAGTTGAGCCCGCCGCCGGCGACGAACATGCTGCCGCCCGCGATCGCCGCCGTCACCGCGGTGGCCGCCGCGACCGGCACCAACCAGGTCCTGGTACGGCTTGCGCCCAGCTCCAGCGGACGGACACTGTCAATGGTCCCCCCGGTCGCCCGAGTCGCGTCGCGCAGCCGGTCGATGATGTCGTTCACGAGCGTTCTCCCAGCAGCCGTCCGAGCGCGTCCAGCGCCCGGGACGTGGTGGACTTGACGGTGCCCCGGCTGACCCCCATGACCTGGGCGGTCTCCTCCTCCGACAGCTCCGCGTAGTAGCGCAGCAGGAGGGATTCGCGCTGCCGCGCGGGCAGCCGGTGCAGGGCGGCCATGACCTCGCGGCGCTCGGCCCCGAGCAGCGCCGCCGACTCGGCCGACCAGACCGGCGGCTCGTACGTCCCGGCGAACATCGACGGCAGCCGCCGGCGCCGCAACACCGACCTGGAATTGTTCAGTACGGCACTGCGCAGATAAACCAGCGCCTTATCCGGATCCTTGAGATGGCGAAACCGCCGATGCAGGCCGAGAAACGCATCCTGCACCACGTCTTCGGCGCTCTCCCGGTCCCCGACCATGAGCAGGGCGAGCCGCGCCAAGCCGACCGCGTGCTCGGCGTAGAGCCCGGTGATCGCCTCATCGTGCTCCCCGGCGGGTTTGTGGAGGTCCATGATTTCGGCCTGCATGTTCCAGAGACGCGGAAACCGGGCCGAGGTTGCTCGGTTAGCCTCGGGGGTTTCTGAGGGAGAGGGTCATCGCTTCCACCGCCATCTGCGGATTGACGTTGGCGGCCAGGCGTTCCCGGCACAGCATGATCGCGTCCACGCGCCGCAGGGTGTCCTCCGGGGTGCCGGCCCGGGCGAGAACATCGAGGTCGGAGCGTCGATCCTCGTTGGCCAGCTCGACCTGGGCGCCGAACTGCACGGCGAGGACGTCGCGATAGAGCGCCATCAGATCGAGGAGGGCGAGGTCGAGTGATTCGCGTTTGATTCGGGTGGCGCGGGATTTCTGCGCGTTCTCCAATTCCTTCAACGCGCCGGCGCCGCCGCGGATCAGGCCTTTGTTGAGGCCTTTGCCGGATGATCCTTCGCCGTAGAGGGCGCGGAGTTCGGAGATCTCGGTTTCGTTGAGTTCGGTGGTCGCGGCGGCGGCGTCCTCGTCCGCTGTTTTGACCAGGCGTTCTGCGGCGGTGATGCATTCGCCTACGCCGGTGAGGGTTCTGGGCAGGGAGAGTACGGCGTCGCGGCGTCGCCGTACCGATTCGTCGAGGGCTAGGCGGCGGGCGCGGGCGAGGTGGCCTTGGGCGGCGCGGGCCGCTGATTCGGCGATGGGGTGGGGGACGTTGTCGTGGGTTGTCAGGACGTGGGCGACGGCCTGGGTGGAGGGGGTGCGCAGGGTTACCACCCGGCAGCGGGAGCGGATGGTGATGATCATGTCGTCGGCGGCGGGGGCGCAGAGGAGCCAGACGGTGCGGGGTGGGGGTTCTTCGATGGCTTTGAGTAGGGCGTTGGCGGCTTGTTCGGTGGCGCGGTCGGCGTCCTCGAACAGGACGATGCGCCAGCCGCCGAGGGTGGCTCTGCCTGCTGCCCTCAGGATGAGTTCGCGGGTTTGTTTGACGCTGTAGGAGAGGCCTTGGGGGCGTACCGACTCGAGGTCTGGGTGGGAGCCGACCTCGACCTGGTGGCAGGAGTCGCAGTGGCCGCAGCCTTGCTGGGGGCAGAGTAGTGCGGCCGCGAATGCCTTGGCGGCGGCCGATCTGCCTGAGCCTGGTGGGCCGGTGAAGAGCCAGGCGTGGGTCATGCCGGCCCCTCGGCCTCCGGCGAGCACCTCGGCCGCGGCTGAGGCGGCCTGCCTCAGGACGACGGCAGCCCGCTCTTGGCCTACAAGATCATCGAACACGCCCACGTGCCCAGGGTAGTGTCTCCGGTCCTGTGGTTGCCGTGGATCTCCCACCTCGGAGCTCCACTCCGCCCCCCATCGTCACCGTGGGTTCTCCCACCCACCCACCCCGTTGTTTACCCTCGGGCCCCGCCCGACCCCGCC
>NZ_JBDPLV010000146.1:0-9115 GCF_039871605.1 Acrocarpospora sp. B8E8 | reverse complement strand
CCACCTCGCCACGCCACCGGTGATCCCGCAGCCCACCCCCACCCAGCTCGATCTCCTCTATCTCCTCGGGGTGGATCCACGGCAGCTCCGGTGACGATCACAGACCTGCGGAAAACGGGGCTAGGCGCCGAGGATCCGCCGCAGCCACCTGAGCCGCGCCGCCTTCGCCTCCTGCGAGATCGAGGCCTGCGGCGCCATCATGTCGAACCCGTGGAACCCGCCGGGCCACACGTGCAGTTCGGCCACGCCGCCCGACTGCCAGATGCCGGTGGCGTACGCGACGTCCTCGTCCCGGAAGGTCTCGGCCGAGCCGACGTCGACGAAGGTGGGCGGCAGGCCGGACAGGTCGGTGGCCCGCGCGGGCGCGGCGTACGGGGAGACGTCGGGGCCGCCGCGCCGGTCCCCGAGCAGCGCGGTCCAGCCGGTGTCGTTCGAGGTTCTGTCCCAGACACCCAGGCCCGCCATCTGGTGACTGGACACGGTGTCGTTCCTGTCGTCGAGCATCGGGCAGATCAGCAGCTGGCCGATCAGGGCGGGGCCGCCCCGGTCGCGTGCCAGCAGCGCCACGGCCGCCGCGAGGCCGCCGCCCGCGCTCGCGCCCGCGACGATGATCCTCCCTGGGTCGACGCCGATCTCGTCGGCGTGCTTGGCCGTCCAGACCAGGCCCGCGTAGCAGTCCTCGACCGGCGCGGGGTGCGGGTGCTCGGGCGCGAGCCGGTACTCCACCGAGACGACCGCCAGCTTCAGCTCCACGACCATGTCGAGCATCTCGGTGGGGATCAGCCGGTTGGTGCCCATGATCATGCCGCCACCGTGGATGTTGTAGAGCGCGGGCACCGGCCCCGTCTCGCCCGCCGGGCGCAGGACGAGCAGCGAGATGTCGGGCTCGCCCGCCGGACCGGGGACGGTCAGCTCCGTGACGTCGATCGTGCCGCCGCGGGTGAAGTCCTCCTCCGGCATGAACGACGCATCGCGCAGCGCGGGCAGCGTCTCCATCGTCAGCGACGGCGGTATGAACTCCGCCATCACGGTCAGCGCCGCGGCCAGTTCGGGGTCGAACGGCGGCGGGGTGGGTACGGTCATGATCGGCTCCTGGATGTCGATGGTGTTACGCGCGGCTGACATCACCGCCTACCAGCATCGTGATCCGAGCCCGCGTCCCGATCGAGCGCCACGCGGCGGGAACCACCCGCCAAATGGCGGGAACGTCTCACGGGGCATTCACCCCAGGTCCGTCCGGCGCACGGGCCCGGAAATGAGTACGGGTCTACTCATGCGCGGACAAAATCGTGAACGCCATCGTGAAGTATGACAAGTTCCCCCGAGGATGATCCGATCCTCCCCTCAGAACCCGGGGACGGCGCGCCCCAGCCGGACGATCCGGACCTGCCGCTGGAAGCTCCCGACTACGACGCGATCGACCGGGAGGTGGCCGCCGGTGCCTAAGGCCAGCGACCTGCTCAAGATGATGGCCGCTTTCGAAGGCTACCGAGAGGGGCGCAGCCAGTCCCTTTTCGGCCGCCGGTACGGCATCCGCCACCGCGCCCCCATATTCAGCGGAGCCAAATGGTGTGACATGTTCCTCGCCGAGTGCGCGCTCCTGGCGGGCGGCAAGGACATGCTCAAGATCGTGGGCGATTTCGCCTTCACGCCCTCGCACGCCAACTGGTTCAAGGAGAACGGACGCTGGCACAAGGGAGCCGCCGGCATTCGCGCGGGAGACGTGGTGTTCTTCGACTTTCCCGACTCCGAGCCGGGGATCCAGCACGTCGGCGTGGTGGAGAAGGTGCGCTCCGCCACGACGATCCAGACGATCGAAGGCAATACGTCAAACGTCGTGGCGCGCCGGTCGCGCAACCTGCGTCACGTCGTCGGGTACGGCAGACCCGCCTACAACGGCACATCCTCGCCGTCCCGCGTCCCGTCCTTCCCGAATTCGGTGACGACGGGAATCATCAGCGAACTGGACGTGCGCAGCGTGCAGGAACTGCTGATCCAGCACGGCTTCAGCGTCGGTCCTGACGGCGCCGACGGGGACTTCGGGCCGAACACCCGCCGGGCGCTGCGGAAATTCCAGCACGCACATAACCTGCCGGAGACCGATCTCCCAGATGACAAGACCTGGCAGGAACTCTGGCTCGCCTGGTGAGCGATCCGCGGCTGCGACGGCCGACCTGCTCATGGTCGGCTTCGTCCGGCAAAGGTCCCCCACTCGACCTGGGCCATTCAGTGAAGTACGGCGGAGTTGCGGCGTGTTGCCAGGACTTCAAGACCAGTATCAGGGCTGCGCTGCGCTTATTGCGGAACCACCTCCCTCTGGCCTCTCTGAAGCCAGCGCTCGTCCACCTCGTCTCCTGCGGGCCTTACAGTACTACTCGACCTGAGCTCGGCATGATCTGGCGCCATATCTTTGATCTTTTGCTCTATCTCACCCGCGAATGCTGCTGCTAGCTTCCCGGACTCCGCACTGGAAGCCCCCCACTGGACGACAGCAAGCTGAAGCGCTGTCCGATAGATCTTCAGCACCGCTTCGATGTCCTTGACCTTGGCTTCGGCATCCAGGAGCTTCGCACGCAGGGCTTCTTCCGGTCTCCCAGAGGAAATCGCCGAGGAAGATTGCGCCCCAGTCTCGCTGCCTACCGCCATCTCATCGGGGAGCTTGGTTGTGCCCCGCGAACGACCAGTCAGCAGCATCAGGAAGGTCTCCATCAGATAGACCCGCCTCCGAAACGTGTCGCCCTCCCGGCTCGACCCTAAGGCTGCCAGCGCCAGGATCACGAGAACGAGAACAGGCAGAGAGGCGATGAAGCCAAGAACTCCAGCTGCGCTCGGCAGGGCATAGCCCTTGAGGATCATCACGGATCCGAGTCCGGTGCCCCCGAGGCCCAAGACGAGGCCCACCCTCCGCCCCGTGGTGCCGATCGCCCTCGGCCAGAGCCGCTGCCACCTGGCAGCGGCAGCGTGCTGTGCAGGCCTCGCATTCCGTTGCCCGGATTTGGCAGCGGGAGTCCTTTCAAGCGCTGACCTGGTCCGCCTTCTCCGACTCCCCGACATTAGAGTCCCCGGCAGGAGTAAGTCGGATCATTGACTCCATTATTAACGATCATCGTTTCCCGCCTTCTACGCTGAAGGTCGAACTTGGGATCGCCAATCCACCTGATCGCAATCCTCATAAGGAAGATCTATCACAGCGGCAGCAGGAGGCCAATCCGCCCCCGCCGTGACAATCCTTTGAGAAGAAAGCTACGACCTCTGCGATGGATCGGGGCGCCGGGAACTCCGAATTAGCGTGATCCAATAGGCATAGCCGACGCCCTTCCCGTCGAATCGACGTTTACTCTGCTTGAAGGGGGGAAGCGAAATGTCGATGTTCGCAACAATTAGACACATTTCGACATCACTTTAAGTTACCATGCATAACACTCAGCGATAGAGCGTTGGATTGATCTACGATCTGTGATGTTTATCACATTCTTGTATCGAGAATGTAGACGCTTGATCCACGTAACACCCGGATGCTTTCGTCCGCTTGTTCTCTGAGCCCTATTACGGCCTCAAGGCGTGGATTCGACTCGGATGGGGTGGGACAGCACCGGGTGATAGAGGTAGCCGAGGTCATTCCATGGGACGGTGTCGGGCTGGGTTTGGCCCTGGTCGTCGGTGGCGCGTACCCGGATGATGTGATCGCCGGGCTCGGGATCCCAACCGAACTGCCAGCGTACCCACGCTGCCGGTATCTCCGGTGGAGCGAGTGACGCCTCCTGCCAGGAGCCCTCGTCGATGCGGTATTCGACCGCCGCGACCCGGTTCTCCCCCGCGAACGCACGCCCCCGGATGATTTGCGGTACCGGCCGCAGCCGTGCCGGCCAGGGCAGTTCCACCAGGCTCGCCACCGGTAGGGCGGTGATCGGCATGCCAAGTGAGGGCGCCCGCGGAGGGTAGTCCGGGCCGATCAGCACGTAGTCTTCGGTGTTCCACGGAACGTGCAGGGGTTGTTCGGAGATTTCGATCCGGCCCACCCATTTGATGCTGGCCGCGCCGAGCCATCCGGACACCACGATCCGAGCCGGGTACCCGTGATCGGGCGGCAGCGTCTCACCGTTCATGGCCAGCGCGAGCAGGGTGTCGTCGGCGAGCGCCTTGGCCAGAGGCATGGGCCGGCGGGCGTGGATCTCGTCGAGTGACTCGGGCATGACGTCGCACGCCTCCGGCGTGATCCCCGCGGGTTCGAGCAGGTCGCGCAACCGGACGCCGGTCCATTCCGCGGTGCCGATCGCACCGCGATCCCACTGGGTGCCGTCGAACTTATGTCCGTACGCCTCGCCGAACAGCGTGCGGCGGTTACCGGCGCACTCGATTGTGCGGATCATTGAAACCATCGGCAGTTTCCACAGATCGGCGTAGGTGTAGGTGATCGGTTCGCGTACCCCGCTTCCTTCGATCCGGAGCGACCATCTCGCCGCGTCCAGATGGGGAGTCGGTGCGTGGCTGCGCAGGAAGAAGCGATCGATCGGGGTGATGTAGCCAGGCATGCGGTCCGGCCGGATCCCGTAGTCCAGACCGGTCCCGGTGTCCTCCATGAGCTCGGCGGGAGTTGGTTTGACGACCTTGCGTTCCCTGACCGCCTCACGTGAGGGATGATCAGGCTCACTCCCGTGCAGGGCCCCACTCAAGGCGTGTCGCCTCCTACGGCTCGCTTGAGCCCCTTCATGAGGCCCCAACTGGGACACCATTTTTGTCATCGTGCCATAGCAGGTTACGGATGTCCTGAACCGGTCCCCTGCGCCGGTGGGAGGCCGCGGCAATCCGGTGGAGAAACCGGATGCTTCGGACTGGCAGGTTCCGTAACCATGGTTCGGTGACGACCCCGCACCGGCCGTTCCGGTGGGATCTGGTACGCCGTGATCAGCTCGGCACGCTCCTGGATGGCCAAGAAGTCGCGCTGGACTATCTGGAGCCGTTGATCGAGTGCGCGGCCAAGGTCCTGGCCCGCAGCGGCGATGGCGCCCTCTACTTCGTCGGCCGCTCCGCCGACAGCATCTTTGACGTGCTCTCCGGCGCGCTGTCCGGCACCTCACGCTCCGACCGGGTCTCCCTGCTGCCGTTCTCCTACCGGTTCGAGAAACCGCTGCTCGTCCACGAGGTCCGGCAGTTGCGGATCAACCTGGAGGCGATGGGCATCAGCCCGTACGGCCTGGCCCGCCGTGCACGCCCGATCGTCTTCGCCGACCTGGTCTACGGGGGCCACACCTTCACCCATTTGTACGGTTTCCTACGCGACTGGATCGCCTACGAACACGAAACATGGGATGTCATCCGGCTGAAGCTGCGCTTCCTGGGCATCACCGCACGCAAGAAGACCAGCCCCAGCACCTGGCGCTGGTGGCAGGACGCCGACTGGACCGACGAACTGCCCCGCAGCGCCATCACCAACGTGTCCATCCCCGGCACCCTGTGGGACTACCTCGGCAACTCCCAGGAGAAGATCGCCCCGTCCTTCCGACGTACCCTCTGGGCTGACGAGACCGTCACCGCACCTCGGCGCAGCGAGAAGGTCGCCCACGCGCTGGCCGAGGCCGTCGCCTACGTTGAGCAGGGCCGAAGCCATCCGACCCGGACGGCGATAGCGCGCCACCTGGCCACCGAACCCACCTTCGCCCAGCCCTGGCTGCGGACACTCGCCCTGGAACTCCGTAAAGGATCACCATGACACCGATGGTGCTGCTGGACGTGGACGGCGTGCTCAACCCGTCACGCCGTTCGTCGCTCGCGTGGCGGCGCTACACCGGCATTGTGGACGGCGAGCCGTACAAGATCTTGCTCGACCCACGCCACGGCCCGCAACTGCTCACCATGGCCCGCGAATGCGGCGCCGAGCTGGTGTGGGCCACCACTTGGGAGGAACAGGCCAACGACGAGATCAGCCCGCGCATCGGGCTGCCCCGCCTGCCGGTCATTCCCATCGGCGACTATCTGTCCTCGTCCGGCGGGGAGCATTTCAAGACCGGAGCCGTCGCCGCCTACGTGCAGCGCAGGCCGTTCGTCTGGTTCGATGACATGCTCGATTCCGCTGACCAGGAATATCTCAGCAACCACCCCGGAGTCGGCGACTTCCTCCTGATCCACGTCGACGCCAGATTCGGCCTCACCGACACCCACCTTGCGCAGGCTCGGGAGTGGCTATCGCGCCTGCCTTCGGCTGATCATGGATGAGATGGAGCCCGGGACACGGCCGAGCACCAGCCGGAGACCCCCGTGGTCTAGGTCAGGCGGCAGCGTCCCTTCTTGAATCAAAGCAGTGTCCTTGATTCAAGAAGGGAGGGAGCCATGGACATTCACGCCATCGGGGAACGCGTCCGCAGCGAACGGGAGCGGGCTGGCCTCACCCAGCGGGAACTGGCTGAGCTAGCCGACCTGTCGCAGCCCGCCCTGGCCCGGATCGAGCTAGGCACCCGCGCCCAGCTCGCTATCGCCGAACTCGACCGCATTGCCACCGCCCTGCGCATCCCCCTCGCCGACCTCACCCGCGGCAACCCGGTCCGCGAGCGCGTCCGTATCGCCGCGCGCATCGGCCTGACCGACCCGGCCGCGACCGCCACCGCAGTACGGCAGGCCGTCGACATCCTGGTCCTCGACGACCGGCTGGACCGACTGACCGCTCCGTGTCCTGTCCCCGCCAATGCGGCAACACCAGATTTGCCAACCTGCACCCGATCCTGATCGACGTGCTCACTCAGGCAGGGCTCGTCCTCCTGGTCGACGTACACCGCCAATTGCTTCAGACATCTTGATCATCCGTGTGCCCGCATGGGCGCACCGGGGCTCGATGGCCACGGCGGGGGAGGAAGCCAGGCTCTCACGCATGCTGATACGCCAGGTCAGCTGTTGCGCTCAGCCCACTCCGCCTGCGTCTGCGTCGGCCCCGGTCACGCTCTTCCCGACGACCTGACCGCGTATCTCAAGAGGCCCTGGCCGCCAGGGCTGAAGGAGTTCTCAGATCGTGAGACCGAGCGATCAGCGGGTTGTGAAAGTCGTCGCGGGCACAGTGGATTCGTCGGTGATGTTGGTGAAGTTGAGCAGGCCCAGCGTGCCGATTGCGTAGCCGCGCATGATCGCGAGGATCGATGGAGCTGAAGCGGTCCGGATCTTGCACCGGTCGTTCTTCGCGGGTTGAGGGTCCGCGGGTTGGTGTCCTGCTCCAGATGGGGCCATGGCGGCTGGCTCTTCGGATGGCGGCGGGTAGGTAGATCTTTTCTGGGACGCGTGACCTGCGGTTTTGTCGCGGATCAAGGCCAGGTTTTATGTCGTAGCCGCCCGATAGCGTGAAGGTGGTTGTTCGGATCCACCGGTGCGAAAGGGGGGCGCCTTCCATGCTCGGGTCTCCGCTCGACGTGCGGGATCCCTCCCATGCGGGGGGCGCCCGCGGACGCGCCCTGCCCGCCTTCCTGAAGGGCACGATGCTGGACCCGGACTACGTCCCGCCCCAGCGTTCCACCGACGACGCCTACAGCGACACATACGGCAACATATACGGCGACAACATCTACGGCGAGGCAGACGGCGAGGCAGGGCAGCAGAACGCACGGCAGCAGTTCCTCCACGGCCGCTCCCCCGACACCGGCTCCTCCACAGGCACCGGCCACTCCACCGAAGCCGGCCGCTCCACCGACGGCTCCCGCTCCACCGACGGCTCCCGCTCCACCGACGCCGGCCACTTCACCGAGGCTGGCCCTTCGGCCGACAGCCCCACTGACGCCGGCCGTTCCTCTGACGCCGGCCGCTGCACCGGCGGCGGCTGCTCGGCGGGGCCGGAGGGCTCTGGTGAGCCGGGGGATTCGGGAGTGCTGGTGGCCGCGCTGCGACAGCTCGCCTCCCGGATTGCGGTGACCGACCTGCCCGAGGGCTGCGGGGTGTGCGTGGGCGAGACGGAGGATCTGCTGTTCGCCCAGGATCGGCTGGACTCGGCGATCGCCGCGCGGGTGGGGCGGGTGCATGCGTCCGGTGAGGCCAGGAGTGCCGGCAGCGGCGGGCACGCCTCCACCGGGACCTGGCTGCGCGCCTCGGCGGGGATGAGCGGTGCGGGCGCCTCCCGTCTGATCCGGCTCGCCATGCAGCTGGCCCGGCTGCCTGTCGTCCGGGATCGGTTCGCGTCCGGCACGCTGGCTGAGGGGTCGGTCGAGGCGATCTGCCGGGTCACCGCCCAGCTGGACGATGCGCAGGCCGGGCTGGCCGAGCCGATCCTGCTGGATTTGGCCGACCGCGCCTCCCCGGCGGAGATCGGCAAGGCGGGGCGGTACCTGCGTGAGCTGCTGGACCCCGGCAGCCTGGAGGATGACGCCGACACCGACTACGCCGCCCGTTTCCTGCTCGTGCGCCCGTCTGGTACGGGCGGTGTGGAGGGGGAGTTCCGGCTGCCCCGGGAGGCCGGCGCCCGCCTGCGCGAGTTCCTCACCGCCTACGCCAGACCGAAAGGCAAAGACGAGGACCGCCCACTCCGGGTCCGCCAGGCCGACGCCCTGTCGGCGCTGTTGAGCAGGAAGGTCACCACCGAACTGCTGGTCCTGGTCCGGGCCGAGTCCCTCCCCACCGACCACATCACCGGCCACCCCACACACGACCACCCCACTCATGACGCCGACTCCACCCATGCGGCCTCCACCGCGGTGCCCGGCACACCCGCCACACCAGGCACGGGGGCATCGCCCTCGCCGAGCACATCCGGACGCGCCGACACCGCTGACCCCGACACAGCCGCGGCCAGTCCCGCTGACCCCGACACCGCTGACCCCGACACCGCTGACCCCGACACCGCCCACGCCCACACCACCGGCTCCAGCGATACTCGGCCCGGGACACCTCCGGCCGACGACCGCTCGACCTGCCGCGCGAGCGGCCCTCGCCACACCGGAAGCACGGGTTCAGCCGGAACCGGTGCCGACAGCACGGGCACGGGTGCAGCCAGAGCCGATGCCAGCAGCGCGAGCGCGGGTTCAGCCAGGGCAGGTGCCAGCAGCACAGACACAGGTTCAGCCAGAGCCGATGCCAGCAGTACGGGCGCGAGTTCAGCCAGGGCAGGTGCCAGCAGCGCGGGCACAGGTTCAGCCAGAGCCGATGC
>NZ_JBDPLV010000145.1:0-10057 GCF_039871605.1 Acrocarpospora sp. B8E8 | reverse complement strand
GGCGGACAGGCCGCCACCGTCGGGGTACCGCACAGAAGTGTTGTACTGCTGAAATACGACGATGTAACTCACCTGTAGCGTTACGTGTTTGTACCATCGCCAATTGCTAGCACTTCAAGCTCTGTAGTAGAGGGTCGGCGGAGATGAACTTGGCGATACCGGGGTCGTAGTAGCGCGCCGACAGGTAGGTCAGATCGGTGCTGTCGTCTTCGATCTTGCCGAGGAAGCCTCGGTCGGTGAAGGGGAGGTCGTCGATGCCGCGGCGATGGCCGAAGGGCAGGTAGCGTTCGCGGCTGACTTGGCCAGTGACATCGTCGATGGCCATTTGGGCGGTGCCGTGCAGGCCATTGGTCAACCATTTGATACCGCCGGTCTGGCCATCACTAGTGGAGCGCATAGCCACGGTGGCACCGTCGGGGCCGGTGTAGTAACGAGTGGCGGTGATCTGCTCGCCCAGCACCTGGACTTCCATCGAACCCAGGTAGAGGGTGGCCTTCCCGTCGGGTTCGCGGCGGATGAGGCGTCCGCCGTCGGCGTCGTAGACCATCGTGGTCTCGTCGCCGTCGATGCTGGACTTCTCCAACTGGCCGACCTGGTTCCAGGTGAAGGCACCGTCCTTGCCTGCCACGGTGCGGGTGGCCAGCTGTCCGGCGTCGTCGTAGGTGTAAGTGTCGACGCCATCGCCGGGCGGTTCGGTCGGCGTCGGGGTGGGGCTGGGAGACGGGCTTGGGGACGGTGAAGGCGACGGGCTGGGTGAAGGGGAGGGAGTCGCGCCGATGGGGGTGTTCATGTCGGCGAGGATCTGTTCGGCGGTGAGGGCGCCGTTGTAGATGCGGATCTCGTCCAGGACGCCGTCGAATGGTTCGTCCCAGATGCCGCTGTGGCCGATGCGCAGCACGCCGGTGCCGACGTCGATGGTCAGGTCGGTGGGTTCGGAGTGGGCCAGCACGCCGTTGTAGTAGAAGTCGAGGCTGTCGCCGTCGAAGGTGGCGGCCAGGTGCACCCACTGCCCGATGGGCAGGTTGGTGGTGGCGGCGGAGCCGGTGAAGTCGCCGCTGGGGTCGACGATCCAGGCGCTGGGGGGTTCGCTGAAGGTGCTGGTGAAGGCGCCGTAACTGAGGTTGTCGCCGTTTTCCTTCTGGATCAGAGTGCGGTAGCCGGTGTTGTCGTCGGATTTGACCCACGCTTCGAGGGTCATGTCGGTGGTCAGATCGAGAGAGGCGGCGTCGGCGACGGTGACCCAGCTGGTGTCGCCGTTGAACTCCAGGCCCTGGCCATACTTGCCGGTGGTCCAGGTGGTGTCGGTGGTGGTGCCGTGGTTGGCCTGGCCGGAGGTGTCGGTGACGGTGGTGCCGGTGCCTTCGTTCATGCCGTAGGCGGCCACTAGTTGCGGACCGTACTGGACGGAGGCGGTCAGGGGTGCGGCGGGTGGCTGCTGTGGGGCGGATAAGGCGACCTGTCCCGTTGCGGTGGGTTTGGCGCTGTTGTTTCTGGCCGTGTGGTGCGGACCGGGCTTGGTTGTGCGTTGCTGGGCGAGGGCGCCGCTGCCGGGGGTGGTGCGGGTGATGGAGGTGACCGCGTTCGGGCGGACGGAAGCCGCGCCGGGGGCGGGGTAGGCATAGGCGGCGGTCTGGTCACCGTCGGTCAGCGTGGTGATGTTGCCGACCCCGTCGTAGGCGTAGGTCTGCCGGTAGGGGTCGATACCCAGGCTGTCGGCGCCCGAGGTGCAGGCCGGGCCGGTGGTGGTGAACGCGGTCGCGAGACGGTGCAGGCCGTCATAGGTGAAGCATTCGGACTGGCCGGGGCTGCCGCTGACGGCGGTGGCCGCGTCCAGGATGCGGCTGATCTCACCGGAGACGTCGTAGCTGTAGCGGTCGTCGGCCACGGTGACAGGGCTGGAGGTGTCGGCACCGGTCTGGGTGGCGGCACGGTTGAGCCAGCCGGTCCCGGTGTCCCACTCCAGGGTCCGCCGGATCTTGCCCGCGCTTCCATAGCCGCGCTGGGAGAGCAGGCCGGTGGCGGTGTAGCCGGTGGAGTCGACGTACGTACCGAGCGGGGAGGTCAGCCGGTCGGGCAGTCCGAGCGGGGTGTAGCTGGAGGTGACCGTCTCGGCGGGCAGGCCGCCCGCCGAGGGCATGCTGTAGTCGGCGAGTTGTCCGGCGGTGTTGTAGGTGTTGGTGAAGGTGTAGGACCCGGCGAGCAGGTCTTCGCTGGAGGGGATGGTGATGGTTGAGCCGGTCGGACGGCCCATCACGTCGTAGCCGGTGATGGCGTCGGTGTAGGGCTGGCCGCCGGTGAAGCTGGTGGCGGAGGTGAGCTGGCCCTTGGAGAGGGTGTCATAGACCCATTCGGCCAGTTTGGTGCCCGTGCCGACCTCGCCCGCCCAGATCGCGGTCTTGCGGTCCAGGTCGTCGTAGCTGTAGGAGGTCTTATCGGCGTTGCCGTCGATGGACCACAGCAGCCGACCGGCCGCGTCGTAACCCTGGCTGGAGGTCCCGGCGTCGGGATCTTGGGCGGCGGTACGGCGGCCGAGCAGGTCGTAGGTAAAGGTGCGGATGTTGCCGTTCGCGTCGGTCTGCTTGATCAGCGCGCCGTTCAGATCGTATTCGTAGAGCGCGTCGTGGTGAGTGGTAGCGTCCTTCCACTCCTGGACCTTGGTCACCTGGCCGTCCACGTCGGTGTAGGAGACGCTCTTGCCGCCGGTCGGCGGGGTGACCTCGGTCCGGTCGCCGAAATAGGCGGTGCTGGTGCGGCGCAGTTCGGTGGCAGCGCTCATCTCCACGGCCGCGGTGGTGCGGCCCAGCCCGTCGGCGACGTTCTTGGTCCACTGCGGGAAGGTCGTGGGGGCGGCGTTGAGCAGGCCGCTGCCCGGCGCGAGGGTGTTGTGGGCCGGGCCGCCGGTGGTGGCGGTCAGACCACGACCGTCGTAGGTGGTGGCGGTCACGACCCGCCCACCAGCAGGGGATGCAGCCTGGCTTTCACGCGAGCGGCCCAAGCCGTCGTCGTAGGAATAGCTGGTCAGGTACGTACTGCCGGATTGCAGGGTGGACACCGCGGTGCGGGCGGGGCCGTTCACCGCGCCGCCGGCATTGACCGGGATGCTGTAAGCGACCGTGGTCGCCGCGACGCCGCCGGTCTTGGGCTGGGCCGGCGTCCACAGCGCGACAGCGCGACCAAGGGCGTCGTAGTCGATGTTGGTGTCGCGGTTGTCGGCGTCGCGGGAGCCGACGATGCCGCCCCAGGCGGCTTGCCAGGTGATGGTCACGTGGCCGAGCGGGTTGGTCACGCTCACCCCGCCCACGGGCAGCCCGATTGCGGGGCTGTAGGCGGTGGTGGTGGTCTTGTTCAACGGGTCGGTGGAGGACACGCTCCGGCCGTAACCGTCGTATCCGGCCTTGACGGTGGTGAAGTCGCTGCCGCTGGTGTAGGTGCGGGACTCGATCGCATTGCCGAGGGTGGGCGCGTTGGTACCTTCGCTGGTGGCGCCGTCGTAGAGGGTTACGGTCCGGCCCAAGAAGGTGCCTGAGGTGCAGTCGTCGCCCGCTCGGCGTTCCTGGGCGGCCGGGTAAGAGATCATCCACGCGCCGCCGGTGGTGTTACGGGCATAGGCGGTGGAAGTGCAGGTGTTGTCGGCGGCGACACCTCGTTCGCCGTAATCGTTGACCTTGATCGGCAAGCCGTCGGCGTTGAAGGCGGTCGCGGTCTCGGCGTAGCGCCAGCCGGAGGGCACCTTCTCCCGGACGACCTGGCGGGTCCGGTTGATCTGGTGCGGGTCGGCGATGCCGGGGCCATCGCCGGTCACGACTCGCGCGTACTCGTAGCGGGTGCCCGCGTCTTCGACCAGGCCGGTAGTCCCTGACCCGAAGGTGGGGCAGGCGCCCAGGTCGTCCCAGTAGGTCGGGTTGGTGGCCGGGCGCTTGTTGATGTTGTTCTGGATGGCGATCCAGTCGTGCCCATCGGAGGAGACGCCGGACAGGAACTGGCTGTAGTTCTGTGTCGGCGACCAGGCCGGGTACCGGCAGGACGGTGTCGGCGCGGTGTAGCCGGTGGCGTGCCAGGTCTGTTCCTGCAGCGTCCGGCCGGCCAGGACACGGTAGTCGTTGGTGCTCTGGCCCTCGAAGTCGGTCACCGTCGCACCCTTGGGGGTGCCGTTGGCCAGGGGATCCTCATACAAGCCGCGGTAGAAGGTAGCTGTGGTCACGCTGTACCCGGAGGGGTCGGCGCCGCTGCCGCGCACGATCCGGACGGTCGGGTAGCCCCGCCATTCGGTCCAGCTGTTCTTCCAATCGGTGCAAGGGATGGGGAATCCGGGGGGCCAGCCGCAGTCGGGGGGAGCCACGCCGGCGGCCCCCTCGCCGTACTCGATGGGCTGTGCCCAGGCCGGCGTTCCGATGTACTCGTAAGTGGCGACCATGTCGGGAGACCCGGCGACCAGGTCCTTGTCGACGGTTTTGATCACCTGCCACTTGTGGAAAACCTCACCCTGGTAGTAGGTCTCGCCGGTGTGGTCCATGCCTTCGCCGGTGAAGACCCAGTAACAGTCATAGCCCGCGTCATCACGCGTGGTCGCCAATGATTGGGAGTTGAGGTTGCAGCCGCGGGGACGGCCGTAGGAGACCTCGGTCCGCCCGCCCATCTCGTTGCCGACGGCGGCGATGCGGGGGAAGCGGGCCGCCTGCGCATCGTTGTTGTTCAGCTGCACCGCGTCGAAAGTGAGTTTCGGCAGGGCGATATCGGGGCCGCCGCCGGCCAATCCCACCCGTGTGATGCTGTCCAGCCACAGCACCGAGTGGGTCCACTCGCCGCTGGCGGAGGGCCCGGTGTCGATCATCTTGTAGCCCAGGTCGAGCCGGGTGACATCGTCCCAGGCCGCGCCGGAGACATTCCATGTCTGGTTCATCACAGACTTCAGGCGTTTGGTGATGTAGAAGGTCGGCCCGTCGGCGGAGTAGAGACACAAAGGACCGGGCTGGTCGCATCCCGTCAGCCACATCAGCCAGTCCGGGATATCGGAGGTTTGATCGGCCGGTCGGTCCTCGACGGTGAAAGCCAGCCGGCCGGTCGGCGCCGACCCGGCCACGTTGGTGTTGGAGCCGTAGGTGATCTGGGAGAAGTAGCCGCCGCGGTCGTACTCCAGGCTGTAATTGGTCAGCTGGCAGTCATCTCCGTCCGCCAGGCAGTACCGGTTGATCTCCCGCGTGTAGGTGTAGTCGATCACGTTGCCTTTGGGGTCGATCTCCTGGTCCAGCATCCATCGCCACGGCGCGTAGCAGAACTTGTTGGCCGGCCAGAACGCGTCGTACTGGCCGGCGCAGGGATCGGCGGCGCGCGGGCCCAGGAACGGGACCTGCCAGGAGGAGTCCCGGTGATACCCGAACCGGTAGCGCGTCCCGTCCTGGGTGGTGATCCGCCAGTAGGAGGCGCCCGCCTGGCCGCCGGTGTCGATCTGCTCGATCTTCCACCCGTAGTCCTCCACCGTCCGCCACACACCGGCCACCTTGACGATCCGCGAGGAGCGCCCACCGACCGACAAGGTCAAATCGTCGTTCTTCCAGCACAGCTGAGGCGTCTGACTGCCATCGCGCAGGGTCACCTGGCAGTTGAAGAACTTGCGTTCGATGAAACCACCGGACAGGTCCCAGCCGACGCCCACCAATCCGGCCTGATTGTTGGTGCTGTTGGTGAGCGAGTCCACCGAGGAGGAGTTGTAGTCCAACGACAACGTGGGGGCGCTGCCCGAAGGGCCGGGCGCGGCCGGAATGGCATAGGAGTAGGTGAACGCGCCGCCGGACGGGCCTACCTGCCATGTTCCCGACGGCTTCAAATCCGTGGCGGCGAAATCACCGCCCGGGCCGGAGGTGGCCGCCGCCGCGACCGCGACGGTGTAAACGGCGGCATCGGCCTGCGGCGCGGCCTCCACCACCGCCGTGAGCGTCTCCGCTTTGGTGTCGTTCACGACGGAGACCGCCTGCGGCGCGTCGAAGGTACAGTCGGCGGCGCGTTCCGGCGCGACCACACATCCGGGCAGGCGGCGCAAGGTCAGATGCGAGGCGAAACCGGGACCGTAGGCGGCGCTGAAGCCCGAATAATCCACAGTCACGCTGACCTGCCCGGCCGAGGCGACCGCGTCGGCCCGCGAGACCCGCACCGCCAGACCCACACCGCCCACACGGCGAGCGGTGGCGTCGTCAAAGTGTCGACCCGGACGGCTGCGGGAGCCTTGAGCGGGTTGCCGGTAGAGGATTCTTGTCTCTCCGCGGCACCCGTCGGGGCCGCCGACGATTCGGTCGAGCTGGCCTTGACGGGCACCGATTCGGGCGGGCCAATTTTGACAGGTAACGTCCCCGCCGCCACCGACGCGCCCTGGGCAAGGGTGACCTGCGCTGACCCAGCCTTCGGCCACACCACCGCACGCCGTACCGGCGGCTCCTGCAAATCCTCCGCGCCCGGCGCAACCGTCACGGCAGGGACAGGACGAGCCGCGACCGAGGGCTCCTTCGCCGGTTCCGGCACAGCCCCGGAAGCCCGGGACACCAGCCCGTCGGGAACCCCCACACCGGAGATCAAAAGCGTCGCCACCAGCCCGGTGACGGCAGCACTCCACCACATCCGCGCATGCCGAACGTCCACGCCACACTCCAAGGGAAAGCCAGGGCTTGCTGGGGTGCAGCGGCCCACCAACAGGGGTCATAAGACGGACATAAGACGATCAATCACATGTCTAACAGACGGATCCACTGTTAGTAAAGTGGACAAACACCGACAATTTGCCTGGGGACGGTGCAAGATCAGCAAAGCCGCTCGGCAAGGGTGCCCTCACGGCGCGATCGGGCGGAAGCGCGTCCAGACAGACCTGCGCAGAGGCGGTGCCGCATCAAAACCCTGTGCCCGTGCCAATACCCGTGTATTGGCTCTCATCTGGGATGCAAGCGATCGCTAAGCCGCTCTCCGATAATGATCGATCAAGCCTCCGGCAGCCCCGGTCCGTCGAACCGTTCGGCCAACTCGACCCTGTCGTCGATGCGAGGCGGGGCAGATTGTCCGTGGAAGACTGTTGACACGCCGTCAGCACCTTTGTGCATGGCGGCCTTGGCGAGAAGGCCCGCGGCGACGGGGTGCCCTTGAGAGGAAACCCGGGGGGCTTGCATGACATTGATCGTCGGCTATGTCAGCCATGACTATGTCGCGGTCGCTTCGGATCGGACGATCACTATTCGGCAACGTGGCCGCTCTGACATATATAAGGACGTCGAGAACAAAGCGATTGTCCTCAACGGCCAGGCGATCATGGGCTATACGGGCTTAGCATGGCTTGGCGGCATATCTACAGATCGATGGGTTGTCGGGGAGTTGAGCCCGCTGGATCCGTCGGAGTACTTCGGCGCCTTGGCGGGAAAGTCCGAGCGGGCGATCGATGCCATCAGGCGTGCCGGAGGTCTGGACCGGTCTCAGACGGGTCATGCCTATCTGGTCGTGGGGTATCCCGTATTCGAGGATGATGATCCTCAGCGCCGTCGTGTCCCAGCTTTGGTGACTATCTCGAACGCCCTGGGATCGCATTACCGATCATGGAGGCCTCGCCCTGGTTTTGAGATCAACAGGCAGGCACTTACTGATGACCAGGACTTTCTGCTGGAGTCTGTTGGGGGCAGTCTCAAGCGGTGAGTGCATCACCCGCTGCGGCAAGTAGATTGTTGAGTTCCTCAGCCGGCGTCCTGAATCCGAGGGTTCGGCGAGGTCGCTCATTCAAACTTGCAGCGATTTCGTTAAGCTCGCTCTGACTATAGCAGGAAAGATCGATCCCTTTCGGAAGATATTCGCGAATGAGGCCGTTGGTATTCTCGTTGCTGCCACGCTGCCAGGGCGAGTGCGGGTCACAGAAGTACACCGGGATGTCGGTGCTGAGAGAGAACGTGGCGTGAGCGGCCATCTCGACGCCCTGGTCCCAGGTCAGCGACCGCTTCAGCTGCTCAGGCAGATGCCGGATCTCGGCGGCCAGGCGAGCGGCGACCCGGTCGGCGGTCCGGTCGTAGGCGATCTTGACCAGCATCAGGAACCGGGTGGTGCGCTCGACCAACGTCGCGACCTGCGACTTCCCGCCTTTGCCGATGATCAGATCACCCTCCCAGTGGCCGGGTATCGCCCGGTCCTCGATCTCCGCGGGCCGTTCGCTGATGTTGACCATTCCGGCGATGCGGGCCTGCTTGACCCGAGTCGACCCGAGCGGGCGCCGCTGGGTACGACCCTGCCGCAACGCGATCTTCAACTCCGTCCGCAACTCGCCTCTGGCCTGCAGATACAAGGCCTGATAGATCGTCTCGTGGGACACGCGCATCCTCAGCTGGGCCGGGTAATCCTCCACTAGCCTGCCCTGGATCTGCTGCGGCGACCACCGCTTGGCCAGGCCCGCCATGACCTCGTCGTGTAATCGCCGATCCGCCACCAGTTTGTGCACCTTCGGCCGCCGGGCCAGAGCCTCGGCCCGCGACTGGGCCGCATGCACCCGATAGGCATCCCTACCGCCATTACGAGCGATCTCCCGTGACACCACCGACCGATCCCGATCCAGCCCAGCAGCGATCACCGAGGCCGGGAGATTCGCACCGATCCCCTTCAAGATCTCGTCCCGTTCCGCCACGGACAATGCACGACCTCGCACCCAAGCCCCCACAATCAGACCAGAAAGATCATCTCATGGGTGATGCACTGACTAGTTGAGACCGCCATAGGAACGCATCGCGCTCACAACGGATTTGCGGTGCCAAGTGGTATCCGACCTGGAACGGTAGGGGTAATGTTCCGTGGAACCCAGCTGTTCAACAGTGTGACGAATTTCCGTTCCAGAGCACCTATCAAGGCGCATGGGTCTCGTGGCAGCAGAACCCTCCGAACGACCAGTGCTGTACCTACCGAACCGGAGCCAATATCTCCGTCAGTTTGATCCCCGCACAGGAGAACACGGCATGGGGATCACAGTGGTCACTGGCCGGGCTGGGCCGATTCTATGCGAACGACCGCATCCTCGATGAGGACGAGTTCTTCGTACGGCTCCAACCGTCCCCTTGAGGGCGGATGACATAACAAGGCTCGGCACCCGCCATAGGCGGGTGCCGAGCAGCCTTCGGCCAGTGGGATAAGCTGTTCATATTAAGCAGATCTAGACGAATCGAGACGTCAATTGGCACGGGAAGACAGGGCTACAGGCAGGCCTACTGCCGACGACTACGATTGGTTTGACGACTGCCATCGTTACCGCCCGGGATTCTGCATCACCTTCATCGCCGGCCTCACCCCGGGAGACGTCCTGCGGCGACTGTCCTTGACGGAAGATCCGCAGAGGGCTGAACCATGGACTGTTGAGATCGGCGCCGCTGACGGTGGGTCCATCATGGGTGAACCTGGCGGTACCGTCGGGACCATGGTCGACGTCCTGCGTAATCTATCGCTGGGCACATCTGTTGTGAGTGTCACCCGCAACGTGAACTTCAACTCCCGTTTCGTACACGCCCGTAACGGCGAGATCATCTCCATCCTGGACCCCATGTGGCCGGACTGGACTTCCAGCAGGGAACCCGACACTCTACGTGCCAACGTGGAAGATCTCGGCTGGATCGACGAGTACGACTCGGACGACTGGAACGACTCGGACGACTGGAACGACTCGGACGACGGGTTCTTCCCCCAGTATCTCGAGGCGACACTGGCGCTGGCCGAACGTTTGACCGGAGTGCGCCTAGAGGCTAATCACCTCCAGGGCGACGGCTTGCCCCACCGGGCCTCGGTCGCGCATTTCTATGAACGTGACCCGTTCCCCGAACTGGCTTACTGATTGGAAATTGGGTTACTGGACCAGTTGAGTCGTTCACCAGGCGGCAACAGTAAGTAACTGAGATAATTCTCAGTGTGATCAGCGAGTCAATCAAGCGAATCCCCCCGGCGAGCCCTCGAGGACACCCGGACGCTCGTACTCAGCGCGATAGACAAAGGCATGCACGTCGATGACGCAGTGGCCATCTTCGGCGTCGGCAGGTCGACGATATACGGGTGGATCAAGCTC
>NZ_JBDPLV010000144.1:0-10220 GCF_039871605.1 Acrocarpospora sp. B8E8 | reverse complement strand
CCCGCCCACCCTTTTATGCTTGTCCGGGCTCCCGCCCGGCCCTGGGGTCGCCGTGGCTTTCGCCACCTACCCCCTACGGATTCGCGGTTTTCGATTGATTGCGGTTGAGTCCCCACAAACCCGCAGGCCTCCTGTTGGTTCACTTGGCGATGCTTGCCTCCTTGACTATGTGGGCCGACCCCTCGCTCAGGGCGCGCAACGCTTGATCGGTCGCGGCGGCGTGCAGGAGTGCGCGGCGCACACGGGTGCGGGAGTCCGCAGGATCCGCCGCGAGTTCGTCCAGCCGACGATCGGCGAGCTTGCCCAGCCATCCGCCCAGATCGGCCAGGCGGCTGTCCACATCCCCACCCGACTGGTATGGCTCGCCGATCCTGACGGCCTCAGCTCCGGTGGCCAGCCGATCCGCGACGGCGTCCAGCACACCGGGGGCAGGCCCGACTTCGCCGGGGTCTTCGCGGAGGACGGTCGTCACGGTCATCAGGTCGTCCCGGATCCTGCGGGCGGTGTCCAGCACCTCGTCCACGTGCTGCGGCGGCACGACCCCCGGTTCGTACGCGATGGAACTCACAGACTGAGCCACGGCCTCCGCCTCCCGGGCGGCGACGTGGATGCGTTCCACGGCCAGCCGCTCCGGTCGATCGCCACGGCTCACATCGGCCACCGTCCGGGCGGCCTCCGCAAGCGACTCCAGCAACCGGGCCACCCGTTCGGCCAGCCGCACCGCCTCACCACGCGGCCACAGCAGGCGCGTGCAGGCAAGCGCGATCAACGCGCCGCACACGGTCAGCCCCACCCGAATCGCGGCCGCATCCGGCGACAGCGGCGTCTGAAAATCAATGAGCAGCAGCACGCACATGGTCATGAACGTCGCCCAGTACGCGTAATGCACCGCCACCAGCCCGAACGCGAGCATCGCGGCCACCCCGACCATCACGACCCGCACCCAGTCCCCCGGCGCGATCAGCAGCACCAGCGCGGCCACCAACCCACCGATCACGCTCCCCAAGATCCTCGCCCAGACCTTCGTGAGCGTCTCCCCATACGTCGGCTGAATGGTCAGCAGAACCGTCAACGCCAACCACTGCGCATGCAACGGCTCGAACAGCACAATCGCCACGCACGCGACCACCGTCCCAAGCCCCACTCGCAAACTATGACGAACGTCGGGATCATCAAGGCTCACCCGCGGCAACCACGCCACCACCCGAGAGATCACATCCGAAACGAGGGACGGCCTCCTCTCCCCGAGAGAATCGACCGGCCGCATCCCTGGCGGACCCGAATCACTCGATAGCGCGTCGTGATCAGGTCGCCGCTTTCGCACCCCAGACCACTCGGGCAGTTGCGGAATCACCATCACGGTGCCTGTGAGAGATCTCACACCCGACCGGGACTCGGCGACACCCTCGCGGATTCGGTCAGCGACATGCGCGATCTGCCGGAGCAACACCACGCTGAGCAGCTCCCGCTCATCACCCGGACGTTCTCCGCGCAACGCATCAATCCGCGCCGCGAAATCAACCGACTCAACCTTCTCGGCCGACCGAAACAGCGACCGCACAGAAGCCGCCAGAGACTCCACCAGCTCCGACAAACCCACCCGATCCGGTGGGACCTCCCGGGCCACCGCCCCGACAAGATCATGCAAGGCCACCGCCTCGTAGAAGATCCGTCTCAGAGCGGCGGTAACCTGCTCGGCTTCCCGGGAGCGTCGTTCCCAGCGATTGCGGGCGCAAGCCGTACGAGCCGTCTGAAGCACGGAGGAGGCGCGGACCCGCTGGGAGTCCCACGAGTCGGACATGGTCGACTCGATCAGGACAGCGAGCTCCTCAGCGGCCTCACCCAGCGTGGCAGGCAGCGGCCGGGTCCGCCGCCACGACCAGGGCAACGTGATCAGCACCGCCGCCAGCAAACCCCCCAGAAGTTGCAGCCCCAGATGCTCCGCCGGATAAATCGGCAGCGGATTGGCAGCGGTGATCAGCAACGCCAGCGCGGCCGTCGAGCCGACCAGCGGCCACAGGATGCCCGCCCCGGCGACCAGCGGCGCGACCGGGATCAGCAACCACTCCCGGTCGATGACCACCACGCCGAGCACCGTACCGAACGCCAACGACAAAACCCCGGCCAGCATGGCCACCGCCCGCACCCCCGGCGGATCGGCGTTGGCCCGCACGGCGACCAGCCACGCGCCGATGCCGACCACCCCGCCATCCACGGGATGCCCCACCGCCACCCCGACGACCAGCGGAATCACGACAGAGGCCCCGGCGACGAGGCCGAAACCCACCGCCAGCCCGCTGTCGTCGAATCTGGCCACGATCGTTAAGGCCGGTGCGTGTCCACCAGTGTCCCGGTGCCGGAATCGACCTCCGACCAGGGCCCGGGCAGCTCGACCACCGCGAACGCCCCCGGCGGGAACGTCTCGACTTCATCCCCGGTGAGGCCCATCACCAGCTCGTGCACGCTCGGATTGTGCCCGACCAGCACCAGCGTCCCCACCTCCGGCCCGACCTGGCGAATCAGGACAAGCAATTCGTCGGTATACGCCTCATAGATGTCCCGATCCAGCTCAAGCGGCGCGGCCAGCCCGAGCAACTCCGCCGTCTGCCGGGTCCGCTTGGACGAGGAGGAAAGCACGAGGTCAGGCTTGAGCGGGCCGATCAGCACCCCCGCCTCGCGCGCGTTGCGCTGCCCCCGATGGGTAAGCCCGCGTTCAAAGTCCAGCACCCCGGGGGTGTGCTCCGCCTTCGCATGCCGCAGCACAATCAACGTCTTCATCGCACGCAACGCCCTTTCATGCACAGATTCTACGAACATGGTCCACAAACGCGTGAGGGTCCCCCGCCATCGCGGGGAACCCTCAGCGAAGCGGAACAGGATCAGCTAGCGACCGGCTCCAGCTCTTCCTTGTTGTTGTCGGAGGACTCCATGCCCCCACCGGAACGACGCTTGGACACGACGATCGCACCGATCACGACGAGAACCGCCAGCAGGGTCACGCCGATCCGCAGCCCGGTGTTGTCCGCGTACACCACAACGGCGGGCGCGATCAGCAGCGCGACCAGGTTCATCACCTTGATCAGCGGGTTGATGGCCGGACCCGCGGTGTCCTTGAACGGGTCGCCCACGGTGTCACCGATGATGGTCGCCTCGTGCGCCTCGGAACCCTTGCCGCCGTGGTGCCCGTCTTCGACCAGCTTCTTGGCGTTGTCCCACGCACCGCCCGAGTTGGACAGGAACACCGCCATCAGCGTGCCCGCCGCGATCGCCCCCGCCAGGTACGCGCCCAGCGGCCCGTAACCCAGCCCGAACCCGACCGCGATCGGAGTCAGCACGGCGAGCAGACCAGGCGTGGCCAGCTCCCGCAGCGAGTCCTTGGTGCAGATGTCCACAACTCGCCCGTAATCAGGCTGCTCGCTGTAGTCCATGATGCCCGGCTTGGTACGGAACTGCTCCCGTACCTCGAACACCACCCGCATCGCCGCCCGGCCAACCGCACTGATCGCCAGACCGGAGAACAGGAACACCACGGCCGCACCGACGATCAGACCCACCAGCACGTTCGGCGAGTCCACACTCAGGCTGAAGTTCTGGAACGAACCCAGCGCGGCCTTGACGGTCTCACTGGCCTTCGCCAGTTCAGCCTCGACAGCCGTACGGAACGACCCGAACAGCGCCGTCGCGGCCAGCACGGCGGTCGCGATCGCGATGCCCTTGGTGATCGCCTTGGTGGTGTTGCCGACCGCGTCCAGCGAGGTGAGCACGCGCGCACCCTCGCCCTCGACGTCGCCGGACATCTCCGCGATGCCCTGCGCGTTGTCCGAAACCGGACCGAAAGTGTCCATCGACACGATCACGCCGACCGTGGTCAGCAGGCCGGTGCCGGCCAGGGCGACCGCAAACAGCGCCACGGTGACGTTGCCGAAGCCCAGCAGGAACGCGCCGTACACCGCCGCGCCGATGAGCAGCGCCGAGTACACCGCGGACTCCAGCCCGACCGCGATACCCGCCAGAATGACGGTCGCGGGACCGGTACGCGACGACTCCCCGATGTCCCTCACCGGACGCCGGTTGGTCTCCGTGAAGTACCCGGTGAGGATCTGGATCGCACTGGCCAGCACCAGACCGATCAGAACCGCCCCGATCGCGATGATCCGCGGATCCGCGGTGATCGCCTGAACGGCGGGCGAGGCCGACGTGAGCTCGGCGAACGAGGCCGGCAGGTACGCATAAGCCGCGACCGCCACCAGCACGGCCGAGATCGCGGCCGAGATGAAGAACCCGCGGTTGATGGCGGCCATCGCGTTCCGGTCGCCCGCGCGCGGCGAGGTCACGAAGATGCCGATGATCGCGGTGATCACACCGATCATCGGCACGATCAGCGGGAACACCAGGCCCTCGGTGCCGAAGGCCGCCTTGCCCAGGATCAGCGAGGCGACCAGCATCACCGCGTACGACTCGAACAGGTCGGCCGCCATGCCGGCGCAGTCGCCGACGTTGTCGCCCACGTTGTCGGCGATGGTGGCCGCGTTGCGCGGGTCGTCCTCCGGGATGCCCTGCTCGACCTTGCCGACCAGGTCGGCGCCGACGTCGGCGGCCTTGGTGAAGATGCCGCCGCCGACACGCATGAACATGGCCAGCAGCGCCGCGCCGAAGCCGAAGCCTTCCAGCACGCTCGGCGCGTCGCCCTTGTACGCGAACACGACGATGGCCGCGCCCAGCAGGCCAAGCCCGACGGTGAACATACCGGCCACACCGCCGGTACGGAATGCGATCCGCATCGCGGTCTTCTCCCCCGCTTCCCGGGCGGCGGCGGCGACGCGCACGTTTCCGCGCACCGCCAGCCACATCCCGATGAAGCCGGTCAGCGCGGAGAACACCGCACCGACCACGAAGAAGAGGCTGCGCCCGATCGCCACGCTGGTCGACTCGGCCGGCAGCAGGTAGAGCAGGAAGGGGATAAGGATGACAAAGACGGCAAGCGTCCGGAACTGCCGCGTCAGGTAAGCGGCAGCTCCAAGTTGTACGGCTTTCGCGATGTTCTGCATACGTTCCGTGCCCTGGGGCGCGGCCAGTACCTCGCGCACGAGGCCGCCGGCGACGGCCAGCGCGATCATGGCCACAGCGGCCACCACGATCACGATCGTGAGATGGGAACCGCTCAGGGATACCGCTGCGTCATTGCCAGCGGCGAGATAGGCAGACAATTCCGTCCTCCTCGGCCAGACGGGTAGGTCCTGCCCGGGAGGCGCAGCCTCACAGTATCTTCAGCGTGCCCCATCGCGAACGGGGCGTCAGCGGCGCACTTCCGGGTGGTTGGCAGTGCCGCTTCCGGTTGCAATCCGCAATACCTTGGCCGGTGCGGGGGAGTCTACGCAGCCTGTCGGCGGATATGAAGGCCTTGCGGCACGCTAATTAGGGCCGAGTCCAGTAAGGACGGGTTCCACCCCCACCCAAACAGGTCGTTTGTCGCCCGGTCGCCTGATGTCCATCAGGTTACGGACAAGCCCTGCGAGGGATTATAGACGACCCAAATTGGGTGGAGGACAGATTCGGCCAGCCCCTAACCAGCCAGGAGGCTTCAGTGAGCCGGAACCCCGTTGGGCGTGGCGGCCGGCCAGCTCATCCGGATCCGCACCCCCGTCGGCCCTGGGGAGACCTCGACGTCGTCGGCCAGACCGGCGATCACCGCGATCCCTAAGCCCGGCATTTCCGGAACAATCCCGAACATGCTGTCGGCCGATGCCTCGACCGATACCAGGCCATTGGCCGTACCCGGAGATTGAAGATCGTCGTTCGGAGCGGAGTCGGTGACCGTCACCTCGAAACGCCCCGAATCATCCCGGAGCTCGATCCGGATCGGCTCCCCCGGGCAGTGGACGCGATGCGCCTCAACTGCCCGGGAGCACGCCTCTCCGACGGCGAGCCGCACCTCGTCCAGCAACGCCTCGGCCACCCCCGTACGGCGCGCGATCGCCGTGGCGACCAACCGCGCCGTGCGCACATGAGCCGGCAACGCGCTGAACGTCAGCTCGACGGTGGCCATGACTACTTGTCTCGACCGTGGGCTTCCTTGGCCTCATCCACGGAGGCGTAGATCCCGAAGACCTTGGTAAGACCGGTGATCCGGAAGATCTTCAGAATGCGCTCCTGCGTGCAGACGAGTTCCAGGGAGCCATCGTGCGCCCGCACCCGCTTGAGCCCGCCGACCAGCACACCAAGCCCGGTCGAGTCGAGGAAGTCCACTTTCTCCATGTTCACGAGAAGGTGGAAGTTGCCCTTGTTCACCAAGTCGATGAGCAGCTCACGCAATCTGGGCGCGGTGTAGACGTCGATCTCACCCTCGACCTCGACAATGGTGAGACGGTCCTCGGTACGGTGGTCCAACTTCAGATCCACAGATCCTCCAGCGCCTTGCCTGCGTAGGTCCGATGCAGATCGTGCATCCTTAGGAAAACACGATCCTGACGCGCGGCATTCAACCACGCTACGCCTCAGTGTCTATACGAAATCCCGACTCCGGGCGACTCTCCCCGCAGATGCCATGGTGGAAACCAATGAATCGGTCCTCTTCACCCGCTCACCCCCACAGGCGTGCGCCAGGCCGGAGCGGACCACTCCTGGAGCGCTTGCTGACGACCTCGGCACGGCACGGGAGAGTCACTCACGTGGAGCATGTTCCAGCACGTCAGGCTGGTCAAGTCCAATGGCCGGATTGGGTCGCCGACACGGTGCGGGAGCGGCTGGAGGTGCAGGGCGTGTCCGGCTTGTGGCCACACCAGTTCGCCGCCGCCGAGCATGTTCACCGTGGCCAAAACGTGATCATTTCCACTGGAACCGCCTCAGGAAAATCTCTCGCCTATCTGGTCCCCGCGGTCACCGGGATCCTGTCCGGCGCCACCGTCCTCTACCTCACCCCGACCAAGGCCCTCGCCGCCGACCAGCTCCGCGCCCTCCAGGAACTCTCCTTCGACCAGGTACGACCCGCGACCTTCGACGGCGACACCCCCATGGAGGAACGCGCCTGGGTCCGCCGCCACGCCAACTACGTCCTGACAAATCCGGACATGCTCCACCGGTCGATGTTGCCCAGGCACGCCGCCTGGACGTCCTTCTGGCGGCGCCTCCAGCTGGTGATCGTCGACGAGTGCCACACCTACCGCGGCGTCTTCGGCTCCCACGTCGCGCAGATCCTCCGCCGCCTGCGCCGAGTCGCCGCCAAGTACGGCTCCCGCCCCGTCTTCTTCCTCGCCTCCGCCACCGCCAGCGAGCCCGGAACCACGGGGATGCGCCTGACGGGCCTTGAGATGGCCGAGGTGACGCGTGACGCCTCTCCCCGGGGCGCGAGCACCATCGCGCTCTGGGAGCCGCCCCTGACCGATTTGCGGGGCGAGGGCGGCGCCCCCGTCCGCCGTACGGCCACCGCCGAGGCGGCCGACCTCCTCACCGATCTCGTCCTGGACGGCGTACGGACCCTCGCGTTCGTACGGTCGCGGCGCGCGGCCGAGATCGTGGCCCTGTCGGCCCGGGGACACCTGCACGACACCGAACTCGCGCTGGGAGTGCACGCGCGGCCTTCGCGGGCCGCCGTGGCCACGCCCGTGCTGCCCGAGCTGCGGCTGGCGGACAAGGTGGCGGCGTATCGGGCCGGGTATCTGGCCGAGGATCGGCGGCTGCTGGAGAAGGCGTTGCGCTCGGGCGAGCTGCTCGGAGTGGCGACGACGAACGCGCTGGAGCTCGGGGTGGACGTGTCCGGGCTGGACGCGGTCCTGATCGCCGGGTGGCCGGGGACGCGTGCGTCCTTGTGGCAGCAGGCCGGTCGGGCCGGGCGAGATGGGCAGGACGCGCTGGCCGTGTTGATCGCGCGGGACGATCCGCTGGACACCTATCTGGTGCACCATCCGGAGGCGCTGTTCGGGCATCCGGTGGAGGCGACCGTCCTGGATCCGGACAATCCCTATGTGCTGGCTCCGCATCTGTGTGCGGCGGCGTCCGAAATTCCGCTGTCAGATGAAGATCATCTTATTTTCGGTCCTGCGGCGTTGGGGGTTTTGGATGAGCTGGTAGAGCGGGGGTTATTGCGACGGCGGACGACGGGGTGGTTCTGGACGAGCCGGGATCGTGCGGTCGACCTGGCCGACATCCGGGGGTCGGGCGGGTCACCGGTTCAGATCGTCGAGTCGGACACCGGCCGGTTGCTCGGGACCGTGGACGAGGCGTCGGCTCATGGGACGGTACATACCGGGGCTGTGCATATTCATCGTGGGGATACCTACGTGGTGGATGAGTTCGACCTCGAAGCGGGCGTCGCCTTGGTTTCCGCCGCTTCACTCGACTATTCGACCTTCGCCCGAGACATCACCGACATCCGCATCATCGAGTCCCTACGCTCCCGGCCCCTCGGCCCCGGCGAACTCCATTTCGGCTCGGTCGAGGTCACCCGGCAGGTCGTCTCATACCTGAAACGCCGCACCCAAACCGGAGAGCTCCTAGGCGACGACCCCCTCGACCTACCACCCCGAACCCTACGCACCCGCGCCGTCTGGTGGACCCTCCCCAACTCCGCCCTAGCCGAACTCGACCAACCAAGCGACCAGCCAAGCGACCTAGGAACCGAGCAGCCAAGCGACCCACCAAGCGACCAGGGAACTCACCGGCGAACCGGCCTGCCTGGCGACCTGGGAGCCCGGCGGCGAACCGACCGAAGAACCGACCGGCGAGCTGACACGCGAATCGACCTCGGCGGTGCCGCGCACGCGGCCGAGCATGCCGCAATCGGCCTGCTGCCCCTGTTCGCCACCTGCGACCGCTGGGACATTGGTGGCGTCTCCACCGAACTCCACCCCGACACCGGCCTCCTCACCGTCTTCGTGTACGACGGCCACGATGGCGGGGCGGGCTTCGCCGAACGTGGCTACGCCCACGCGACCGAGTGGCTCACGGCCACCCGCGACGCAATCGCCTCCTGCGAATGCGAACGAGGCTGCCCTTCGTGCATCCAGTCCCCCAAGTGCGGCAACGGCAACGAGCCCCTGGACAAGGCAGGCGCCCTCCGCCTACTCGGGATCCTGCTAACGCCCTACCTCGACCCTTCGGAACCCTCAGCAGACGGTGGCCATAACCGGCCCGACCCCGGTCTCCCGTCCTGCAATTCGATCGCCCGAGCGATGTAGGGCCGGAGCAGCGGCACATCATCCTCAGCCCCGTCTAAGGCAGGTTCTATTTCGTGAAGCTCCATCGTGGTGAGTTCCGCTGCCCCAGCCTCCACAGCAGCCAACTCCACCGCGGCCGGCTCCGCTACGGCTGGCTCCGCCGCTACGAACCCTGCTGCTGCGGGCTCGCCAGCTTCGGACCCTGCTGCTGCGGGCTCGCCTGCCGTGGGCTCGCCTGCGAACGCCGCTACCGCAGGCCGCTGCACCTCGGGCTGCGCTGCGGCGAACTCCACTGCCGCCGACTCCACCACCCCAGCCTCCACGGCGGCGAACTCCACCGCCTCCGACTCCACCGCCGCAGTCTTCAGGGCAGCTGTCTTCAGGGCAGCTGTCTTCAGGGCAGCAGAATCCGCTATCGCCAGATCCATCACCGGTGGCTCTAATGCAGCAGGCCCCACTGCCGCAGGTCCGGGCTCCGAAATCTTGGCCGCCGTAAGAAGGGCAGCGGGCCGACGACCCACCAAGCCCGTTGTGGCGACGCCTCCGCCCTCCGGCGGCGAAATCACCCCCACGGTCGCCGCCGCACCCGCACCCACGCCTTCACCCCCACCGGCGCGCCCACGCAACCACGCACCCGCATACCCGCCGATCAGCAACAACAGCAGACCAATGGCGGCATAGATCCCGTAAGCAAGCCCATCCCCAGAAGCCGACGACTGAACGGCACCTCCCGACCCTGCCGCGACCTCAGGCTGTGGGGAGGCACCCTCCCCCACCCCTTCCGGCAGATCAAAATCAGTCTTGGCCGCTTTCGACTCCTTGGGAAGTTCGGACGCGGCAACACCACTTGGTTTTATCAGCGGCACCTCGGCTCTGTTCTCATCGGGCTTAACAGGAAGATCCTCAACCCCATCGCTATCCGCGGATTTAGTCGGCGAAGGCTTAGCCTGGATCCACCGAGCCGAATCTGATGCGAATGTTGTGAAATGGGGAGAGGTGCCCTGCGAGCTGGGATGATGGGAGTTCTTCAGGCTTCCAGCAACCAGATCGATCGGACACCTCTCAAGT
>NZ_JBDPLV010000143.1:0-10626 GCF_039871605.1 Acrocarpospora sp. B8E8 | reverse complement strand
GCTTGCACGGATCCTCGCGCTGACCGCCGCGATCTGGCACAACGACAAAACCGGCCAGCCGATCAAGCGATCCCTGCTCGCCTACGACCACTGAAAGTGACCAGACCCCTTGGACTCAATCATCTAGGGCGTTCCGTGCCGTTCCATCGTCGTTGCAGGAATTGCTGAAAGTTTCTACGACTTGTCGGGAATGAACTGCGCCTTCGCGGCCGCGACCGCGTCCACGAGCTCCTCGTCCGTGGCGAGCCCCGCCGCTTTGACGACGGATTCCCATACCGAGATGGAATGGCTCGAGAACTCCAAAACTTCCGGCGAGTTGGCCGCCACGACGGGGTCGTCGGTCTCCATCCCGGACAGATAGAGCCCGAGCCCCATGACCGCCCCATCCCACCCAGGCCCGACATACAGCGCCCCGGCCACGCTCCCCGCCAGCGCGAGCGGAACCGTGTGGTCGAGTTCGAGCACCGTGGCTTCGCCGTCTTCGGCCAGCCGTACCTCGACCAGGCTGGTCTCATGCCCGTACGTCACCCGGAGCAGCTTTGGCGGATCACAGTGCAGGATGTCGCCACCGGCCATGCCTTCGACCTGGAACCGCCCGCCTACCCGGAATTCGCCGCTGACCGGCAGGAACCACCGCCGCAGCCGGTCGGGATCGGTGAGCGCGTTCCACACGTTCTCGATGGCCGTGTCGTAGGTCCGCCGTACCAGAATGGAAACGCTCTCTCCGTCGGCCCCGGACCGGAGTTCCACCGCGCGGTGAGCGGCCGCGATCTGCTGCACGATGTCGATCATTCGCCGTCCTTTCTCTTCCGCTTCCCCCGGGCGAGCTCCGTGCCCAGCGCGTCCAGCCGCTGGCTCCAGAACCGCCTGAACTGGTCCAGCCACGCGTCGACTTCGCGAAGCGCTTCACCCTCGACCGAGTAGAGGCGCCGCGTCCCCTCGGCTCGTACGGACGCGAAACCGCTCTCCCGAAGGACCCGCAGATGCTGGGAGACGCCAGGCTGGGAGATCCCGAACTCGGCCTGGATGACCGTGGTGATGGCACCGGAGCTCTGCTCGCCCTGGGCCAGGAGCTCCAGGATGCGGCGGCGTACCGGGTCCCCGAGGATGTCGAACGCGTGCACAGATTCTTTATATCAATGCAAACTTATATATTCCAAATGAAACGTGCATCAGATGTCGGTACGGAACAGTGCCCAGACCGCTTTGCCCCCGGCGTCCAGAACGTCCCAGCCCCACGCCTGGCTGTAGGTCTCCACGATGTACAGGCCGCGCCCGTTTTCGGAGATGAAGTCCGGTTCCTTTGGAGTCGGCACCTCGTTGCTGGGATCGGAGACCGCCAGAAGGACATGAGGCGCAAGCCGTACCAACATCAGAGTTATCGGACAGTCAATCATTCGGTCGACCGGATACAGGGCGTAACGGACAGCGTTCGTTACCAGCTCCGAAACCACCAAAGTCGCGTCCTCGCTCAGTTCCGAAAGTCCCCAGTCGCTGAGTGTCGATCGGGTCACATCTCGGGCGGTCTTCACCGAATCGGCCTGCGGCCGGAGCGGGCACGTGGTGGCATGCGAGTCGGGAGCGCCTCGCATCAGCTGCTCAAAGCCAACATCGCGGGCGGATATGGGCTTCTCCAACATCCTGCCCGCACCTCCCGCTTCGCCAGTTTTGCGTACTAGTGCACCATTGGCCCAATATGCACTAAGCCATCATGGGTCAACCCGGTATGCCCATGCAAGACCCAAATGCACGTGCAACTGCCATGTGCAGTTGCCTCGATCGTTGCTTCAATGTGAAATGGACACGAGGTTCAGACCTTGTCTTCGTGCCCGGAAGTGGTGACACTGTGTGGGCTGGGGGTGTGGTTTCGTCCTCTCCAGCGCTCGAACCAAGTTGAGAGGGAGGCGCCGTGACACAGACCCAGCCGGGACAAGGCCCCACGGCCCTCCGCATCCTCCTGGGAACCCAGCTTCGCAAACTCCGCGAGACCAAGGGAATCTCTCGCCACGACGCCGGCCATCTGATCCGGGGCTCCGAATCCAAGATCAGCCGGATGGAGCTCGGCCGGGTCAGCTTCCGCGAGCGCGATGTCGCCGACCTGCTGACGCTCTACGGCGTGGCCGAGGACGACGCGCGCGGCGCCATCCTGGACCTGGTGGAGCGGGCCAACGAGCCCGGCTGGTGGCACCGCTTCAACGACCTGCTGCCCTCGTGGTTCCAGGCGTATGTCGGGCTTGAGGAGGCGGCGGAACGTATCCGCACCTACGAGGTGCAGTTCGTGCCGGGTCTGCTGCAGACCAAGGAATACGCGCGTGCCGTGATCACCGCGGGCGCGGTCGGCGCGGCGCCCGAGGAGATCGCCCGCCGGGTCGACCTGCGGCTGGAGCGCCAGCGAGTGCTGGAAGGCCCGCGCAAGCCGACCTTCTGGGCGGTCATCGACGAGGCCGCGCTGCGCCGCCCGATCGGCGGCACCGAGGTGATGCGCGGCCAGCTGCAGCACCTGATCGAGTTGATGAGCCAGTCGAATGTCACGATCCAAATCATGCCGTTCGACTTCGGCGGCCACGCGGCGGAGGGTGGCGCGTTCAGCATCCTGCGCTTCCCCGACGCGGAACTGCCCGACATCATCTACGTCGAACAGCTCGGCAGCGCCCTCTACCTCGACAAACGCGAAGAGGTCGACCGCTACAGCGAGGTCATGGAACGCCTCTGCGCGGTCAGCACCACACCGGCGGAGACGATCGAGATTCTCAGAAAGATCTCACACGAGCTTTGAGTCGTCGCTTGCTGGTGCCGCTCTGCCCTAGACTGCAGTGTGGCGCTGGACACCCGCCACAGTGGAGCATGCCCATTCGCCTTATGCGTGGGCGCGGCACGCGTGACGTGCCTCAGTGACTGTGCATCACAGTGACTGTGCGTTGAGTGCCCGCGATCACCAGATGCTTGATCAAGGAGACCACCCCGTGAAGACCGCTGTCGAGGAGCTCAGCCCGACCCGGGTGAAGCTCACCGTCGAGGTGCCGTTCGAAGAGCTGGAGCCGAGCCTGCAGGCGGCCTACAAGAAGGTCGCGCAGCAGGTGCGCGTCCCCGGATTCCGCCCCGGCAAGGTTCCGGCCCGGATCATCGAGCAGCGCTTCGGCCGCGCGGTGGTTCTTGAGGAGACCTTGAACGACGCGCTCCCCAAACTTTACGGCCAGGCCGTCGACGAGATCGACCTCTTTCCGGTGAGCACGCCGGACATCGAGGTCACCCGGATCGATGACGGCGCTCAGGTCGAGTTCACCGCCGAGGTGGACATCCGCCCCGCTTTCGATGTGCCGGACTACACCGGAGCCGAGATCGTGGTGGATCCGGCCGAGGTGTCGGATGCCGACATCGACGCCCAGCTGGAGGGCCTGCGCCAGCGTTTCGCCACGCTCACCGGCGTGGACCGCCCGGCCGGTCGCGGCGACTACGTCGTGATGGACCTGCGCGCCGAGATCGACGGCAAGAACCTGGAAGAGCAGCAGGCCGCCGACGTGTCCTACGAGGTGGGCGCCGGTTCGGTGCTGCAGGGCCTGGACGACGCGCTGGAGGGCCTCGGCGCCGGCGAGGAGAAGACCTTCTCGACCACCCTGGTCGGCGGTGAGAACGCCGGCGAGGAGGCCGACGTGATCATCAACGTCAAGTCGGTCAAGGAGAAGGTGCTGCCCGAGCTGGACGACGAGTTCGCCCAGCTGGCCAGCGAGTTCGACACGCTGGAGGAGCTGCGCGGCAGCATCCGCGAGCAGTCCCGCCGCAACAAGCTGATCGATCAGGTCGTGCAGGCCCGCGAGAAGGCGGTGGAGGCGCTGCTGGACAGCATCGACATCCCGCTGCCGGAGAGCGCGCTCAAGGCCGAGCTGGACGCCCGCAAGCACAACCTGGAGCACCAGATCCAGGAGAGCGGCCTCAGCAAGGAGGCCTACTTCCGCCTCTACCAGACGACCGAGGAGGAGCGTTTCGCCGAGTTCGCGGAGAACTCCGCGCTCGCCCTCAAGTCGGGCTTCGTGCTCGACAAGATCGTCAAGGCCGAGGACATCGGCGTCAGCGAGCAGGAGCTGACCAACTTCGTGGTCCGCCGCGCCCAGCAGCTCGGCGTCGCCCCGAACACGCTGGCCCAGCACCTGGCCGACAACGACCAGCTGACCCTGGCCATGATGGAGATCGTGCGGGAGAAGGCCAAGACGGTCGTCGGCGACGCCGCCAAGGTGACCGACACCGAGGGCAACGAGGTGGACCTCAAAGCCATCTACGCCGAACTCAACCCCGAGCAGGACGGCGCTCCCGAAACGGTCCCCGCCCCTTAACAAACGATTCCGCTGCGGCCCCTGGCATTCGCCGGGGGCCGTTTTGCGGGTGTGGGTACGGCTTTCGCGTCGGAAACCGTACAAACCCGGCGGTCACTCACATGCGCCGTCAGCGAACAGCCTCGCGTGCGGGCATGAGCTGTCTGCGGCGCGCGTTAAGGTCACAATCAAAGCCCATCGATAACGACGCATCGGAAGGTGACGCTGTGACCAGCCCGCCGACCTTCTTCCAGCCCACCAGCTTCGGGCCCGAGTCTCAGGCGCAGCCCAACGGCTCGTTCCGGCTTGAGGACCAGCTCTACCAGCGGCTCCTGCGCGAGCGCATCGTCGTGCTCGGCACTCAGGTCAATGACGAGGTCGCCAACCGCCTCTGCGCGGAGCTCCTGCTGCTCGCGGCGGACGACGCGGACCGCGACATCTGGCTCTACATCAACTCCCCCGGCGGTTCCATCACGGCCGGCATGGCGATTTACGACATGATGGAGTACGTGCCGAACAACGTGTGCACGGTGGCGATGGGCCTGGCCGCCTCGATGGGCCAGTTCCTGCTCTGCGCCGGCGCCCGCGGCAAACGATATGCGCTGCCCAACGCCCGCATCATGATGCACCAGCCCTCGGGCGGCATCGGCGGCACGGCGGCCGACATCGCCATCCAGGCCGAGCAGATGCTCTACGTCAAGAAGACGCTGGCCGAGCAGATCGCCTTCCACACCGGGCAGCCGGTCGACCAGATCGAGCGCGACTCCGACCGGGACCGCTGGTTCACGGCCGAGGAGGCCAAGGACTACGGCTTCATCGACCACGTCGTTCGCAGCGCACGGCAGGTGCCCTCCGAGGGCGCCGTCTCATGACTGGAGCTTCCAAAGTGAGTGAGCTGATCCGGCCGGGAGACATCAACGGCCGTTACATCATCCCGTCGTTCGTGGAACGCACGACGTACGGGGTGAAGGAGATGAATCCCTACAACAAGCTGTTCGAGGATCGCATCATCTTCCTCGGCGTGCAGATCGACGATGCCTCGGCCAACGACGTGATGGCCCAGCTGCTGACGCTGGAGTCGCTCGACCCCGACCGGGACATCAGCATCTACATCAACTCGCCCGGCGGGTCGTTCACCGCCATGACGGCGATCTACGACACCATGCAGTTCGTCCGGCCCGAGATCCAGACCGTCTGCCTCGGCCAGGCGGCCTCGGCGGCGGCCGTGCTGCTGGCCGGCGGCACCGCGGGCAAGCGGTTCGCGCTGCCGAACGCCCGGGTTCTGATCCACCAGCCCTCCACTGAGGGCGGCGGTCAGGGGTCGGATATCGAGATCCAGGCGCGCGAGATCCTCCGCATGCGGTCACTTCTCGAAGAAATCGTGGCAAAGCACACGGGCAAATCTTCGGACGAGATTCGCCGCGACATCGAGCGCGACAAGATCCTCAGCGCGGACGAGGCGAAGGCATACGGCCTGGTGGACGACATCATCCCGTCCCGCAAGCGTCGCGCCGCGGCCGTGGCTTCCTAGCGGCCGAGTCCGCGATCCGAAGGATCGAATGGACTAGTCTGACCGCACCGGAACGGTGCCCAATTGGGCACGTTCCGGTGCGACTCGCCGCTAGGGGGCTCACTGAGGGCCCGGAAGACGGTAACGTCGAAACCTGAGCGGGATGACGTTTTCGCACCGGAGTGACTGGCGCGGAATAGACGGACCGCGGCAGCAGGGCGGTCCCACGCAAAGGAGTATCTGGGGTGGCACGCATCGGCGACGGGGGAGACCTGCTCAAGTGCTCGTTCTGTGGCAAGAGCCAGAAGCAGGTCAAGAAGCTCATCGCCGGACCTGGCGTCTACATCTGCGATGAGTGCATCGACCTCTGCAACGAGATCATCGAGGAGGAGCTCTCCGAGTCCTCCGAACTGAAGTGGGACAATCTCCCCAAACCACGGGAGATCTACGAGTTCCTCGACGCCTACGTCATCGGTCAGGACAAGGCGAAGAAGGCCCTCTCGGTGGCGGTCTACAACCACTACAAGCGGGTGCAGTCCGGTGAGCGCGGGCGGGACGACGGCCTGGAGCTGTCGAAGTCCAACATCCTGCTGCTCGGCCCCACCGGCTCGGGCAAGACCCTGCTCGCCCAGACGCTGGCGAAGATGCTCAACGTGCCGTTCGCCATCGCCGACGCCACCGCGCTCACCGAAGCCGGATACGTCGGCGAAGACGTGGAGAACATCCTGCTGAAGCTGATCCAGGCCGCCGACTACGACGTCAAGAAGGCCGAGACCGGCATCATCTACATCGACGAGGTCGACAAGATCGCCCGCAAGAGCGAGAACCCGTCGATCACCCGCGACGTCTCCGGTGAGGGCGTGCAGCAGGCCCTGCTGAAGATACTGGAGGGGACCACCGCGAGCGTGCCCCCGCAGGGCGGCCGCAAGCACCCGCACCAGGAGTTCATCCAGATCGACACCACCAACGTGCTGTTCATCTGCGGTGGCGCCTTCGCCGGCCTGGAAAAGATCATCGAGTCCCGGGTGGGCCGGAAGGGGATCGGCTTCAACGCCATCATCCACTCCAAGGAGGAGGTCGACTCCTCCGACATCTTCGGCGACGTCATGCCCGAGGACCTGCTCAAGTTCGGCATGATCCCCGAATTCGTGGGCCGCCTTCCCGTGATCACGAGCGTGCACAACCTCGACCGGGAAGCGCTCATCCAGATCCTGACCGAGCCGCGCAACGCGCTGGTGAAGCAGTATCGGCGGCTGTTCGAGCTGGACAACGTCGAGCTGGAGTTCACCGACGACGCCCTGGAGGCCATCGCCGACCAGGCGATCCTGCGCGGCACCGGCGCCCGCGGCCTGCGCGCGATCCTGGAGGAGGTGCTCCTCTCGGTGATGTATGAGGTGCCCTCCCGGCAGGACGTGGCCCGCGTGGTGATCACCAGGGAAGCCGTCCTCGAGCATGTGAACCCCACCCTCATCCCGCGCGACCAGCTGAAGCAGCAGCGCACCCCTCGGGAGAAGTCGGCCTGATCCGCCTTAGTCGGGTATGGCCGCCGTTATTCGCGACGGCTGTACCCCTGGGTGCTCTTACAATTAGGCAGCGTGACAACGCCTGAGCTTCCAACCCAGTACGCACCTGCCGACGTCGAGACCCCCAGCTACGAGCGGTGGGTAGCGGCCGGATATTTCGGCGCGGATCCTGGCAGCGGGCGTGAGCCGTACAGCATCGTGCTGCCCCCGCCGAACGTGACCGGGTCGCTGCATGTCGGGCACGCCCTCGACCATTCGGTTCAGGACGCGCTGTCGCGCCGCGCCCGGATGCGGGGCTTCGAGACCCTCTGGCTGCCGGGTATGGACCATGCTGGCATCGCCACCCAGAACGTGGTGGAGCGCGAGCTCGCCAAGGAGGGCCTGTCCCGGCACGACCTCGGCCGGGAGGCGTTCGTCGAGCGCGTCTGGCAGTGGAAGGAGGAGTCCGGCGGGCGCATCCTCGGCCAGATGACCAAGCTCGGTGACGGCGTCGACTGGTCCCGCGAACGATTCACCATGGACGAGCGCCTCTCCCGCTCCGTCCAGACGATCTTCAAGCGGCTCTTCGACGACGGGCTCATCTATCGCGCCAACCGCATCATCAACTGGTGCCCGCGCTGCCTGACCGCCCTGTCCGACATCGAGGTCGAGCACAGCGACGACGACGGCGAGCTCGTCTCGATCCGCTACGGGGAGGGCGACACCGAGATCGTCGTCGCCACCACCCGGGCCGAGACGATGCTGGGCGACACCGCGGTCGCGGTCCACCCGTCGGACGAGCGTTACGCGCACCTGGTCGGGCGCGAGGTCGAGCTGCCGCTGACCGGGCGGATGATCCCGGTCGTCGCCGACGACCATGTGGACCCCGCGTTCGGGACCGGCGCGGTCAAGGTCACCCCCGCGCACGACCCGAACGACTTCGAGATCAGCCGCCGCCACGACCTGCCGGCCCTGCCGGTCATGGACGAGCGCGGCGTGATCACCGCGCCCGGCCCGTTCCAGGGCCTCGACCGGTTCGAGGCGCGCCCCGCCGTGGTCGCCGCCCTGCGCGCCGAAGGCCGCATCGTCGCCGAGAAGCGGCCGTATGTGCACGCGGTCGGCCACTGCTCGCGCTGCAAGACCGTCGTCGAGCCGCGCCTGTCGCTGCAGTGGTTCGTCAACGTCGCCCCGCTCGCCAAGGCCGCCGGCGACGCGGTCCGCGACGGCCGCACCCGCATCCACCCGCCGGAGCTGGCCAAACGCTACTTCGACTGGGTGGACGACATGCACGACTGGTGCATCTCCCGCCAGCTCTGGTGGGGCCACCGCATCCCGGTCTGGTATGGCCCGAACGACGAGGCCGTCTGCGTCGGCCCCGATGAGACACCCCCTGATGGCTTTGTCCAGGATCCGGATGTTCTGGACACCTGGTTCTCCTCCGGCCTCTGGCCGTTCTCGACCCTGGGCTGGCCCGAGGAGACCGCGGACCTCAAGCGTTTCTATCCGACGTCGGTCCTGGTCACCGGCTACGACATCCTGTTCTTCTGGGTCGCCAGAATGATGATGTTCGGGCTGTACGCGATGGACGGCCAGCCGCCCTTCCGCACCGTGGCCCTGCACGGCATGGTCCGCGACCAGTTCGGCAAGAAGATGTCGAAGTCGTTCGGCAATGTGGTCGACCCGCTGGACTGGATCGAGCGCTTCGGCGCCGACGCGACCCGCTTCACCCTGCTCCGCGGCGCCAACCCCGGCTCCGACGTCGCGATCAGCGAGGACTGGGCGGCCGGTTCCCGGAACTTCTGCAACAAGATCTGGAACGCCACCCGCTTCGCTCTCATGAACGGCGCCGTCTCCACCGGCCTGCCCGACGAGCGCACGCCCGCCGACCGCTGGATCCTGTCCCGCCTCCAGTCCGTCATCGAGCTGGTCGACACGGCCTTCGAGGACTTCGAGTTCGCCAAGATCTCCGACGCGCTCTACCACTTCGCGTGGGACGAGGTCTGCGACTGGTATCTGGAGCTGGCCAAGATCCAGATCGCTGCCGGCGGCCCGGTCGCCGACAACACCAAGCGTGTTCTCGGCCACGTGCTCGACGCCCTGCTCCGCCTGCTGCACCCGCTGGTCCCCTTCGTCACCGAGGAGCTCTGGCGGGCGCTCACCGGCAAGGAGTCCTTGGTCATCGCTCCCTGGCCCGCAGGTGACACTTCCCTGTCCGACAAGGCGGCCGAGGCCGAGATCGACTCCCTCCAGGACCTCGTCACCGAGGTCCGCCGGTTCCGCTCCGACCAGGGCCTCAAGCCCGGCCAGCGCGTCGCCGCCCACCTGTCCCTCTCCGGTACGGCTCTGGCGGCCCACGAGACCGCCATCCGCACCCTGCTGCGCCTGGACGCCCCGACCGACTCGTTCACGGCGACCGCGAAGCTGGCGGTCGGCGGTGTCACCGTGGAGATCGACACAGCCGGGGCGATCGACGTGGCGGCTGAGCGCAAACGCCTCGAAAAAGACCTCGCCGTGGCGCGCAAGGAGCAGGCTCAGGTGACCGGCAAGCTCGGCAACGCGCAGTTCATGGCAAAGGCCCCCGAGGATGTGGTGAGCAAGGTCCGGGCCCGCGCCGCCCAGGCCGAGGAGGACATCGCCCGCCTGGAAGCCCAGCTCGCGGCCCTGCCCGCCTGACGCGACCTGGCCAGACAGGCCCGGAGGGATCCCCTCCGGGCCTGCCGATCGTTGGGGAAGGCTGGACTCTGGGCGTCGATGTTTAGGGGATCGTGGCCAGGGAATGGATCTCGGGTTACCGAAGTTTGCTCGCAGCATCCCTGTAGGGGTGCTAATGTTCTTGTACGCGGTCGGTACGGCGCGCTGGGAACCCCAACAGGATCCCGGCGGCGGACTCTCCGCCCCCCTCCTCCCTCAGCCGGGATTCCGGACGCTTCGCCACGATCGGCGTCGCTTCAGGGTCGGCAGAGTAGAGGGGTGCTCTGGGAACAGAGCGACTGAAAGATTCGCAAGTTAGCTGAGATGACGGCAAATTTAATGATTTGACGTAGATCGGATAGCTTGCAAAGATAGAGACACCCCCGGATCTGCAAGACTTCGGTCTTGCTGGTGCAGGTGTACGTGTGCGTTTCTTGAGAACTCAACAGTGTGCTAAAAGCCAGTGCATGATGCACAACCCCGTCTATTTTGACGGATTCCTTTGGTTGAACATTATGTTTCAGCTGGAGATCTTCTTTTCAAGCATTTTTTGGAGAGTTTGATCCTGGCTCAGGACGAACGCTGGCGGCGTGCTTAACACATGCAAGTCGAGCGG
>NZ_JBDPLV010000142.1:0-10688 GCF_039871605.1 Acrocarpospora sp. B8E8 | reverse complement strand
CCGGACCACCAGCGCGGCCAGCTCGTCATACGACGGGCGGCGATCCGGGGTCTTCGGCACCCAAAGATCATCCCATCACCAGGGCGGTACTCACACCCAGATGATCAAGAACTGCTGAATGCATACGTTGCGATAGTGATACTGGAGGCTTGAATGGCTAAATACAAGATTCACGTGGTCGAGACCTGCACGTACGAATTCGTTCTCGACACCGACGAGCACGAAGTTCCCGAAGAGGTGGACATCGATAGCGCCAACTCGGTATTCGACTGGTTGAACAACGACTTCGACGACAACGACATCGTTGTCGAAGAGTGCGTTGATTCCAATTATGCGGGCTGCCAGGATCGGCAAATCGAGCAGGTTGTCCCTGTAGCGGATTGATCGGAATGGACCAGCACACCGGCCCGCGCCGGTGTGCGGTCTCCAACCCATCAATCCAACCCCCAATCAAGAAAGCTGGATTTGTCATGCCTGAAAAGACTCCGCTGGTGTATTTCACCGCCTACGGCAACGATCTGTACGGCTGGTATGCCGGACCCGATGAGGCCCAGCGCGAAGACGCCATAGATCGGTGGGCGATGGCCTGCATCGTGGCCATCGGCTCCAACGTCGAGACCGTGGAGGGGTTCCTTCACCTCGACACCTGGGGCCAGATGAGGGAGGCCGCCCGGCTGGCCCGCGTGAACATCCATGAGTTCGGCTTCCCGGTCTGAGTGGCGGTATGTGCGGGCCGGTGGCCGCTACCCGTTCGGGGGCACCGTCACCGGCACCTGGGAACAGTGCGCCCAAGCCGCCCGCGACGCCGTCGATTCCTTCGCGGCGTCCATGCACAAGCGGTGCAGCAGCACCGGATCAACCACGCGCCGCTGTCACGGCTGCGTGCCGTGCTTTGACCGGCGTCATGTCGAGCAGGCCCGCCGTCTGTGCGGCGCGGAGTACACAGATCGACCCATTGCGTTTGTGACCGGAGTGATTGACCACATGATCGAGCTACTGGAGCGGCCCCCCGAGGCCGACCCCGATATGCCCGCCCCCACCTACCGCTATCAGCAGGCGAGCCCAGACGGCGAGCAGACCGAACAGGGTCTCACCTGGGCACAGGTGAAGGCGCTGGGCCTGGAGGAGGCCGAAAAGCACAAGCGCACCGCCGACCGGCTGTGCGAGAAGTACGGCAGCTGGTCGGTCCGCTGCGGGTCCTGCCAGCCGTGCAAGAACAAGGTGATCGCCGAACACAACTGGACGCGCATGCTGAACCTCACCGAGGACAACCTGTCCGACGGCTTGGCAACAGCCTGGCAGAACTGGCGCTGGGGCGATGTCGAGATCCAGATCACGCGGCAGCCGGATACTGCTGCCCCCACGGACACGGCGGCCGTGTCCACCCCCATTCATCTTGATCGTGTTAAGGAGAGCATTGCCATGCCTGAGACTGTCGTCATGTCGGAGAAGAACCTGCCCCAGATAGCGATCACCACCTACGTGGACGCCTGCCTTCTTTGCTACCGGAAGGGCGAGCAGGTACCCGCCGTCGTCACGCGGAGTTTCGGCTACGAGGACGAGGAGGGCGAGTTGCACCTGTGCGCCGAGCACGACGAAACCATCGGCGAGTTCTTCGGCGATCTCCTCAGCGTCTCCCGTGGCGAGTTCGACGACGAGCAGGACGAGGACGACGAGGGGGAGGACGAGGACGCTGAGGATGATTCTGAGGACGAGCAGCCTGACGGCGACGAGGACCCTCCAGGGGGCGACGGCAGTTCGCCGCAGTTCCCGCTTCCCGGCGAGAACGGCCAGAGCGGTGCGCGCGGCGGTCACCAGGAGGACCCGGACCAGCCCTCGCCGGCCGAGGTCCGCACCTGGTGGAAGTCCCAGGGAGTGATCGGGGGCAGGCCCTACAAGTCCAAGGGCCCGATCCCGGACGCGATCTGGGAGGCGTACCACGCCGCCCACTAGAGACCGCTAGATCACGCTCGACAACCCCATATTTTCCCCTGTCTTTCGAGGCCACCGCGCGATGCCTGCCGGTGGCCTTTGTGCTGCCCTAAGGAAGTTTGATCATGACTGTTGTTTCCCCTGTCGCCCCCGCTGCCCGCCCACAGATCAACGGCGACGTTTACACGGGCCTGTTCGGCCGCATCACCGAAGCCCTCGACCCTTTCACTGAGGGCGATCGAGTCGGGGTGCTGGTGTCGCTGCTCGCCGGATTTTCCGCTTACCTCGGCCACGGCCCGAGTGTGGAGACCGCCAAAGGCGAGTCCCCGTTGATGTTCTGGCCGGTGCTGATCGGTCCCTCCGGTGTCGGGCGTAAGGGCACCGCGACCGGCATCGCGGTCTCGGTGTTAGAGCACGCCTTCCGCTCCTTCATGGAGGAGCAGGCCATCTTCGAACTCCCGGCTACCGGCCTGGGATTCATCGGTGAACTCTCCGACCATGTGGTGGACGGAAAGATCCAGCCGCTGCTGTTCGTCACCGAGGAGGGCGACAGCTTCATCGCCAACGCCAAGAAGGACGCCAAGATCGGCACCTACCTGCGCAAGGCGTGGGACGGCGCCACGCTGATCCATAAGACCGGCAAGGGCAAGACCTACGTCCGCGACCCGTACGTGTCGATCATCATGCACGTCCAGCCCAAGAACTGGGCCGCCATCAGGGGCACCAAGGACGCCACCGGCGGCACCTACAACCGGTTCCTGCCCGTCTACGTCTATCAGTCCAAGTCCCTGCCGGTCTTCCGCTCCCGCAACTCCACCCTGGTCATCCGGGCCATGGCCCGGGACCTGCGCAGCGCCGCCGACTACGCCCGCGACATCGACACCGTCACCGTGCCCGACCACGTCGCCGAAGTCTTCGAGTCCAAGCACCGGCCCATCGTGGAATCCCTCACCAGCGGCTCGGAGGAACTGTCGCAGTACACCGAGCGGGCGGTCGCCTACCTGGCCCGCGTCGCCGCCCTGTACGCCCTGGCCGACAAGCGCGAGGAGATCAACGAGAGAGATTTGGACGCCGCGCTGGCGTTGGTCTCCTACAGCGTGGAAAGCGTCAGCTACACCCTCCCGGAGGCTGAGATGGACCGAGAGGTTCCCCTGGCGATCCGGCTGGAGCGCTTCCTGCGCGAGGCCGGACCCGACGGCGTCCCGGCCACCCAGCTGTACCGCAAGTTCGATTTGAAGTCCGCCGCGCTGAAGACGCTGACCGCCAGCATGCATTCGGTCGAGATCGAACTCGGCCCCTCCACCGGAGGCCGCAGACCGGAGATCTACAAGTGGATCGACCCCGACGCCGAACCTGAGGCCCAGGCCGAACCGCCTGACCCGAAAGCCGCGACGCCGCGGAAGGAGCGGCCCTTGGTGGCCGCCGCCGAAATCCCTGAACCAGGTCACTCCACCCCCGTCCCTGCCTTGACGCCCGTTCCCGGGCCTGGAGCCAAGCTTGTGAGGGAACTGGCCGCCAGGCGGGATGTTCAAGCCAAGCTGAGGGCCGCCAAGGAAGTAACCGTGACCGTGGCACCCGCACCTGCCAAGGTGCGGCCTGCGGTTGCCAAGCCGAAGAAGTCCCGTCTCCTGGACTCCCTGCTGTGACCAGCCAGCCGGAAGCCACGCGGGAGGCGTGGCTGCAACGAGCGATCGGCCTGTTCCGCCCCTGGTTCACTCAACTGGGGGCGGAACTCCCGGCCAGCATCCTCGTCTCGGTCGGCTTCCCGTCCACAGGGGCCAGATCCAACCGGATCGGCGAATGCTGGACCCTGGCCAACCCCGCCTCTGCCCCGCACGTGTTCATTCACCCGCGCCTCGGCGAAGGAGACCTCGTCCTGGCCGTGCTGCTGCACGAGCTGGTCCACGCCAGCGGCCAGAACGGTCACGGCGCCGGGTTCAAACGCCTGGCTGTGGCGGTCGGCCTGACCGGCAAGATGACCGCCACCGTCGCCGGGGAAGCGTTGACGGCCACGCTCACGGCGATGCTCGACGTGCTCGGCCCCTACCCGCATCGAAGCCTGCCGGTCGATCCCAGCCGCAAAAAGCAAACCACCCGCAATTTGAAGCTCGTCGTCCGCGACTGCTGCGGCTACCAAGTCCGCACCACCCGCAAATGGCTGGACGAGCAAGGACTTCCACTCTGCCCCCACGGCCAGGAGATGGAGCTGGAAGACACCAGCGGCTGAGCCGCACCACCAACCGATGGGAGAACCGTTTGACCGACACCGCACCCACACCACTCCTCACCTTCGAGGAGGTGGCCGACTACCTGCGCATGCCCGCCAGCCGCCTGTACGACCGGTGGCGCGCCTGGGGCGTTCCCTTCTTCAAGATTGGCCAGCAGCTCCGCTGCGACCTCGACGAACTCCGGGCTTGGCTCGTCCAGCACCGCACCGCCTAAACACACCCCCGACGCATGGCCCTCGCGGAACTCGACGCGAGGGACATTGTCATTCCACCCGACACAAGGGAGCGCATCAGCTCTTGGCATCCATCAAGCGCATCCAGCTCGACACCCTCAAGAACGGCAAACCCCAATACTCCTACCGCGTCATGTGGCGCGACCCGGACGGCAAGCAGAAGGCCAAGAACTTCCGCCTCAAGAAGGACGCCGAAGCCTTCCGCGCCGAGATCGAGGCGGCCAAGAACAAGGGCCTGTACTTCGACCCGCACGCAGGCAAAATCCTCTTCCGGGACTACGCGGAAAAGTGGCTCGCAGCGAAGCGAGCCACCAAGGCGCTCGGGACAGTCACCGCCTACACCGAACGTCTGGAAGGCCACATCCTGCCCACCTTCGGTAGTTCTCCCCTGGCGAGTATCAGCCGCAGTGATGTCCAGGATTGGGTGAACGGCCTCACCGAATACAAGGGCCTGGCGCCCCGGACGGTTCAGGTGATCTACCGTCAGGCTGCCGCGATCTTCGGCCGTGCGGTGGCCGATGATCGCATCGGCCGCACCCCGTGCCGGGGCATCGAGCTGCCGGTCGCCATCAAGAAGGAGGTGGAACCCCTCGAACCCGAGCAGGTACTGGCCATCGCCGAGGTCATCCCCGCCCTGTGGGAAGCCATGGTGATCACGGCTGCCGGGACCGGCATGCGCTGGTCGGAACTGGCCGGGCTCACCGTCGATCGCGTGGACTTCCTCCGCCGTACAGCTAAGGTCGACCGGCAGCTGAGCCGCAGCCGGGCCAAAGGACTGTTTGCCCCGCCCAAGTCCAAGGCCAGCAACCGCGTCATTCCCCTGCCCGACCTCGTGATCGCCGCACTTGCCGAGCACATCGCCGAATACGGGACCGGCCCGGAAGGGCTGATCTTCACCAGCGAACGCGGTCACGCGCTCAACTACAAGAACTTCCGGGCCCGAGTATGGGTGAAGACCCTCGCCGCGATGGAGCCTTCGGAGGAGGCGACTTTTCACACGCTTCGGCACACCTATGCCAGCCTGCTGATCCAGGCTGGGGAATCACCGAAGGTGATCCAGGAGCGGCTCGGCCATGCCTCCATCACGGAGACCATGGACACCTACGGGCACCTGTACCCCGACAGCGACCAGACGACGAGAGCCGCCATCGACGCGGCGTTCGCGTTGACGGACGTTGACGCTTCGCCGGATGTTGACGAAACGTTGATTCCCGGCCCGGACGCAGATACGAAAAAGACCGCTTAACCGGCGTTTTGCCTGGTCAAACGGTCTTCTAACGCGCGGCCGGGAGGACTCGAACCCCCAACCTTCTGATCCGTAGTCAGATGCTCTATCCATTGAGCTACGGCCGCTTGCTTGCTGCCTCTGACCTGCTTGTCGTCGGCAACGGATCCAACTGTACCAGTCGGGTGCGCCTGATCGAGCCAATTATCCCGTGGGCCGCGCCCCCTCGCGGCGAGGCTGTCGATCTTCTTGGGGGTCGTCGGCCAGGGGTGTGATCTGGGGAAGGGCAAGGACTTGGACGCGCCAGGGCTGGCGGTCGGTTGCGCGGCTTGGGGCTGGTTACGTCGCCGCGGTGGGGCGGGCGTCTCGGGGGGATGTACGACTCGTCCGAGTTGCGGAGGGGCGGATGGCCAGGTCTTCGAAGGTGGATGGCGTGTTGACGTGCTGGTGGGCCTTGAGGGATGTGATCGTTTATCGGATTTGGGGTTTGGGGGGCGGGTTGGGTGGGGGACGGGTTAGTTGCCCCTGCCAAGAAGGGTCAAAGATCTCAGCGGATGGGCGTGGAGCGCAATTGCTTGGGCAATGAAAAGGGACATAACCACCCAATCTCACCCGATGGGGCTGATGCTGATGAACCTGGGCATCGTCGTTACGGCTGCGTTTCTTCTTGTGGTGTTGTTCGTCGTGCAGGCCGTACGGCGGCGGCGGGTGGATATTGAGACGGAGCGGGTCCTGGCTGAGATGGTCGAGGGGACGCTGGGGGCTGATGGGCGAGGGCTCGGGGATGCGGTGATCTTGCTGGAGCGGTCTCGGCAGGCGGGGCTGGCGGCGCGGCTGCATGTGTCGGGGGCGCAGAGGCCGTTGCCGCGGAGTGTGGATCTGGCGGGGTATCGCATTGTTCAGGAGGCTTTGACGAATGCCCTTGAGCATGGGACGGATGCGGCCACGGTGATCATCGGGTATCAGCCGAGTGCGGTCACGCTTACCGTTGACAGCCCGGTTGGCGGGAGGCCCACCCGGCATTCTGGGGTGAAGCGGATGCGGGAACGGGCTACGCCGGTGGGTGGGACGGTGCAGGCGGGGCCGTATGCGGGGGGCTGGCGCGTGTACGCGTACCTGCCGACCGAGCTTACCCCGTCGTGACCTGGTCCTTCTTCGGCCAGAGGGTGTAGCTGATCGGCCAGATCGCGGCGATGAGGGGGACTTTCAGCGCACCGAGCATGAAGGCGGACAGGGCTTCTGTCCGTGCATCATCTCCGACCATCACGATCACGGCGAAGATGAGTCCGCAGGCGATGCCGTACGCGAGGACGATTCTCAGCCAGAAGCCCCATTCGTAGCGGATGCGTGCGGAGCCGCCCGACGGTGGTTTCCAGGGCGGCGGGCCGCCGGCGAAACGGTGGGCGACATGTGCGTCGACCCACTGGATTGTCCGGTGGCCGAACACCACGGAATACGCGAGGTACGTCGCCGCGAGCCCATGCTGCCAGGTCGCCACGGCTCCGGAACGCATGTCGATCACGCCTGCCACCAGCAGCACCACATCGATCAGCGGAACGCATAGCAGCACGATTGCGCTCACGCGGGACAACCGCAGGCCGTATCGGGCGATCAGGCCGAGGCCGAGGAACACCCAGAAGCCGATCTCGCACGCGATGATCAGTGCCAGCATGCCGGACACCTCCTTGATTCCATCGTGGGTGCCCGGCCTCCCGTATTCCTCGTCAACGTGAACGAACTGGGATACATCCTTCGATGTACGCCTGATGATGAGATAGAGGCATGGCTCCCCTCCGGCAGGACACCTGGATGGCCGGCGTGTTCTTCATCGCCGGTCTTGTCCTACTCACCGCGGGTGTGTTCATTCCGAGAGCGACGCCGCCGAGCCTGCTCATCGGACCGCTCGCGATCAGCTGCGCCGGCATCGCGCTGCGCCGCCGCGCGCCGATCCTCACCCTCGTGCTGGGATTTATCGCCCTATTGGGCGACATCCTCCTCGGCCCTTCCCTGGGCACAGTCCTGATATTTACCGACAACATCTATGCCGCCGCCCTGTACGGCCCTGCGCCGCTGTCCCGCGCGCTTCTCCGGATCACTCCAGTGGTCACGCTCGTGATCGGCACGGCCGCCGGATATGCCGCCCAGGATTGGCGGGCGATCGCGATCGTGGGCGTTCAGGCCGGCCTGATCGGAATCGGCCCGGTGATCACAGCGGTCATCGTTCGCCAGCATCGTGACCAGGCTGAGGCCGAGCGGACCCGGGCGGAGCAGATCGCCCGGTTGGCCGAGCTCGACCAGTAATTGGCGATCACCGCCGAGCGCACGCGAATGGCCCGGGAGCTCCACGACCTGGTCGCCAACCATTTCAGCGCGATCGCCATCCAGTCGGCGGGGGTACTCTCCCGCTCAGACCTGGAACCCCGGGCCGTACAGGCGATCTTGGAGTCGATCAGGGAGAACAGCGTTCAGGGGATGGCGGAGATGCGCGCCATGATCGGCCTGCTTCGTGCGGAGATGCCAGATCAGGACGAACCGACGCGGCGCAGGCTCGCCGATGCCGGCGACCTGATCGAACGATCGGGACTTCGGGCCACGCTCACGGTCAACGGTTCGGCTCGCGATCTGCCCGCCGCTGTCGATCTCGCCGCCTATCGGATCCTTCTGGAATCCCTGACGAATGCCCTCAAGCACGGTACGGCTCCCGCCGACGTCACCCTCGATTATGGTCCGAACATGGTCATCGTGACCGTCGACAATCCGGTCGGCGATCATCACCCGATCCTGCCGGGGGCAGGGGCGGGGCTGGTCGGGATGCGGGAACGCGCCACGCTCATCGGGGGCGCGTTCGAGGCGGGGCCGTACCAGAACGGCTGGCGGGTCCGCGCCGAGCTGCCCCTTCCGGAGGAGACGCCATGATCAGGGTGCTGGTCGCGGACGATCACGCCGCCGTGCGCGCGGGGCTGCTGCTGATTCTGGGTGGAGCTTCCGACATTGAGATGATCGGTGAGGCGGCGGATGGGCGTACCGCGGTGGACATGGCCCTCGAAATGCGGCCAGATGTCGTGCTCATGGACATACGCATGCCGCGCTTGGACGGAATCGCGGCCACGGCGGAACTGAACGGCGTCGCGGACGTGATTATCCTGACCACGTTCGACCAGGATGAGTATGTTTTCGGCGCCCTCCGTGCGGGAGCTGCGGGGTTTCTGCTCAAGAACGCCGACGCGGACACGCTTGTCCAGGCCGTCCGGCTGGTCGCGCGTGGCGACGGCCTCATCTCGCCGTCGATCACTCGGCGGCTCATCAGCGCTTTCGCCCAGACGCGTACGGCAGAGCGGCCCAAACCCGAAGGACTCACCGCCCGCGAACGGGAGGTCCTCGAATGCCTCGGCCGGGGGCTGTCGAACGCGGAGATAGCCCGTGAACTGGACATCGCCGAGCCGACAGCGAAGACGCACGTCAGCCGGGTGCTCGCGAAACTCGGCTTGCAGAGCAGAGCGCAGGCAGCGGCGTACTACGCGGGAATGTAGTGTCCCGGCAACACGACGCCTTCGACCTCGTATAGCGACGGCGACCCCCGGGACCTGCCCTGGTCCCGGGGGTCTGAAGTTTCCGTCATATAGAACGTCAGCCCGTTTAGAATGCTGGTCAGTCTAAAGAGATCGTGCTCTTCCTATTAAGCTAGGGGCGCATGTGGAGCACCCCGCGGGAATCGAACCCGCACCCCGACCTGCTCTGTCAACATTCAATTGTTCTGGCGCCCGACGGAGAATGCTGAATCTGGAGCGAGAGCCTGAGATTGAACGGCTGCCTCTACCATTGGGCTACTCCGGCGTGAGTTCCGGAGTCGGGGATCGAACCCGAACTTTTCACCGTGATTCAGTTTCAGCTTCATTTTCAGCTTGCGCTCCTCGCGCACCCGCTCTCGCGAACGGGGGTCCATGACGTGCTAGCCCAGCAGGTAGCCGAACAGCACCTCGCCGACCCGCTGGTCGACGATCTCGGTGCCGTTGGCCTCCTCGCGGGCATACTTGACGGCTTCCTGAAGTTTGACGACGCGGGCCAGCAACTCGTTCACCCGGCGCTGCGGAACCGCGCCGGAGAAGCCGACCTTGGTCCAGTAGCCGACGATGACGTCCTCGTTGTAGACCTGCACCTGCGCCGGGTGCTTCTCCGTCGCGGCGACCAGGACGTGGTTGCGCGGCACCTTCTTGGTCCGCGTCGTCTTCACCGGCTCGGTTCGCCAAGAATCGGTGTTCTCGTCGCGCGCCCAACTCTCGGACGGATCCAGCGTCGGCAGCCGCGAAATGAAATTGTGCAGGTCGACGAGCTGCTTCTCCAGAAACAGCAGGTACGTCACCGGCACGTCGGGCACCAGCACGACCCCGTCGATCTTCACGTCGGCCTTCGCCGAGCGGTTCGCGACATCCTTGGTCGCGGTCACGTCGAAGAGCCGGGTCAGCGCCACCGTCACGTCCGTGAGCACCTGCTCGGCCTGCACCTGCACCCGCGTCGACTCCGGCGGAAGCTGCTCGCCCTCATCGTCGATCGGCTGGTACGTCCGGGAGATGCCGGACAGCAGCGGAGCCTTGTTGATCAGGTTGTGCGCGTCGGCCACCTTACGCTGGACGTCGGATTTGACGCCCTTCTCCACGGCGAGGATCTGGTTGAGCTTGGTCACGGCACGACCGTAGCGGTAAGAGACGACATTTCACACCTCAATATCTGTAGGGGGACACCCGAGGCCCTCGGGCTCCGCGCTGGGCTGCAGAGTAATTGCTATCAGCCGTGACCGACAGAACCACTTGGCCTCGCGTTCCAGGCCAAAGTGGCCCTCTCGGGCAAGTGCAGGAGGATGGATTCGAACCACCACAGCAATGCGTCCGGGTTACAACCGAATGAGCTCACCAGTGCTCAACTCCTGCTGGGATACCACGTCCAGGCGGTCGGGTGGCCCGGGGCATTTCAGCCCCGGGCTCCCACAGATCCCGGCGTGACGTAGGGTAGGCCGCCGACGAGGTGCCAGTTGACCTGGTCCTTTTCCGACGGCCCCCCTCCGAACCAGCCGTG
>NZ_JBDPLV010000141.1:0-12491 GCF_039871605.1 Acrocarpospora sp. B8E8 | reverse complement strand
TGGCGTGGGACGTGCCGTTCAACGAAGGGGTCATGACCGCGTTCGAGGTGGTCGCCGAGCCGGGAAGCATCGTCAACCCACGCCCGCCCGCGCCGATCAGCAACGGCCACCTCACCACCGGCGCCCGGGTCAGCAGATTGATCGTCAAGCTGTTCAACCAGGTGTGCCGGGCCAGTGACGACCCCGTCCTCCAGGGGCGTACGCAAGGGGTCTGGGCCGACTCCTGGACCGGCGGGATCTCGGCTGGAACCCGCGACGACGGCGGATATTTCGTGCTGTTCAACATGGACGGCGGCGGCATGGGAGCCGGCGCCCAGCCCGAGGCCGACGGCCTGGACTGCGCCGGAATGATGACGCAGATGAACAACATGCTGCCGGACGTGGAGATGAACGAGATGCTCTACCCGGTGCTCTACCTGTGGAAGCGGCTCTCCCCCGCCAGCGCCGGCCACGGCGCCCACCGGGGCGGCCTCGGCCAGGAGTTCGCCTGGACCCTGCACGGCGCGAGCCAGGTCACCCAGACCGTGTTCGCGCCCAGCGCCCAGGTGCCCGCCGACGGCTACGGGGGCGGCCTGCCCGGCGGCGGCAGTGGCCACCTCCTGTGCCGCGACACCGACGTCTGGCAGCTCATGTCCGGCGGTGCCGTCCCCACCGACGAGACGCTGTCCTCGACCGGGAGGCGACTGCTGGACATCAACCAGTACGATCTCACCGTCCGGCACGGCGACGTCTTCGTCCAGTGGATCGCCGGCGGAGGTGGCTACGGTGACCCCTTCCTGCGCGACCCGGCTCTGGTCGCCCAGGACGTCAACGACGGCTACGTGTCCGCAGCCGTCGCCGAAAGCGTGTATGGCGTGGTGTTCGACGGCGACCGGGCCGACGCCGCCGCGACCGCCGCACGCAGAGACGCGCTCCGCACTGAACGGCTGGCGGGCACGCCCCCCGCGAAACCGATCCTGGACTCGGCGATCGGCTCCGCCGGAGCCTCAGTCCCCCGCCTGGGGGCGGACGGCCACTGGTACTGCCCGGCCAGCGGCGCCCTGATCAGCACCGCCGACGACTGGCACGACGACGTCGCGATCCGGACCCGCCCCGCCGCCGAACGCCTCGCCGAACTCGGCGTGCGGATCCGGCCCCGGTCCGGAGAGCCCGCTGTCCTGCTGGACGAGTTCATCAGCCCGTCCTGCGGAACCCTGCTGGAGACCAGGATACGAGTGGCCACGCCATGACCGCCTGTCTGCGAACTATTACCCGCGCTCGGAGTAACCAGGATGAACCTCGGCGTCGAGCCCGAAGTCGGCCGCGAGCTTCGCCAGGATGCCCTGGAGTAAGCGGCGCTCCTCGTCGTCGAGCGAGGCGAACAGCTCATGCTCGTGGGCTTCCGCGATGCCGCGGAGCGCGCCCATGGTCGTGTGGCCCGCGTCCGTCAGGCGCAACTCGTGGTTGCGGCGGTCCCTCGGGCTGCGGGTGCGGGCCACCAGTCCACGGCCTTCGAGCGAGTCGATGAGCACCACCACTCCTTCATCACGGGCGGGGTGGGATACGTCGTCGGACTCGGATTGCTCGTCGCCGGTCTGGCCGTGCCGGCCCTCATCCTGAAGCTGGTGCCGGCCTGGCTGGCCTGGACCGGACTGGTCACCGCGGCGCTGTCCGAGCTGAGCTTCGTCTCGATGGTCGTCGAGCCCCTGCAGGTATTGCTGCCCATCGGCCGATTCGGCGGGGCGATCTGGCTGATCATTGTTGGCTTCCTGCTGCCCCAGACCCGAGCCGCCGCGAACCGGGAACGCCCATGATCGCCCTCGTCACCGGCGGCACCGGCGGGATCGGCCTGGAGATCGCGCGTAACCTCGCCCAGACGGGCGCGAGCGTGACCGTCACCGGCCGGGACGAGGATCGAGGCGCCACCGCGGCCGAACTCGGCGCGAGGTTCGTACGCGTCGACCACCTGACCGTGGCAGGCAATCTCTCCCTCGCGCACCGCCTGCCACAGGAGGTGTCCCACCTGGACGTCGTCGTCAACAACGTGGGCGGTGCCGCCTTCACTCGGCGAACCCGCACCGCCGAGGGCCACGAGGCCACGCTGTCGCTGAACTACCTCGGCCCCATCGCTCTTACTCAGGCGCTGCTTCCGCTCCTGGGCGACCGCGCCCGCATCGTACAGATCGTGTCCAGCGCGTACACGATGCACACCGGCGACCCCTTCACCGAGCCGGGCACGTACTCGGCGATCAGCGCATACGCGCGGGCCAAACAACTGAACCTCCTCGCGACACTGAGCCTGGCCCGCGCCCTCGCCGGCAGGGCCAGGATCAACGCCGTGAACCCAGGGATGGCCTGGACACCGGGGGTGCGGGCCATGAGCCGGGATGACGTGCCCGCGTGGCGGTACGTGTGGCCCCTCATGCGACTGATCCAACGCCGCGGTTCTTCCCGGAACGCGGCGCGCACCCCCACAGCCGCCGCCCAGTCAGCCAGATGATCCCGCTTGAACTCCTTGCCGGTGCGTTCGAGCACGCCCCGCCAGGAGCGCGGCGGCCGCTCAGGCGGTTTGTCCGGCTGTTCGCTCATGCTTCGAGCCCTACCCGGGGCTCGCAGACCGAAAGACCAGGTCAGGATCGTGGGACCAGCGGGGAGCGCCCTCCCCTCCGTGCGGAGCAGCACAGTGCACGGCACGTTCTGACCCGAGTGCTGCGGCGGGACATGAGGTGGGCCCCTCTCCCCATGAATAACAGGGGGAGAGGGGCCAGTGGGGCGGGGGATCACCAGGTGATCAAGTGGAGCGGCAGGTCAGCGCAGGCGTGGTGCCGGGCGTGCCAGTACCGAGGAAGCCGAACGTCGTCGAGGCCCCGGCGCCCAGCGAGCCGTTGTACGCGGCGTTGCGGGCCGTCACGGCGGATCCGTTGCTGGTCACTGTCGCATTCCACGACGAGCTGACCGTCTGCCCGCCGGTGAACGTCCAGGTGACCGTCCAGCCGGAGATCGCGGCCGAACCGGCGACGATGCGGACATCGGCCTGGAAGCCGCCGCCCCACGAGGACACGACCTGGTATGTGGCCGAGCAGCCCTGGCCAGGGGTGGGGGTGAGGGTCGGGGTCGGAGTCGGCGTGGGCGTTGGGGTGGGCGTGGGCGTTGGGGTCGGAGTTGGTGTGGGGGAGGGGTTCGAGCCCGTGAAGTTCACGTCGCTGCAGAAGTAGTACGACTGGTCCGAATGGCTGGCCTGCCAGATCGTGTACACGATGTGGTGGCCGGAGCGGCCCGGGGCGTTCACCTCGACGGGGGTCACGGCGCCCGTGGGGACGCGGCCCGTCTGGCCGACCAGTTCCAGGTCGCTCCAGCGCAGGCGCTGCGTCTTGGGGTTGAAGCCCTGCTTGGTCGCGTACACGCGAATGTAGTCCGCGCCGTGCAGGGCCTGGTCGAGGAGGTTCAGCGTGAAGCGGGCGGGCTTGTCGACCGTCTTCCACGCCCCGGGGACGTCCATCGCCGCGTAGCGGCCGTCCCAGGTGTTGCCGCCGCTACAGAGCTGGCCGTCGGGGATGGCCGCCTGGTGGTTACCGGCCACGCCCTCGCGGTACAGGCCGTTCCAGTTCCACATGGCCTGCGTGTCGGCCTGCCAGGCCTGCCAGCACATCGGGTCCAGGGTGGCCATCTGCGGGTTCTGGAAGTCGCTGCCCCAGCGCTGCCAGCAGCCGTAATTGCGGGTTGGGGGGTCGCTCACCGAGCCGTGAGCCGACGCGGGTACGACCAGCGCGGTGGTGAGCAGGAGCGTGGCGCCCACGGCCGCGAGCAAACTTCGGAGCAACGAGCGGGGGAGCGTATGCACGGGTTTCCTCCTAAGGTCAGGGTGCATCCGGGCGCAACAATCTCCTAACTGCTAGTCAGGAACAACGGTGATGCACGGCTGAGGGCGGGCGAACTGGGCATTCGCCGTAAGGAGGGTGAACGGTTCAATTCCGTCCGCGCCGGTGGAGGCAGCGGGTGCTGTGCGTGCCGAATATCCATCCGTGCAGGTCACAGGCCTGACTCAGGCGGCTCCGTTGCGCGCGGTCCCGGATCCGAACAACCCCCTGCATTACACCGGCGCCATGGGAATTCGGTGGCCGGTGCGGAACAGATCGGCCGGGTCGTAGGCGCGCTTCACCTCGATCAGCCGCCGGAAGTCGTGGCCGACGTACGCGTCGGCGGTTCGGCCGGTGTCGGACAGGAAGTTGAGGAAGAGGCCCCCACCGGCGTGCGGCGCCAGCGCCTCGGCGAGGCCGGGAAGCTGGGTGTCGGCGATGACCGAGAACCGGGTGTCGCGGTGGCTGACCGGACCGCCCGGCCGGGCCAGCGCGCCACCCCAGTGGCGCACCTCCACGGTGGCCTGCCGGCCCGCCTCGACCAGGGTGGCGAGCACCGCGTCCGGCAGGGCGGGGAACAGGTCGAGGTGGCGGGCGGCGGTGCCGCCCATCACGGCCTGGCCGAACGGCATCGCGGCCATGGTGTCAACGGTCGCCGTGGCGAACAGTGGCCGCAGCGCGTCCGGCGCGCTCGTGCACATGGCCTTGATGATCACCCTCTCCGGGGTCAGCACCAGCGCCGTGCTCACCTCGTCGGGGGAGGTCGCGCACCAGTCGCGGTAGGCCGCCAGGGTCTCGGCCGCCCGCTCGACCGGGAACGTGGCCGTCCCCGCGTACACCTGGGAAACCGGATACAAGCGGAACTCCAGCGCGGTGACCACCCCGAAGCCGCCGCCACCCCCGCGCAGCGCCCAGAACAGGTCCGCGTGCTGATCTGGATCGGCGGTGATCAGCTGCCCGTCCGAGGTGACCACGTCGGCACGAATCACGCTGTCGGCGGCGAAGCCGTACCGGCGGGACAGCCAGCCGAGCCCGCCGCCCAGGGTGTATCCGATCACGCCGACGTCAGGCGCGGAGCCGGCCAGCGGCGCCAGCCCGTGCGGAGCGGCCGCCGCGATCACCTGGCCCCAGCGCGCGCCCGGCCCGACCCGGGCGACTCCGCGCTCCGGATCGACGTCGACCGCGTCCATCCGGGAGGTCCGGAGCAGCAGGACGCCGTCGTCGGCGGCCACGTGGGTGCCGTGGCCGGTGCTCTGCACGGTCAGCGCCAGGCCCAGCTGCCTGGCGGTGCGCACGGCGTCGGCCACATGTGCCGCGCTCCGTGCCTCGGCCACCAGGGCAGGGTGGGGGTCGAGGCCGGGGTTGAGCGTGCGGCGTGCCTCGTCATAGCCGGGATCGCCCGGGCCGAGATAGGCACACCGCTCCATCACACGGAACATTTCAATTCTCCCCATATCCCAACGACGAACCAGGACCGTCGCTCTCGACACATTTACTCAGGCCGGTCCGACAAAATCGCGACGCCGCAGGTCAGCACCCGTCTGGCTCGCCTGGACATCGTGGGAACAGGGGTTCAACGACCGGTCACCTGAAGGCGGCGAAGAACTCGCGGATGTCGCCGAGCAGCAGGTCGGGGGCCTCCATCGCGGCGAAGTGTCCGCCGCGGTCGAAGTCGGACCAGCGCACGACGTTGTTGACCTTCTCCTCATCTCGGCGCAAGGCGATGTCCTGGACGGTGAACAGCGCCACGGCCGTCGGCACGGGAGACGGCTCCTGCTCACCCCAGGCGTGGCCGTCCTCGTAGTAGAGCGCCGCCGAGGAGCCCGCTGTGCCGGTCAGCCAGTAGATCGTGACGTGGGTGAGCAGCAGATCGCGATCGATCGCCTCGTGCGGGAGCTCCTTGGCCAGGTCCGTCATGTCCCTGATCTTGTCGATGATCCAGGCGAGCTGGCCGGCGGGTGAGTCGGTCAGGCCGTAGGCGAGGGTCTGCGGTCGGGTGGACTGGATGGCGATGTATCCCCCCGCCTCGTTCATGAACTCGTTCATCCGCCCCACCCTGGCGCGCTCGCGCTCGGTGAGCGTGGGGTCGTCCTCGCCGACGCTGGGGTAGGTCGTGCCGCCGTTGACGTGCACCGCGACGACGTTGTCGGGAGCCTCCAGGCCCAGCGCGCGGGAGATCCCGCTGCCGAAGTCGCCGCCCTGGGCGCCGTACCTGTCGTAGCCGAGCCTGCGCATGAGTTCGGCCCAGGCCGCGGCGATGCGCCGGGTCGTCCAGCCTGCCTCGCGGGTCGGACCGGAGAACCCGAAGCCGGGGATGGAGGGGATGACCAGGTGGAAGTCCCGCGACAGCGGCTCGATCAGGTCGAGGAACTCCACGATCGAGCCGGGCCAGCCGTGGGTGAGGATCAGCGGCAGGGCGTCGGGGCTGTCGGAGCGTACATGGAGGAAGTGGATGTTCTCGCCGTCGATCTCGGTGGTGAACTGCGGGTAGGCGTTCAGCCTCGCTTCCCAGGCCCGCCAGTCGTAGCCGTCGGCCCAGTAGGCGGCCAGCTCCCGCAGATAGCCGACTGGGACGCCACGGCTCCAGCCCTGGTCGCCGATCTCGCTCGGCCAGCGCGTACGGGCGAGCCGGTTGCGCAGGTCATCCAGCTCGGCCTGGGGAATATCGATGCGAAAAAGGCGAATCTCGTTGTCCATGCCGGAGACGCTATGAGCCACCTAGGCCAGGATGAGTCCTAGGTGTACGGCACATTGGATGACATGGTGGAAACCTCGGCTCGCCTGCTCCGACTGCTGTCGCTGTTGCAGACCCATCGCCAATGGTCGGGCGCCGAACTGGCCGATCGGCTCAGCGTGAGCCCGCGTACCGTCCGCCGCGACGTCGACCGGCTACGGGAACTCGGTTACACCGTGCACGCCGTCGCGGGGGTGTCGGGGTACCGGCTCGGCGCGGGGTCCGACCTGCCGCCGCTGCTGCTGGACGATGAGGAGGCGGTGGCGGTCGCCGTGGGGTTGCGTACTGCCGCGGGTGTGACCGGCATCGAGGACAGCTCGGTGCGAGCGCTGGCCAAACTGGAGCAGGTGCTGCCGTCCCGGCTGCGCCATCGTGTCCGCGCGCTGCAGTCGATGACCGTTCCCATGATCGTCGGCGGGGCCGCGGTCGATCCGGACACCCTGATCGCGGTCACGGCGGCCTGCCGCGACCACGAAACCCTGCGGTTCGACTACCGCACCCATGACGGAGGCCAGAGCAGACGCCTGGTGGAGCCGTACCGCCTCGTGGCCACCGGCCGCCGCTGGTATCTGATCGCCTACGACACCGAGCGCGCGGACTGGCGCACCTTTCGCCTCGACCGGCTCACCCTCCACAGCCCCAACGGCCCGCGCTTCGTCCCGCGCGACCCGCCCGCCACCGACATCGCCGGATACACCTCCCATGCGATATCGAGCGCGCCCTACCGTTACCAGGGCCGTTTCACCATGCGGGCGCCCGCCGCGGTCGTGGCCGAGCGCATCGCCCCGACGACAGGCACGGTCGAGCCCATTGACGCGGGGACCTGCATGCTGACATGCGGCTCCAACTCGCTCGACGAGCTGGCTCTATGGGTGGCGCTGACGGGGGTGCCCTTCACCGTGCACGAGCCGCCTGAGCTGATCGAGCACATCCGTGCGCTCACCACCCGACTCGCCGAGGCCACGTAAAACTGGTGGGCCGGGGTCCGGAGATCCCGGCCCACCAGGGCGGGTCCTACGGGGCCGGGTAATCCGTGATGTACACCGGCGCACCGATCTTGGTCGTGTCGGCCGCGTCGCCCACGCCGTTGACGACGTGGTCGATGATTCCGGCGCTGAGGTTGACGGTCATGATGTGGTGCAGCTTGACGCCCGGGGTGTTGGGCACCTCGAAGCCGTTCTCGGTGTGGATCGACGGGTTGTTCTGGTTGAAGACGTAGACCCCACCGCCGTAGAGGAGGTGCCTCTTCACGCTCCTGCCGACCTTGTAGGCGGCATAGCCCTCGACGTCGCCGTCCATCCAGTCGGCCTGGGTCGGCGGGTCGTACGGCAGCTCGTTCTGGTAGAGGATCGTCGTGCCGTCCTCGCCGTTCCAGATGGTGTTGTGCCGCTGGAAGTGCTCGACGAACAGGCCGGTCGCGGTCACGTGGTCGCCGTTGATGATGGCGCCGTTGCGGCCGGTGTTGGTGTTCCACCGCTGGGTGTCGGTGAAGCCTTCGACACCGTGGTCAGCGCGCCACACCCAGGTGTGGTCGATGAGCACGTGGTCGCTGTTGACCTCGAGCGCGGTGTTGGTCCTGCCGACGTGCGGTCCGCCGATGCGGAAGTACACGTCGGACAGAGTCGTCGGGTTGTCCGCCGAGCTGTGGCTCCTCTTGTCCTTCTTGCCCACCTTCAGCAGAACCTGCGACTTCTTGAGACCCGCGTCGATGGTCACGCCGGCGACGATCACGCCGGGGACGTCGTCGACCTCGACCGGGGTCGAGGCGTTGACGGCGGTGAGCGTGGCGTGCCCGATGCCGAGGACGACCGTGTTCGCGCGCTTGATATCGATGCTCCGCTCGATGTCGTACACGCCGGGCGTGAGCAGCAGGTGCTTGCCGCGCTCGAGCTCTTTGTTGATGACCTTCACCGAATCGCCCGGCTTCGCGATGAAGAAGTCGCTGATCGGCAGCGTATAACCCGGGGTCATGCCGTTGGCCCACGTGATGCCACGTGTGCCCTTCTGGGCGGCGGGTACGCGGACGTTGTAATTGCCCTGCGCGTCGACGAACAGGTAGGGCTTCTCGCGGCTGACGGGAGTGGTCTCGAGGGTGGTGTAGGGAGGGCTCGGGAACCCGGCCTCGGACGGTGCGCCGACGACGCCCGAGAAGACCTGGTTCCACACGGCGTTCGACCAACCGGCGACCTCGCTGTTGCGGGTCAGCCACTGCTGTTGCGATCCGTTCGTGACGGACGGCAGCTTGGAGTCGGCGATGAAGCCCCCGCTGGCGTACTGCGGGCCGGCGGTGCAGTAGTCCATGAGCGACAGGTTGCCGCCGCTGATGTTGAGACGGCGCAGGGACACCGCCTGGGAGACAGCCCAGAAGTTGGCCGACGACCGGCAGCCGTCCTGGCCGGCCGCGTTGATGTTGATCGACAGGTTGGACAGGGTGCGCCAGAAGTTGACGAGCGCGAGGCAGTTGCCGGTGCCGCCGTCCGCCAGGCAGCGGTTGTAGACCTCGACCTTGCCGTTGATGACGACGTCGGTGGGCGAGGCGCCCAGGCCGGCGATCTCGGTGTAGTAGCCGACCTTGATCTGGAGCGGCTGCTCCGCGGTGCCGTACGTGCCGGGCTTGAAGAGGTACGCGTGACGCGTGGTGCCCATCTCGTTGTCGACCTGAGCGGCGTGTTTCGCGTCGAGAGTCGCCTGGATCGAGCTGACGGGCATGCTCGGATCGAAGACGGTGACGTTCGCCCCGAAATCAGGAGCGCCATGGGATGCGGCGGTGGCGGGCGTGCCCGCCGTCATGACGGCGGTCGCGAGCACGAGACCGAACGTGAACGCCCGCCCGATCTGCCGGCGGCGGGGGCTCCGCCTCGTCACACTCCCGTCGCCGGGAGGCTTGGTCGTCATACGGTTCGTCCTTTCCGCTGCGTGCGCAGCGGTCATTTGGGAGGCTGAGACCCTTCGACGGGCGGCCGACACCGCCGGATCGCGAGAGCGCTCTCTCGAAGAAGGGGCAAGACTTGTATCAAGGACTGAAGGAATAGTTGAGATGTTTCTATCGCGTGAACTCGTCGGAGCACAAGTACACGAACTGTGAGTCGCCGCTGGGAGAAATGCATTGGTGGCCGCGCGGTATGTGCTGGCATCCTGCTCGCATGATGATCAGGGAAGCCACCGCGGCGGACTGGCCTGCCATCTGGCCCTTCTTCCACAAGATCGTCGCTGAGGGCGAGACCTTCACCTATCCGATCGATCTCAGCGAGGAGCAGGGCCGCGACTGGTGGCTTCTGTCAGCCCCGAACCGGACGGTTGTCGCGGTTGACGATGCCGGGGCGGTCCTGGGCACGGCGAAGATGAACAACAACAGCTGGGGCAATGGCTCGCATATCGCGAGCGCCAGCTACATGGTCGACCCGGCGCACTCCGGGCGGGGCATAGGCCGAGCGCTGTGCGAGTACACGCTGGAGTGGGCGCGGGCGGCGGGCTTCCGCGCGATGCAGTTCAACGCGGTCGTGGAGACCAATGTGTACGCGGTGAAGCTGTACCGGTCGCTCGGCTTCGAAGTGCTGGGCACCCTGCCGGAGGGCTTCCGGCACCCGTCGAAGGGCTACGTCGGGCTGCACATCATGCACCGAGCGCTCTGAGACACGAAATCAGGTTGACCTCTGGCCTGCTGGCGTGCGACTTCGTGCACGCAGACACCCGAAAGCGAACGCGCACTGCGAAAGGATCATCGGCACCCGACGCCGCGAGTTGCGCCCCTCACCGCGACGCCTCGACGGACGTACCCATCCCCCGTGACTCGGCGACGGCAGCCGCCGCGCGCACCAGCGCGGCCACGCCGCGGCTGCGGGAGCGCTCCGGCCAGGCGATGACCAGCGAGGCGGGAGGGCAGTCCTCGACGGGGACGTAGGCCACCGCCTGCCGGGGGTATCTCGCGGCGACCGACCTCGGAAGCAGGGTCATCGTCGCGCCGAGGCCGATGAGCGCGAGTAGTTGCGCGAGGTCGTGCACGCCCTGCTCGCCGATGTCGCGCTCCGCTCGTTCGCCGACCTCCTCGGGGCCGATGCCGAGGTCGGCGAGTCGTATCCGGGAGGCCCCGGCGAGGGCATGGTCGGCAGGCAGCGCCGCTACGCGAGGCTCGACCGCGACGACATCCGCGTCGATGCCGCCCGGGTCGTAGGGCTCGAACATGAGCGCGGCATCGGCCTCACCCGTCCGCAGCAGCCGCGTGTGCTCCCGCCAGCCGCACAGGCGCACGGCGACGGGCTCGGCATCGGGTTCGGCGGCCGCTGCGGCGAGGATGTCTTCCAGCAGGTCGCCGTCGGCATCCGCCTTGACGGCGAGCAGCACGCTGCGATGCGGTGCCGAGGCCCGTATGGCACGGCGGGCCGCCGCTTCGAGAGCCTCGAGGGCGGGTCGCGCATGAGTCAGCAGTACGGCGCCGGGCTCGGTCAGCTCCACCACTCGCGTGGAGCGCTCGAACAGGCGCACGCCGAGCTCCGCCTCGAGCTTGCGGATCGCTCGCGACAGCGCGGGGGCGGCGATGCCGAGCCGTCCTGCGGCGCGCGTGAAGCTGCGTTCCTCCGCCACCGCGACGAAGTACCGCAAGGGTCGGGACTCCGCTGCCATGCCCACACACTATTGCCTGATCGGCATCGTGATTGATGCCTTTCCGGTCATGGTCGGTGCCGGATCGGTCGTTCCTCGAGACCTCGCCTCTCCCGCAGGCTGGTGCGGCAGCAGGGCCCACCGTGGAATGGAGAGAGCATGCGAGCAATCGTCATCGAACGCTTCGGCGACACCCCGGGGCTCAAGGAGCTGCCCGTGCCCGAGCCCGCCGGCGGCCAGGTGCAAGTCGCCATCGAGGCGGCGGCGACCAACCCGCTGGACCTGGCCATCGCCTCCGGGTCGCTGGCGGCGCTCGGGGAGTATCGGTTCCCGCTCACGCTCGGAATGGACGGAGCCGGCACCGTGACCGCGATCGGCGATGGCGTCACGGAGTTCCGCGTGGGGGATCGCGTCTTCGGCCAGTTCTGGGGCCGGCCGCTGCAGTTCGGCACCTTCGCGGAGGTCTGCGTGGTGCAGGCGGTGCCCGCGTTCGGCGCGCTGGCGGCCACCCCCGACGAGCTGCCGAGCCACGTGGCAGCCGCGCTGCCGACCGCCGGTATGACCGCGCTCGGCGCGATCGACCACACGCGGGTGCCCGCGGGCGGCACGCTGGTCGTCATCGGCGCGACGGGAGGCGTCGGCACCTTCGCGGTGCAGGCCGCCGCGGCCCGCGGGATCCGGGTCATCGCGACGGCCTCCGCCCAGGTCGCCGAGCAGGTGCGAGGACTCGGCGCCATCGAGATCGTCGTCCGCGGCGCGGAGCCCCTCGACCTGGCCCTGCGGAGGCTCGCGCCCGAGGGCGTCGACGCGATCCTGGACGTCGTCGGCGACCGGTCCATCGTGAGCAGCGTGGCCGGCGCCGTGCGGGACGGCGGGGCGCTGTTCTCGACCGCCCTCGGCCTCGACGAGAAGCTCCTCGCCGACGAGCGCATCCGCACCGCGAACTACCGGCTCGATCGCAAGCCCGAGCGGCTCGCCGAGCTCACGAGGCTTGTCACCGCAGGCGCCATCCTGCCCATCATCGGCGCGAAGCTCCCCATCGAGGAGGCGCTGCGAGCCCTCACCGGCGACGTCGAGCTCACGGGGCTGCGCGGCAAGACCGTGCTGCACGTGCGCTGACTGGCGGCCAGGCAGACCAGCCGTAGAGGATCTTGTCGTTGGCGGAGTTCCTCTTTCCGGGGTTGGAGAAAGGCGACCAACCTTGAATTCTTGGCGAGTTTCTCTGGGGACCCGCTCGGGAAACGTATTACCACGGCCTCGACAAGGCTCTGGCGGATCACGGGGGGATCATGACCCATCTCATCGTATGCTGCGATGGTACC
>NZ_JBDPLV010000140.1:0-12808 GCF_039871605.1 Acrocarpospora sp. B8E8 | reverse complement strand
ACCTCGCCACGCCACCGGTGATCCCGCAGCCCACCCCCACCCAGCTCGATCTCCTCTATCTCCTCGGGGTGGATCCACGGCAGCTCCGGTGACGATCACAGACCTGCGGAAAACGGGGCTAGGCGATCTTCTTCCACGGCAGCATCACGTAGCTCTGCATGGCGCCGACCGGTCCGTCGACGGCGAACGTCAGCTGCCCGTCCGCGAGCTTCCACGTCAACCGGTACGGATCGCCGGGCCCGCAGTGGTCGGCAAGCTGCGACGATACGGGCAGTTTGCACCCCGTTAGTTTGGCCAAGAGCTCAGGATTCGGGACGAAGTAGACGGTGTCCCCGGAACCCCGCAGGTCACCCACTTCCAGCGGCATCGTGGAGTCCGCGGTGCCGCAGTCGTCGCCCGGGTCCGCGACCGGGCGGCAGCTCCCCTGGTACGTCCCGCCTTCGACCTTCAGCGTCCACGTCCCGGCCGGGTGCGAGTCGGCGACGTCGCCGCCGAATCGCGCGACGTCCTGCTTGGTGATCCGTACCCGGTAAGTCCCCTCGGGCAGCGCGGCCGCCGTCGCGGGGATCGCGCCGATCTTCCCCTCGGTGGCCACGCCGGTACGGCAGTTGGCGGGCAGGTCCACAAGCTCCACCTGCGGATGCCTGGCGGCGATGGCCTGGATCTCCGTGAGGATCTCGGCGCCGGAGGGGTCGGCGGCGAGCCGGTCGAGGACCGGACGCGTCCTGGTCCGCAGCTCCGCCACCTGCGCAGGCGACGCGTCGCGGAACCGGACCCCCTTCGCGCACAGGGCCTTCGCCGGTGTGCTCTCGTCGTAGGTCTGCGAGACCGACGCCTGGACGGCCGCGCTCGCGGCGGCCCTGATCCAGCCCTGCTGCTCCTCGGTCAGCCCGTCGAATCTCTTCTTCCCGATCGCCAGGACGAACACCTTCGGCCAGAGCACCACGTTGGCCGTGACGTTGCCGGCTTCGAGCGCGAAACCGTTGTGCCAGTACTGGGCGATGTCGAGTTCCGCGCCACGCAGGTTGCCCGAGCGGATCTGGTCGATGAAGGCGATGCTGAGGTTCGCCGGCACGGCGCCCAGCGCCGTCACGGTCTCGGCCTGCACCGCCGAGTTGAACGTACGGAAATTCTGGTCCTTCCAGTCCGCGGGCCCGAGCAACGGCCCGTCGGCCGCGAAGGGCCGGCGCAGCGGCCCCACCGCGAGCCCGAGGCCGAGGACGCCGGTGCCCTCCAGCTTGCCGAGCAGCCGCGCGGCGACAGGGGCGGTGACCAGTTCCTTCGCGGCGGCGTAGCTGGTCACCGTCAGCGGGGCCTCCACCGCCTCCAGGCCGGGGACGCCCGCCTTGGCGAAAGCGCGGGTCGCGGGCCAGCCACCGTCGACCTCGCCGGAGACGATCGCCCGGACGATACCCGACTCGGCCTCCGCCGACCCTCCGCCGTACTCCCGCACGAGCTCGACCTTGATGCGCCCGCCGGAGAGATCTGCGAGCTTGGCGACGAACACCTCAGGCCCGTACGACTGCCCGTTGGCGTTGGGCACCCCGTCGATCATGGCGAGCCTCAACTCGATGACCCCGCTGCCCGTCCTGTCCACGGTCTGGGCCTGCGCGCACCCAGCCAACGCCAGAACCACCAGCGCGCAACCTATCTTTCTTAGCCTCGTGGTCATGTCGACCCCTCTCTGATCGTCTCGAACGCTAGAGACGGGGGCGTACGCCGACGACCGTGGTGCCTCACCACGATCCTGCGGAAAACACGGGTTCGCGGAGAAGCCCTCCAGGCGCACAATTCCAGACATGACAGGCGTGGTGGTGGCGGCTGTGCTGGTCGCTTGCTGCGGGGCGTGGACGGTGCGGGGGCTCCGACCGCATACCGCCGCCGGGCTGCTCGTGGCGGCCGCCGCCGTCGCGCTCCCCACGCTGGGCGGGGTGGGCTCCCTGCCGCCCTGGCTACGCGCGGCGGCCCTGGCCGCGGAACCGCTCGTGGTCGCGGGTCTGGCACTGACCCGGCCACGTGGTGCCCGCGCCGCCAGAAGGCCCCGCCGTGGTGGGCGCGGATACTGGCCGCGTGACGTCCGCGCGGCCTTCCCGCGCGGCACGCGTTCGGCGGTCGCGCTCGCCTCGGCCGCCGCAGCCGTCCACCTCGTGGGGTATGAGCCGTTCGACGATCCGAGCTGCCCGCGGACGTGCGACCCGCTCGGCCTCGCGTTCCTCGATACCAGGATTACCGTGCTGATCGTCACCGGGCTCCTCGCCGCCGCGACCATCGCGATAGCCAGCGCACCGATGTCGACTGCGGTCGCCGCCGGGTGGGGGGTTCGCTGGGCTTGGTGGGACGGGTTCGCCTGGCCGGACGTGCTGATCGCGGTCGGACCGCTGGCCGTCGCGGCCGCCGGCGGCGCAGTCTGGGCCTCGGGCCTCGCCACCCTCCGGACGCGCCGCGCCCTCGAACGTCTCGCCGTACAGCTGGCCACCGGTACGGCCGGGCCGATCAGGGCGGTCCACTTCGCCGTACCCGGCACGACGAGGTGGATCGACGCGAGCGGCCGGGACGCCGAACCGCCCGAGGGCACCCGCACGGTCGCCGCCGGGCCGGGGCTCCGGCTGCTGGTCTCCCGCCACGCCGACCCCGGCGACGTCCTCGCCGGGCTCACCCCCGCTGTCGAGTGGGGCCTGCGTAATGCCCGGCTCGCGGCGCTCTCCCACGTCCACATCGCCGACGTACGCGCGTCCCAGCGACGGGTCGTCGCCGCGGCCGATGCGGAACGGCGGCGCATCGAGCGCGACCTCCACGACGGCGCGCAGCAGCGCCTGGTCAGCGCCGCGTTCCAGCTGCGGCTGGCCAGGGCGCGCGTGGGCCAGGACGCCGACCAGGTGGCCGCGATCGAGGACACCGTCCACGCCGCACTCGCCTCGCTCCGGACGCTCAGCCACGGGTTGTTCCCCCGCGTCCTGGCCGACGAGGGTCTCGCTGCGGCGCTCGACGACCTGGTCGCGGCATCCGGCGTACGGGCGAGCCTCGACGTTCGGCTCAACCACGTCCCCGATCAGGACACGGCGATGGCGATCTACGCCGCCGTCGCCCGGGCGCTCGATCATCCCGCGCGTACGGCCGATATCGTCGTCTCCGACGACCCGCTCACGGCCAGAATCGAGACCGATGCCGGCTGGCGCACCGATCTCACCGAGATCGCCGACCGGGTGGGCGCCGTCGGCGGGCATCACCGGCTCAGCCAGGAGGGAACGGTGCTCACCGTGGTGATCCCATGAGAGTCGTGGTCGCCGACGACGTCATGCTGATCCGCTCAGGCCTGTCGCGGCTGCTCACCGACGCCGGAGTGGAGGTCGTCGGCGAGGCCGCAAACACAGACGAACTCCTGCGCATCGTCGCCCTGGAACGGCCTGACGTGGCCATCGTCGACATCCGCATGCCGCCCACCCAGACCGACGAGGGCCTGGTCGCCGTGCACCGGATCCGGCAAGGGTTTCCCGAGACGGCCGTGGTGCTGCTAAGCCAGTACCTCGAACCCCGCTACGCGCGCCGCCTGCTGGCCGAGCAGCCGGCCGGGCTCGGCTACCTGCTCAAAGAGCGCGTCTCTGACATCGCCATCCTCATCGACGCACTCCACCGGGTCCTGGAACACGAGTGCGTCCTGGACCCCACCATCGTCAACCGCCTGATGCGCGCCACAGGCCCCGGCACCCCACTCAACCAACTCACCCCACGCGAACGCGAAATCCTCGGTCTTATGGCCGAAGGTCGCTCGAACACCGGGATCTCCACCCGCCTGGGCCTCAGCGAACGCACTGTAGAAGCCCTCTGCTCCCAGGTGTTCCGCAAACTCAGACTCGAACCCTCAGCCGACGTTAACCGCCGCGTACTCGCCGTACTCACGCTGCTACGCACTTAGAACGCCCGTCCACGGCGGTGAGTCCGGTGCCGCGCTGTGGGGGGTGGGCCGTCGACGGCTGACTGTTCGACGTGAGCGGGTTGCCGATCGCAATGGCCACCCCGCCCGGATGCGTCACCCCTGTCTGGCGCTGACCACGGTTATGGCGGGGTAGCCGTCACTGTCACGCCCGACGGAACCGGGCATCGTCGACCGAAGAACTGGCCCGAAGCGATCATCTTGTGGTGATGGGGAGTCAGGTGGTGTGCTGGGGGTCAGGTCCATCAAGGACTGACGGAACTGGCCACCGCGCTTGGTGGACCCGGACGGTGTCCAGGCACGACCTTCTTGGTATTACCGCTTTGACCAGCCCCGCCGTACTCGTCTCTTGGGAGTCCCCGTGGATCGGTTCGACGACGGAATTCCGCATGCCGCCCGGATCTGGAACTACTGGATGGGCGGCACCGACAACTACGCAGCCGACCGCGCGGCCGGAAAGGCCGTCGCCGACGTTTACCCGGACATCGTGACCATGGCTCTGGAGTCCCGCCAGTTCCTCATCCGGGTGGTACGGTTCCTCGCCGCCGAAGCCGGAATCCGGCAATTCTTGGACATCGGTACGGGATTACCCACCATGTCCAACACCCACGAAGTCGCCCAGGAGATTGCCCCCGAATCCCGGATCGTGTACGTCGACAACGATCCCCTGGTCATCGAACAAAGCCGCGCCCTGCTCGGAGACAACTCTGGATCAGTCACCTACTTGGAGGCCGACTACCACAACCCCGAGGCCATCATCGGCGCCTCCGGGCTCGACCTCACCCGCCCGGTCGCCGTCATGTTCATGGGCGTGCTCGGCTACGTCGGCGACTTCACCGTCCTACGCTCCATCGTCTCGCGCACCATGGCGCCCATGCCCTCCGGCAGCCATCTCGTGCTCTGGGACGGCACCAACACCAGTACCGAGGTCAACGATGGTGGCGCCGCCCTCATCGAGGCCGGCGCGGCCCCCTACCATTTGCGCAACCCCGCGCAGTTGGCCCGCTGCTTCGAGGGCCTCGACCTCGTCCCACCCGGCCTCACCGAGATCACCCGGTGGGGCACCGACCCCTCTGCTCCGTCCCTCGACACCCACGGCGGCGTGGGCCGCAAACCCTAGACGCCCGGCCGAGAGCGGCCTGCCCTTGAAGTCCTGCGCGTGCTTGCCAAGCGTGATCCCGAGGCGGGGGATCCGGAACTTCCGCAGGAACGGAGTCCGTGAAGCGGCGATCACCGTGTCAACCCGGTGTGGTCTACACAGGCGGGCAACCAGTTCTGGAGATCCGTACCCTGCCCGTACGTGGTGCGGACGTGCTGACGTGATTCCAGCCCTACCGATCCCCGCTCTGTCATCACCGTCCGCGACGCGCCGCCTGGCGGCATCCTTGTCGGCTGCAGACTGTCTGATGTTGGGCGAACTGGCGCGTTGCCGCTGCCGCGAGCCCCGGAAATCAGGGTTGCCGCTACTGTCCGATGGATGGCAAACCCCACGAGCGACCTCCCGGAGGAGGAGGCTTCCGACTACATCTTCCTGGCCAGCAAGGCAATCACTGAAGCAGCCTGGCACGGGTCCACGCAAGCGCGGCCCGGGCGGCGCGCGCCTGGTAGGCGCGCAGGTTCGGAACGCCGGGCGGCGAAGGCTGCCTGCTCATACGCGTCCAGTAGCCAGCGTAGGCGGCAGCGTAACTGGTGACCACTTCGGCGGGCAGTTCCTCCCACGCGGGCACCCCGATGAGGGCTTTCTCCGCAGCGCGAGGTTCGTGCCCGGCCATGATCATGTGGGGGATCAGGTCCACGACATCCTGCCAGGGTGCCCCGATCGACGGCTGCGCCCAGTCGATGACCATGAGCGCGCCGTCCTCGTCGCGGATGAGCAGGTTGTCCGGGCGGATATCGCCGTGGACGAGCGACGGCCCCGCCGCGCGAGGCACCCACGCGCGTTCCAGTTCGGCCAGCAGGGGCAGCCGATCACGCTCCCACGGGCCGAGTCCGGCGACGGGCCTGTCCCCGGCACCGTCACGGAGCAGTTCGCCCCAGCCGTGCAACAGGCCGCCGCGGGCGATCGGCGCGACCGGGGCATCGACAGGGCCCGGCGTCAGGGTCGCGGCCAGGCTCGCGACCCCGGCGACCGCGACCGGCACGTCCGGCGAGTCCGGCGACAGGTCGGGGTGCCGGCCGGCGATGTTGTCGAAGACGAGCACCACCCAGCCGTCTAGGTCGCCGGTCCAGCGCAGTTGGGGCGCAGGCGTGGTGTGTGGGAGCCGCGCGGCGACGGCCGCCTCGGCGCGGTACTTCGGTGCCAGTTCGTGGTCGGCGGGGACGGCCTTGACGAACGCGCGGCACTGGATCGTGGCCAGGCGGACGGCGACGCCGGGGGTGAATCCCCCCGACTGCACCTCTGCCGTGCTGACGTGGCCGAGGCGATGGACAAGGGCGTCGCGCAGGCCCTGGGGCAGGTCATTCCAGGACGGGCGAACAGCAGGGGACATTGTGGCCTTCGTGATCGGATGGCGGATGGGCATGGCCAAGCGCCGAGCGGGATCAGGCTGCTGTGGCCCTTTCCCGTCCGGCGCTGGTAGCTCGCCGATCACAGGTCATACGTGGACGCTACCGCAGACCCCGCCCGGCACGGGGTAGAACGCGCGGTCATGTCATGTGGTGGAGGTAGGCGTCGAGGTCGAGGCGCAGGTCGTCCATGGTGTCGGGGGTCACCCGGTGGGCGACTGTGATGACTACCTCCAGGGCGTGGGCGAGGGAATCGCGCGTGGGCACGGAGGGTGCGTCCATCAGCGTGGTGAGGTCGCTCAGGCAGGCACGGCCCAAGGACGAGGCGCCGATCTCGGTGTCCAGGTGGTACCAGCCGTAGGCGGCACGGTTCGGTTGCAGGGCAGTGCGGATCAGGGACCGTACGGCTGTGACGAGCATGTGGTACTCGGCGTAGGCCATCATGCGCTGCTGGCGAGCATGCCTTTTGCGCAGCATGCTCGCCAGCACGAGCGCCTCGACGACCAGCTCGCGACAGCTCGGGGCCACGGCCAGGCGGTCACGGACAAACGCCTCGACGGTCGGGTCGGGCTGCTCCGGCTCGGAGTCCGGAATGGTGTAGATGAGGACGCCGCGGGTCAGTCGCGCGATGGCGGGGATGCGGTCGGCGGGCGCGAGGTACAGGTCGAGCTGCTGCAGGTGGCCCTGGTGCTCCACCAGGTGGACACGGCCGAGCCCGCCCATGGCGGGCACGATCCTGTCGGGCCAGCCGGGCAGGATCGCGCCCAGCTCGACGCGGACGACGGCGTCGAGCACCGCGGCGTATGCCGGGAACTGCGACGGCTGAACGCCGACGACAAGGTCCACGTCCGAGAGCCGGTCGGAGGTGCCGTACGCCAGGGATCCGCGCACGAGCAGGTGCGTGACGGCGGGGCTCCCGGTGAACAGGCCGATGATGTGGTCGAGCAGGTCGAGTTGCGCCGGGCGGTTCGCGGCCGTCAGCTCCGCCAGCGTCGCGGACCGGGTCAGCGTCATGCCCTCACTCCCGTCAGCATGAGGGTCTTCTTGGCCTGCCACGCGGCTGCTGCGGCGGCGTCGCCTCGCCCGGCGTGCAGGTCGCTGATCATGTCGTAGGCGTCCCCCTCGGGCAGGGCGTAACGGTAGGTGAGCTGGAGCAGGGACCGCTCGGCGGCCTGGACCCAGCCGAGCGCGGCCAGATCTGCCGCGGTCCTCGCGTGCTGGAACAGGTCGTCGTCGGTGGCCGCCGGCAGCACCCGCACCCCAGTCTCAGGCAGATGGGCGCCTGCGGTGAGACGGCGCATGGCCTCGTCGTCGTAGCAGTCGGCGATCAGGTGGATCCGCTGCGGCCCGCGCAGGTTGCACACGCCGTGGGCGTAGGTGGGGGTGAGCCGCCACCACAGGCCCGCCGTCATGTGCACGGCCATGCCACCGGTGACCAGGTACGCGGAGCTGTTGGTGAGGATCGGTAAGTGCAGCCGGTAGCGCTCCACCGCGTCGAGTTCGGTGTAGTCGCGGTGTTCCCACAAGAACGCGTTGCCATCGAGACGGGCCAGCCGCACCCACATGTAGGACAATCCGAGCTCGTCCAGCAGCGCCCGGGTCGCGGGCATCCGCTCCAGCAGCGACGTGGCCATCGGCCGCTGGCAGTCGGTGATCGTCACATCGGCGGGGTCGCCGCTGCCGTTGAGCAAGGACAGGGTGGCCCAGCCGCCGGACTGGTACTCCTCGTAGGAGATCTGCCAGTCGGCGGGCACGGTGAGGACCTCGTGGCGCAGGCGCTCAAGGCGCGTATCCGTGATGAGGTCCAGGCACGCCACCTGGTCAGTGAGCGCTGCCGTGGGTGTGGCGGTGTCGTGCAGGTCGGTCGTGATCATTGGTGCTCCCGGTCAGAGCCTTGATCGGCCGCCCCCGCAACGGGGGATCACCTACAGGTAACGCGACCCGAGCGCCAGGATCGGGGACATCTTCCCCGAGTTTCCCTTATCACCACCCGGTGCTACTCAGGTCGTGCGATCTAAAGGTGCTTGGGCTTCTCGCACGTCACGAGCCCAGTGTTAGCGCAAGTGGTTGAGCGAGCTCCGCCGCCGGGTACTGGATGCGCCCCCGATGGCTCACTTCGACTCCATAGGACTTCTCACCAGCCGGGACGCCCGACACAGTGAAGGAGAAGCTACAGCTGAAGGGTTCGGTCAGGTTGCCCCGGCCGAGCCGACCGATCGCAAGCGTCTTGGCGGATGCGTCGGACACGACGACCTGGGCTCCCTCGTTGATGTCGTTGTAGCCATCGCTCAACTGGCAAACGCCACTCGGGCTGTCCCATCCACCGCCAGCGGTGTTGGTGACAGTGATGGCGCCCTTGACGGTCAGAGGCTGATCATCGCTGCATCCAGCCAGAGTGAGGGCGAGCAGAGCGGCGGTCAAAGCGATTCTCCGCATGGAGGGCTCCCTGGGGGTCGAGTACTACTTCAGGGAGATGCCCGGGCGCGGGTGCAGGTTGACGGTTGAGCAGCGTTCTGTTGGAGTTCCACGCCCGTCCCCACTGGGCCACGCCCATCAACGACTAGTCTCTTCTCGCGCCCTCCGGCCAGATCACCCTCACCGGCAGCCCCCGCTCCCGGGCTTCTGCCACCACATCGGCAGTCCCACCCACCCCCGTGGCAGGCTCTCCGTCCCACACCGCCACAAGCTCGTCGACCGACCCTAGGACCGCTTCGTTGGCCGCGACGTACGCCTCCCGGCTAGCGTGGTCGAAGTCCATGACCCGTACCTGCGCGGACCTGCTCAGCAGCCGGTCGAACTGCTCGGCATGGTCCGGCTTGACCTTGGCTTGCCGGTAATCTCGTGACGGAAGCACGACTTCGAGGGTCCCGCCTGTTTCCAGGACAGCCTCGGCGAACAGGCTGTCGGCCCCGCGAGCGATGCACGAGACTCCGATCACTTCGCCGCTTAGGCGCTCTCTAGAGCGCCTCGGGCGCGAGGACTTTGACGGTTGTCTTGAGTTTTAAGCCGGGTTCGTCGGAGAAGGGGGTCTGCGGGCAGGGGTGTCAGGCCACGCGTCCGAGGTGGGCGGTGGCGACGGTGCTATCGATATGTCGTTCGATGACCTTCAGGGCATGGCGGACCTCGGGCGGTGCCGCGAGCGGATCGTGTCTGGTGGCCATCAGCGGATGTAGGACCCGGTCATGGACGCGGCTGTAGACCACGGCGAAGACCTGCCCGTCGCCGGTGAGCCGGTAGGTGTTGGCGTGCGGGATCTTCTCGATCAACCCGTTGAGCCGCAGTCGGGCCAGGTCGTAGCCGGCCTGGTTCATGCTGTAGGCGGTGCCGAGCAGCCCGGTCATCCAGGCGCGGAGGCTCTTGTTGGTGATGCCGGTGACGGCGAACAGCATGACCGCGAGGCAACCGGCCAGGGCCTGCACCCGAGGGTCGCCGAACCGAAGGGCCGGGGCCCTGCGTCCCTCCTCGGTAAGGGTGGGACGTGCGGTCCGCTCAATGACTGGACTCGCAAGGACGCCAGCGCCCTGACCGGCACGTACAGCATCCATCAGGCGGGCGTTTGCCGCACGCCCTTTGGCGAGGAGTTCGGCGAGATGGTCCAGGCCGCGCGGGCAGCCCAGGTCGGCGGGGTTGTTCACGACGGTCTCGATGCGCAGCGCCCGATCTTCCTTCAGGTAGATCTTGATGCGGGAGTGCAGGAAGGACAGGTTGAGGGTGACCTGATCGGCCCGATTCAGCAGCCGGGTGGCGAAGACACCCGGGGTGCGGCGGGTGATCCGGCGGGCGAAGATGACCTCCAGGTGTTCGGGGCGGCCCAGGTCGAGGTTGTCGCGCAGGAGTTGTTCGAACAGGGTGCGGACTCGGCGCGGGTCATCGATCACCAGGGTGCGGGAGATCTCGATCTGCCGCATCGACAGCTGCCACCAGTAGCCGCGGTCGCGGTCGGCGTCGTGGAGCGGTAGCGGCAGGCGGCTCATCCAGCGTTCGAAGAACACCCGCAGGGTGCCGGCCTGCACCTGATCGGCCAGATCCTGTAGCAGGCGCGGATCGGTGGTGGCGGCGAACCCGTTGGCCAGCGCGGTCACTTCCAGCCCGGCGCGGGCGGCCATCCGTTCGACGATCTCGTGGCCGTTCAGCCACACCTTGATCGGGTAGGGCGCCGTACGCGCTGACCTTGATGAAGCCGCCGCCCATCCGTTCGTCCCAGATGTAGAAGTAGTAGCAGGTCGTCCGGCGTTCGGCGCGATGGTAATCGAACCACGGGATGCCATTGGCGGCCGGTTTCGCGGTAGCGTCCCAGACCCACTGGTACTCCTGGGCGACCCCGATCGCCACCACCGCCGAGGCACCGGCGCGTTCGGCCGCCTGCAGGTAAGGGCGCATCACTTCGATCTTCCGGTCGTCCTTGCCGAAGACGACCCACGGAATGGTGGCCGCGTCGGCGAAGGCGCGGACCGCGGCGCGGAAGGCGTTGCCATTCCTTCCCAGCGCCGCGGGTGAGGGAATGGGGAAGCCCCGGGAGTGTAAGAACCCGACCACCTGTCCGCTGGTCTGCATGCTGGGCACATATCCGTTGAGGTAGATCCGATCGACACAGTCGATGCCGAGCACGACGTGCCCGTCAAGGATGTCCGCCAGCGTCGCAGAACGAATCATGTCAACCACTCACCGCAACCGTTCCTAAGGTTGCGAGTGTCCGCCGATCCGCGCGATCACGCCTGCCGAACCACGAACCTCGGCGGTCTGAGGCGGCGCCTCGTTAGTCCACAAGCACCACATCTTGCCCATGTCGGCATATATATATAAATTGGCCTTTTATCCCGAATTCACACGTTTGATAGTTTGCATCCGAATTGGATCCGGTGCGCAAATTGTTAGCGTAGCGCCACACAAGCATGGGTAGATTCGACTCATGAGCAATCCTCCCCAACCTCAAGACCACCTACGGCCTACGCGGCGTAGCGCAAGAATATTATTTTCGGCTGGCCTAATTATCCTGGCGGCCTTCTTGCTGCTCATCGTCGGCCAGACCTTGGTGGCCCCTAACACAATAGGTGACGCACAGGAAAACGAGGGGCAACGCAGCGACACCAAAACGGAACCCCCTAGTCCCGCCCAACAGGTTATCGACAAGTACGCCGCACTACGAACAATGCGAAACAAGGCTCAGATTTACACCAAAGAAGCCGAAATTATCGTTCAAACATCCTACAAGGACGACACATTTCTTCTTGACCAGTTATCGGCACGAGAAACAGAGTTCGACGGCATAGTAGTTGTTGAGGCATACGTCAATCTCGCCAACATACAACTCTCGGATATTACCGCTTCCAAAAACGGAAAGCTGACCATTCGATTGCCAGAGTCGATAAAAATTCGCTGGCCCGAAGTGGATCTGAAGAAATATCCTCCAAATGAGCTACAAAGAGGGTTCTTCTCGCGCATAAGCGATGCCACCCAGCAAGAGCACGCTGCAACGCACTTGTCTCGGCTGGTCTGGAGGGTCCAAAATACCGCAGTCGAGGAAGCAAAACGACGAGGAATAGTTCCCGAAGCAGAGAGGTCATTCGAAGCTATCCTCGGGGCTCTACTTTCTCCCCTTGGAGTAACTACGGTTGATTTGCAGCCACCGCTGCCGGATCCGGATCCCTGGATGCCCAGCGTGTCGCCGTCTGTAGCGATTGAAGCAAAAGCTCAATGAACAAATCTCCTGGGCGCGTCCTCGCGATTCTATCTTTATTCGTGGCACTCGCAGCCCTCGTAGCCACGATGGGGGGATTTGGTCCGCAAGGGAAAATGATTGATCTCGAAACCGCCTGGAAGGGCATCGCTATCAAGTGGACGGAAGCGGTCCAAGTGACAGTCTTCTGGAAAGATAAGCTTCGCTCCGTGGACGCGATTCTTCCAAGCCTGGCTCTCTGGTGCTTTGCAGGCGGGATTGGCCTACTGGCCGCAGTTAACCGGCAGACGCAAAGCGATACTTTAGAGAAGGTTCTCGTAGCCTTCGTCGTGGTTGATGTCATCTACGGGTGGTTCTTCTTCGAAGCGCTCGCATGGCTGCTTGCCATCTCCTTTATAGGACAGATCGCCGCCGCATCGATCTCCTATTGGACCAATAATCCAACACCCGGTGATTTAAGTGACGAGCCATGATCATAAACTTTCGTTCTAGGGAATCACGGGTAAACATTCACGCCAGTGAATCTGGGTGTTCGTGAGCCTCGTGTGGCGAGCAAGGTTCATGGGTCGCCGGGCGACACGCCGAGCCGGGTGCGTGCTTTGTCCCTGATGAGGTGATCCGCTTGGTGATGTGTCCCCTGGTGAGGAAGTGTCGTGGCGTGAGCTGAGCCTGCTCATGCTGCTGGCCGCCCAGGG
>NZ_JBDPLV010000014.1:0-185285 GCF_039871605.1 Acrocarpospora sp. B8E8 | reverse complement strand
ACACTCGGGCCGCCGAACTGCGCTGGTTGTCTCACGAGGCTCAGGAACTACCGGCTCGGACTGCCACGATCAACAAGCCGCGCCGAAGATGCCCCAATCATCCCCACCTACGGAAAACGGGCCTAGCGGGTGAGCCGGTGGTGTACGTGGCTCGTCAGGTGGGCGAAATCGTATGCCTGCATCGTGATGCTAGGCTCGACTGGATGTCTGAAGACCAGTCGGCCAAGCGGCCGGTGCCTACCATGCGTGACATCGCCGCCGCCGCGGCCGTCTCGCAGAGCACCGTGTCCCGTGTCCTCAGCGGCGCGCCCACCACCGTGCCCATCGCGCCGGAGACCCGCCAGCGGGTGCTGCGGACGGCCCGGGAGCTGGGCTACCGCCCCAACCCGCTGGCTCGCGGGCTGCGCGGCGCCTCGACGAACCTCATCGGCGCCGTGGTGCGCGACTTCAGCGATCCCTTCTTCGCCGGGGCGATCGAGGCGCTCGTGGTCGAGTCGATGGCGCACGGCTACAACGTCGTGCTGGGCCACGCGCCGGGTCGGCTGGGCGATGTGGCGGTCTCGCTGACCACCGTGCTGGAGACCCGGCACACCGATGCGGTGGTGCTGCTCGGTGACATGCAGGAGTATCCGCAGCTCCTGGTCGACCTGCGCAACTCGATCGTGCCGGTGGTCGCGCTCTGGCCGGGCACGAGCCCGCGCGAGTTCCCGACCGTTGACGCCGACGACCGGGCCGGCATCCGGGCGGGGCTGAGCCATCTGGTGTCCCTGGGACACGAGCGGATCGCCTTCGTCAACGCGGAACTTCCCAATGAATATCGGGCGCGGGAGGAGGCCTATCTCGAATTCATGCGTGATCGATTCGGCGCCGTGCCGCCGGGCTATGCCGAGCGCAGCCCGAGCACCTTGGCCGGCGGCGATGCCGCGCTGCGGCGCCTGATGGACCGGCCCGACCCGCCCACGGCGGTCGCCGCCTCGACCGATGTGGTGGCCGTGGGCGTGCTGCACGCCGCGCACAGCTTGGGGGTGACCGTGCCCGATCGCCTGTCGGTCGTCGGCTTCGACGACATTCTCATCGCGGCGCACACCGTGCCGGCGCTGACCACCGTGCGGATGCCGATATCGGAGATCGTCGGCTACGCGGTCACGCAGGCGGTCAGGCTGGCTCGAGAACCGGCCGAGGTCCAGCGCCAGCCGGCTCTCGAGATCTTCAGGCCGGAGTTGATAGTGCGAGATTCGACCGCAGCTCCGGTTCTGAGGTAAATGCTGGGATCCAGACCCGCATCGCCGCCACCCGCCGGTTCGCCCAGGCGAAGTAGGGGATCGCGCCGGCGGTAAGGTTCCGCGCCGAGCTCAGATCGACGACCGGGACGCTGACGCCGATCATCGCCGGCTCGATGTCGGGCCGCGGCACCTCCTGGGGCTGGCGGCCGCCGTCCCACGCCAGGTCCTCCAGCACCGTCGAGGCCGGAGCGTCAACGGCTTCCAGGCAGTAGACCAGTGGACCGCGCTCGACGGCGACGCACCCGCGGATCGCGTCGGCGCGCCGGTCGGGCACGGTGACCCGGATCACCGGCTCGAGGTCGAGTACGACGCTGTCGCCCGCGTTCCACTGTCGCGAATGCTGGACCACCGGGCCCGAGCGGCTCCACGCCGGCACCCGCAGCGAGAGCGTCCATGGCCGATCCGGCGTCTGGAGAATGTGCACGGTGACGCGGCCCTGCCACGGGTACTCCGTCCGGATCGCGAGGCGGATGTCCCCGACCGTCAGGTCGGCGTCCGCGTACTGGTGGATCTGGATGCCGCCCTCGTCACCCGTGGCCAGGTAGTGGTGCCAGGAGCTGAACAGGCGCATGAGATTGGGCGGGCAGCAGGCGCACGGGTACCACGGGGCGCGCCGGCCGTGCCCGACCGGCTCCGCGGCGCGGTGAGTCCGCCGCTGCAGCGGGTTGGTGTAGAAGAATTCCTCGCCGGAGAGCGAGATCCCGGAAAGCACGCCGTTGTACATGGCCCGCTCGATCGCGTCGGCGTATTCCGGCTCGCCGGTGGCGAGCAGCAGGCGCCAGGCCAGCATCACGCTCGCGATGGCCGCGCACGTCTCGGTGTAGGCGCGGTCGGGAGGCAGTTCGTAGGGGTCGCCGAAGGCCTCGTCGCGATGCCGGCTGCCCATCCCGCCGGTGAGGTAGGTCCTGCTCCGGGTCAGCTCGCTCCAGCGGTGCCGTACGGCGGCGAGCAGTTCCTCATCGCCGAGTTCCACGGCGGCGTCGACCGCGCCGCAGTCCAGATAGAGCTGGCGGACGACATGCCCGGCAACGGTCGCCGCCTCGCGCACGGGCTCGTGGTCCTGCCAGTACTCGGGCCCGAAGCGCCCCGGACCGATCAGCCCGTGCCCGCGCAGCCCGAGCATGCGCTCGGCGAGCGTGAGGTAGCGCTCCTCGCCCGTGACCCGGGCAAGCTCCACCAGCGCCATCTCTATCCCCGGATGCCCATCGATGCCAGGCCTGCCCTGCGCGCCGAACTCGGCGTCGATATGGGCCACGGCGCGCGTGGCGACAGTGAGCAGCCGGTCGTCGCCGAGCCCCCGGTGCCAGGCGACCGCGGCCTGGGTCAGATGCGCCACGCAGTAGAACTCGTGCCCCCAGGCCAGATCACCATAGGGGACGCCACCCTTGACCACCTGGACGAAGCTGTTGAGATAGCCGTCGGGCCGCTGCGCCGCGGCCACCACCCCGATCGCCTCCTCCGCCGCGGCGGTGAGAACCGGATCCGCGCCACGAGCCAGCTCCCAGCCGACGGCTTCGAGCCACTTGTAGACGTCGGAGTCGAGAAACGGGAAGGTCGAGCCGCCACTGTCGGACTCGGCCTGATACCGCCCCTGCCCGCCGGCGGCCAGCCGGAGATTGCCCAGCGCCCCGGATCGCTGGAGCCGGCCGAAGCCATGCATGATCGTCTTTTCGCGGTTGAGCCGCTGCCGCCGCGCCCAGAACCCGCCGACGATCTCCACATTGGACGCTTCGATCGGGCACAGCCGCTGTTTCGCCGCTGCGGTCGGCCACACGCTGCCTGCGTTCATTTGATGGCTCCGCTCATCAGACCCGACACGTAGTACCGCTGAAGCAGGAAATAGACCAGGACACACGGGATGATCGAGATGGTGACGCCGGCCTGCAGCATGCCCCAGTCCGTGCCGCCGAGGCTGGTCTCCGTCCTCGACGTGGCGAGGATCAGCGGCAGGGTGAATGTGGAGCTGCGGCTCATCATCACCAGCGCGCCGAGGAATTCATTCCATGACGTGATGAAGGCGAAGAGCGCGGTGGTGACGATCGCGGGCACAGCCGAGGGGATGAAGACCCAGCGCAACGCCTCCCATGACGAGGAACCGTCCATGATGGCCGCTTCCTCCAGCTCCCTGGGTATGGCGCTGAAGCTGTTGCGCAGCACGTACAGGCTGAACGGCAGTTGGATGGCGGTGTGCAGGATCGCGAGGCCGACCAGGGAGTTGGTCAGGCCGATCTTCGCGAACATGAGGAACATCGGCGTGAGCAGAGCCTGGTAGGGGATGATCAGCGCGAGCAGCAGCACCACGAAGATCACCTCTTTGCCCGGGATGGGGAAGCGCGCCAGCGCGTAGGCCGCGGGAACGGTCAGCAGCAGCGTGAGCACGATGGCCAGCAAAGCCGTGCCCAGACTGTTGGCGAGGTAGACCGGCAGGCCCTCCTGGTAGTCCCACAGACGCGTATAGCTGTCGAAGCTGAGCCCGTGCGGGAAGTAGGTCGGCGGGGAGGCGGCCGCCTCTTCGGTCGGCTTCACCGAGGCGAGGATCGACATCGCCAGCGGCATCAGCATGACGATGCAGACGACGAGACAAGCCGCCGCCACCAGGTACTTTCCGCGTCCCTTCACTGGTGGCTCCGGCGGGTCAGCAGCAGCTGGATCACGGTGAAGACGAGGATCGTGACGGCCAGAATCATCGACAGGGCGGCACCGTACCCGAGTTTCAGATAGGGGAAGGAATTCAGGTAGATGTAGAAGACCGAGGTCGCCGTCTCATTGCGCGGCTGACCGGCGGTCATGATGTAGAACTGGTCGAAGGCGAGCAGCGAGCCGATCACACTCACCAGGGTCACCAGCAGGACGGTGCGCAGGGTCAACGGCAGGATCACCCGGGTGACCCGCTGCCAGTAGCTCACCCCGTCGACGAGGGCGGCCTCGACCACGTCCGTCGGCACGGCCTGGATCGCGGCGACGAACAGGATCATCCCGAAGCCGATCACCTTCCAGACCACGGAGGCGCTGATCGCGACGCTGGAGACCGTGGCGTCCACGCCCAGCCACAGCACGGGCTTGTCGATGACCCCCAGATCGAGCAGGGCCCGGTTCACCAGACCGAAATCGGTGCTGAAAAGCCAGTACCAGAGCAGGCTCGACACCCCGAGACCGATCACGACCGGGATGAAGACCACCGTGCGGGTGACCCGGCGCAGGACCGTGTTCCGGGCGGTGAGCAGCGCCAACAGGTAGCCGCCGATGATGAGGACCGGAGTGATGAGCGCGGCGTAGAGCAGGGTGAAGCGGAAGGAGACCCAGAACTGGGTGTCGCTGAAAGCCCGCTCGTAGTTCGCCAGCCCGACAAATCTTGGCGGGGACAGCAGGGACCAGTTGTGCAGCGACATCCAGGCCATCTGCGCCAGGGGATAGGCGGTGAAGGCGAGTACGAAGATCAGAGCCGGTGCGAGGTAGGCGAATCCGACCAGACGGCCGCGTGGGCCGTGGCGCATGGCAGCTCCTCCTGGTGAGTCAGGTGTCCGCCGGACGATGGGCCGTCCGGCGGACACGGCGAGGGTCTACGACCGGCTTGCGATGGCCTTCATCTCGGTTTTGGTGTCGGCGATGACGGTGTCGAGATCGTCGTCGCCGTAATAGGCGCGCTGCAGCATCTTCAGCCACGGTCCTTGCGGCGAGTTGATCTGCTCGAAGAACGTGACCGTGTACGGCGTGCGCCCCACCGTGAGCGCCTTGGCCACGTCGCGCACGAGCGGCTCGGCCTCGAAGTACTTGTTGTCCACCATGTCGGTTCGCGTGGTGAGGTTGAGCGCCTTGGCGTAGACCTCGACCTGTACCTCGTCGGAGAGCAGGAACTTCATCACGTTGACCGCGTCGTTGACCCGCTTGCTCCCTTTGGGAATCACCACCAGGTCGCCGCCGATGAAAGAGGCCGAGGAATTCGGTGCGACTCCGGGCAACAGGGCGATGCCGAACTTCATCCCCGGATTCTGCTGGCGCGCCAGCGTGATGTTGAAGTTGCCGGTGCCCATCATGCCCACCTTGCCGGAGCCGAACTGGAGGTGGAACGTCTCCCCGTTCTCTGTACGGCTTCCTTCGGGCACGTTGCCGGCTTTGACCATGTCGCGGGTGAACTGCAGCACCTGCTTGACGCCGTCGCCGACCAGCGGCTCGTCTCCTGGACCTGTCGCCTCGATCGTGGCCCCCGAGGCCCACATCAGCGGACCGACGGTGAAGATGTTGCAGCCGGCGCAGTTGCCGGGCAGGTAGTAGCCCTTGACGCCACCGCCCAGCGCGGTGATCTTGTCGGCGTAGCTACGCAGCTCAGCCAGGCTCGTAGGCGGCTTGTCGGGGTCGAGCCCGGCCCGGGCGAAAAGATCCTTGTTGTAGAAGAGGGCGGACACGTCCGCATAAAGGGGCACCCCGAAAAGCCGGTCCTGGTAGGTCGCCACCGTCATGTGCCCTGCGCTGGCGGTCTTCAGCTCTGGCCAATCCTTGATCTGGTCGGTGATGTCGACCAGCTGCTGTTCCTTTTCGAACTGCGGGGCGTAGATCAGGTCCATGCCCATCAGATCGGGCACGTCGCCCGAGGCGACCCCCTGGGCGATCTTCCCCACCATCTCGGTATGGGGGATGTAGGTCAGATTGATCTTGCAGTCGGGGTTCTTGGTGTTCCATGCCTCGACCAGCATGTCCACCATCTGCTTGTTGCCGCCTGAGCGCTCCCACATCGTCAGGGCGCCTTTGCTGGCACATGTCGTTGTCGCGGCCTGCGCCGCCTGGCTGGCCGAGGGGGGCGACTCCTCCTGGCCGCAGGCGGCGGCTGCGAGCAACAGCGCCACTGCGGCCGCCCGGACAGGCCACCTGGGACGGTTCCTCATTTGCCAGGCTCCTCTCGTCGGAGTGTGGACCGGTGTTGACATGACCCCCTGCTGCTGGCAACGTAACTGAAATGAATACGATTGCATACAACCGTATTCATTTCGTAATCCAGCTCCCCGGGCATCGCTCGCAGGTGCTTGCGCGGCGAGTTGTTAACGCAACCACGGCCAATCGCCAGGTGACATATGAGGCAGGATCATGAAAGAAATCCATCCGAAGGTTGAGGAAGCTTTCGACACGCTCAACCTGAACCGCGTTGCGCGCCGTCGCCTCCTGACCGGAGCTGGCCTGGTCAGCGCCTCGGCCGCCGCGACCGCGCTGCTCAGCGCGTGCACCAGTGACTCGGGCGGGAACGGACCCGCCGCCTCGGGAAGCGCCGCGGCAGGGGCCGGCGACTTCCCGTCCACGCCCAGGTGGAAGTTCACGCTGGTCTGCCACGTCACCACGAACCCGTTCTTCACCCCCACCCAGTACGGCGCGCAGGACGCGTGCGCCCTGCTCGGCACCGAGTTCCAGTGGACGGGCTCGAGGGACTCGATCGTGGCCGAGATGGTCAACGCGTGTAACACCGCGATCTCGGCCAAGGTCGACGGGCTCGCCGTGACGGTGGTGGACAAGGCCGCGTTCCGGGAGCCGGTGAACAAGGCGCTCGACGCGGGCATCCCGGTCATCTCGTACAACGCCGACGGCGCCCGCGACGACCAGGGCACCGCGCGGCTGGCCTACGTCGGGCAGGGGCTCTACGAGTCCGGGTACGCCCTGGGCCAGCGGGCCCTGCGGCAGCTGGACTCGGGGAGGTCGCCGGCTTCATCGCCACCCCCGGCGCGCTGAACATCCAGCCGAGGATCGACGGCGCCCAGCAGGCGATCAAGGACTCGGGCAAGCCGATCACGTTCACCGCGATCGGCACCAACGCCGACATCACCAAGGGCCTGTCCATCATCGACGCCTACGCCCAGGGTCATCCAGACCTGGCCGGGATGCTCGCCGTCGACGCGGGGTCCACCCAGTCGGTGGGGCAGACCGTCAAGAAGTACGGCATGCGCGGCAAGGGCCTCAAGGTCGCGGGCGGCTTCGACCTGGTGCCGGAGACGCTGGCCGCCATCAAGGACGGCGACCTGGACTACACCATCGATCAGCAGCCCTATCTGCAGGGCTTCCTGCCCGTGCTCTACCTGTATCTGTACAAGCTCTCCGGAGGGCTGCTCTTCCCCTCCGAGACCAACACGGGACTGCTCTTCGTGACCAAGGACAACGTCGGCCCGTACCAGACGACCAAGACCCGCTTCGAGGGTTCCGACACCGCGCAGAAGGTCGTCGAACGCTCCGGCGCCATCCCCCATGCGTAGGGTCCGCGAGGAGTTCCTGCGGCACCGGGAGGCCAGCGTCCTGGTGGTGGCGCTGGGACTCGGGCTGTACTTCATGTCGGTGACGGACGTCTTCCTGTCCGCCGCCAACCTGGTCAACATCTCCCAGGCCACGGCTCCCGCGGCGATCGTCGCATGCGGGACGGTGCTGCTGCTGGTCAGCGGCGAGATCGACCTGTCGGTGGGGGTGGTGGCCGCGCTGGCGCCGTTCATGATGCACTACGCGATCGACTTCTGGGGGGTGCCCGCGGTCCCGGCGATATTGCTGGCCGTACTGACCGGGACCCTGATCGGGTTCGGCAACGGGTTCGTCACCGTGGTGCTGCGGGTGCCGTCGTTCGTGACCACGCTGGGCACCCTGTACTTCGTCACCGGCGTGGTGCTCACCACCTCGCACGCCTACCCGGCCGAGATCCCGGGACCGGTCGACGGCGCGATCGGCGAGTGGCTCGGGGCGGCCGACTGGGCGCATCTCGGCTGGGCCCTGGTCATCGTGGTGTTCCTGCACGTCGTGCTGACCAGGACCCGGTGGGGACTGCACACGGTCGCGGTCGGCGGCAACCCGCTGGGCGCCGCGGAGGCGGGCGTGCGCACCGCCCGCATCAAAATAGGAAATTTCATGATTGCTGGGACGCTGGGGGCCTTCGCCGGGCTGATCGAGGCGTTCCGGATCCACACCATCGACCCCAACATCGGCGGCGGCACCGGTCTGATGTTCACCGCGGTCTCGGCCGCGGTCATCGGCGGTACGGCACTCGCCGGCGGCTCGGGGACGATCGTCGGCGGCGCCCTCGGCGCGCTGGTGCTGGCCGTGCTCCAGAACGGGATGAACCTCATCGGCATCTCCGCCAACCCCTACTTCCTCATCCTGGGGCTGGCCATCCTGGTCTCCATGATCGCCAACGTGTATCTCACCCGGCTGCGAAGGGCGGGCAGGACATGACCCCGGTCCTCCAGATGGAGCGCGTCGCCAAACGGTTCGGCGCGGTGACCGCGCTGCGGGAGGTCAACCTGAACCTGGCGGCGGGTGAGGTCCTCGGGCTCATCGGCGACAACGGCGCGGGCAAGTCCACGCTGGTGAAGCTCCTGTGCGGCTTCCACCAGCCGGACTCGGGCCACATCCTGCTGGACGGCGAGGAGGTGACGCTGAGGTCGGTGCGACAGGCCAGGGCGCTCGGCATCGACATCGTCTACCAGGACCTCGCGCTGATCAACGAGCTCAGCGTCTACCACAACATGTTCCTCGGCCGGGAGCACGTCGGGTTCGCCCGCCTGCTGAGCAACCGCCGGATGCGCGGGCTCGCCCGCGAGCACCTGGACGCCATGGGCGTCCGCATCCCCTCGGTCGACGTCGAGGTCGCCAAGCTCTCCGGCGGCCAGCGGCAGGCGATCGCCGTCGCCCGCTCGGTCTATTCGCGGTCGCGGATCCTCCTGCTCGACGAGCCGCTGGCCGCCATGGGCGCCAAGGAGGGCGCCCTGATCCTCGACCTGGTCAGGGACCTCAAGGCGCGGGGCGAGGTGTCCATTGTGATCATCGCGCACAACTACGCCCAGATCCTCGATGTCTGCGACCGGGTCCACCTCCTCCAGCACGGCACGATCACCTTTGACAAGCCCACGGCGGAGACCTCGCTCCAGGAACTCACCGACCTGGTCGTGGCGGAGTACCGCAAGGCCCGTACGAGAGGAGGCTCGCCATGACCGACCTGCGGGTGGGAGTCGTCGGGCACGGCTTCATGGGCAGGGCGCACGCGCACGCCTGGCGGAGCGTGGGGCACTTCTTCGACCTGCCGCTGCGCCCGCGACTGTCGGTGCTGTGCGGACGCTCGCCCGCGGTCGGGGCGGCGGCCGTACGGCTCGGCTTCCCCGCCTGGGAGACCGACTGGCGGTGCCTGGTCGAGCGCGACGACGTGGACCTGGTGGACATCTGCACCCCCGGGGACACGCACGCGCCGATCGCTATCGCGGCCCTGCGCGCGGGCAAGCACGTGCTCTGCGAGAAGCCGCTCGCCAACTCGGTCGCCGAGGCCGAGGCCATGGTGCGGGCGGCCCGGGACGCGCCGGGGCTCGCGATGGCCGGGTTCAACTTCCGCCGCCTGCCCTCGGTCGAGTTCGCGCGGGAGCTGGTGGCGAAGCGGGCGGGAGAGATCAGGCACGTCCGCGCGGCGTACCTGAACGGCTCGCTCGGCAGCGTGATCTTCGACCTCGGCTCACCCAACGAGGTGTCGTTCCTGAACACCACCGACCCGCCCGCCGAGCGGGGCTTCCGCCGGATCAGGGTCGCGCACCCCGCCTGGTGGTATTCCCACGCCATCGGCTACGAGCACACCTTCACCCACCAGGCGCGGCACCTCGTCGAGGCGATCGGATCCGGCCTGCGGCCCACACCGTCGTTCGAGGACGGGCTGCGCGTCCAGCGGGTGCTCGACGCGGTGTCCACCAGCTCGGGCGACTGGCGGCACGTGCTCACACCCGGCGTCGACGGTTGTTGAATGGGTTCTCGACGGGACCATAACGCTACGAATTCGGGGCCTTCAGTAGTTCGTCTCGGCGCGACAGCAGGAACGCTCGTTCGGCGTCGTTGCCTACCAGAGCCAGGGCCCTGCCGTACTGGGTGAGGGCGTCCTCGGCCCGGCCCAGGCGGCGGAGCGGTTCGGCGCGGGTGGCCGGGAGCAGGTGGTGGTGCGGCAGGGCCGCGTCGAGGTCGGCCAGCAGGGCCAGCCCGGCCGCAGGGCCTTCGGCCTCGGCCAGCGCGACGGCACGGTTGAGGCGGACCACGGCTGATCCGGTCAGTCGCTCCAGCTCGCCGTACAGCAGGGTGATCGAGCGCCAGTCGGTGTCTTCTGCGCGGATCGCCGAGGCGTGTTCGGCCGCGATGGCCGCCTGCGTCAGGTAGGGGCCGACGGGATCCGGGTGGGCGCCGGCCTGGTGGATCAGGCGCAGGCCCATGTCGATCTCGTCGTGGTGCCAGAGCGAGCGGTCCTGGTCGGGCAGGCGTACCAGCTCGCCGTGCGGGCCGGTGCGGGCGTCGCGGCGGGCGTGGTGCAGCGTCATCAGGGCCAGCAGTCCGGCGACCTCGGGGTCGCCGGGGATCAGCTCCCGCAGGGTGTGGCCGAGCCCGATCGCCTCGGCGGCCAGCTCGTCGCGGACCAGCCGCCCGCCCCCGGCCGGCGCGTACGCCTCGGTGAAGATCAGGTAGATGACGGCGAGCACGCCGTCCAGCCGGGCGGGCAGCTCCGGGCCGGACGGGACCCGATACGGGATGCCCGCCTGGGCGATCTTCTTCTTGGCCCGGGTGATCCGGGCGGCCATCGTGGTCTCGGTCACCAGGAACAGCCGGGCGATCTGCCGCGTGGTCAGCCCGCCTACGTAACGCAGCGTCAGCGCCACCCGGCCGGGCATCGCCAGCGCCGGATGGCAGCAGGTGAACGCCATCCGCAGCCGATCGTCGGGGATGCCCGAGTCGGGGCTGGGCTCGTCGTCGACGACCAGCAGCGGCAGCCTGCGCGCGGCCACGGCACCGCGGCGCAGCCGATCGACGGCCTTGCGCCGCGCGGTCACCAGCAGCTCACCGAAGCGTCCGTGCTCGGCGTAGAGCCGCTCGCGCTCCTCGGGCCCGGCCTCGGCCCACGGCTTCTCATCGCCCCACAACAACAGCATGTACTTCATGTGTCTCGCCTCCGTGTATCAGGGTCACCTGGATGACGTGCCACCTCCACGGGAATCGACAACGCGCCGGAAGATTTTCGCGCGTGCCCGGCGAGGAGCAGGTCATGCTGATGCGCCGACCCTGGCCGTTCTCGTTTGTGTACGAACCCGACGCCTAGTTGTTATCGGACGTTATAAAGCGTCAATTTGGTCCCGCTAAACCATCCTGACCTGGAAGAACGCTCCTATAACATTAGTCAACATGAGACAGTTAGATTTCCTTCTGTCTTGTCCGTTTTGTTGCGTTCCAATACCGTCCGCAGTGGTTTGTGTTCCCTGGACGGGCTCTCCCGAGTTCTCCCGTCCCTCCGCCCTGGAGGCGAGATGCGGTTTCGCGCAACGGTGCGCAGTAGATCCCCTTATGGCAAGGCGTTAGGTGTCGCGGTCCTTGTATCGGCCGCGCTCACCCTGACGCCGACGACATCGGCTCAGGCCGATCCGGCCGACTGCACCACCGACGCCAGCGCCCATGTGACCACCGTCCCGAGTCCCGAGCAGTTCTTCGGCTTCCCCCTGGGCGCGGGACAGCCCAGGATTCTCACCACTGAAGAGATCAAGAACTACGTCCAGGCCGTGGGCGGCGCCTCCAACCGTGTCCGCTTGGGCACGATGGCGCACAGTGTCTCCGGCCAGGAACTGCCCTATGCCATCGTGTCCGATCCGGACCGCGTGTCCGACGCGCGGCTGAAGAAGATCGCCGATGACATCAACGCGCTGCGTGACCCGCGCTCCCTGGGGGAGGACAAGGCGGCGCGCATCGCCGCGGACTCCCCGGCCATCGTCTGGATCGCGGGCAACGTGCACGGCGGCGAGAAGAGCGGCGCGGACGCCGCGCTCAAGACCCTGTACGAGCTGGCCAGCGGCCTGTCCTGCGACGTGGCCGAGCGCAACGACAACCTGATCACGATCATCGTGCCGACCCAGAACCCGGACGGCCGCGACGCCAGCCGCCGGCAGAACGACTACGGCTTCGACCTGAACCGGGACTGGTTCGCCCGCACCCAGCCGGAGACCGACGGCAAGATCGAACTGCTCAGGAAGTACCCGCCGCAGGTCTTCGTCGACGCGCACGAGATGGGCGGCCGGCAGTACTTCTTCCCGCCGAACGCCGACCCGATCCACCACGAACTCGCCGACCAGCCGGTCGACTGGATCAACCGCATCGGGGCCGCGAACGCCGCGGGCTTCGGCTTCAACGGCGCCTGCGGCGGCGCCGTCACCACCGAGTGCTACTTCAACTACGCCACGTACGACCTGTTCTACATGGGGTACGGCGACACCGTGCCGGCCACCGGGTTCGGCGCCGCCGGCATGACGTACGAGAAGGGCAGCACCTCGGCCGTGCAGGACCGGGTGCAGCAGCAGTTCAACACCCAGTGGGCGACGGTCGGCTGGGCCTCGGACAACAAGCACGAGGTCCTCAGCAGCTACTACTCGATCTGGAAGACCGCGCTCGCCGAGGGCGCGGCGGGCACCCTCCAGCCCAACGAGGTCGTGCAGCCGACCAACACCGTGCAGTTCCCGGTGCCCGACGTCAAGATCCGTTCGTATTTCCTGCTGCCCGACCGCCAGATCGGCGACGTTCGCAAGCTGGTCGAGCGGTTGCGTGGCATGGACGTCGAAGTCTACCGGCTGAAGAAGTCCGTCACGGTGCCCAGCGCCCGGATCTTCGGCGGCCGGACCGCCAGCAACCTCGAAGTGCCCGAGGGCGCGTACTGGATCCCGATGAACCAGCCGCAGAAGCACTGGATCCAGGCGACCATCGGCGAGGACCCGTACACGCCGTTCCCGTACTTCTACGACGTCTCCTCCTGGAGCAACCCGCTCCTGGCGGGCGTGGACACGGTCTACACCGGTGACGAGCTGTCGCCCAAGGCCGAGCTGGTCAGGAAGGCGGAGGGCGGCGTCGCCTCCGGGGCCTCGAAGAAGGGGTCCTACTCCTACCCGCTGGACTCGGCCGCGGCCTCCGAGCTCACCCTCAAGCTGCTCGCCCAGGGCGTGCCGCTCTCGCGTGACCTGGCGACCGGCGTCGTCAGCCTGCCGACCCCCTCGGTCGACCGGCACGAGCTGGACGAACTGGCCACCTCGCTCGGCGTGACCGTCACGGGCAGCGGGGCGGCGGCCTCGGGCACCGCGCTGCGCACCCCCGACGTCGGCCTGTTCAACGGCACCGGCATCTCCACCACCTCCGGCTCGTACGGCGAGGCACGCTACGTGCTCGGCGCCCGCTGGGGCCTGAACCTCAAGCCGGTGACCACGGCCGACATCAACGGCAACACCCCGGCCTTCACCGAGCGGACCGCCCTGGTGGTCCCGGACGGGAGTAGCTCCACGGGCGGCCTGACCGCGCAGGGCCTGGCCAACCTCAAGCAGTGGGTGGCCGCGGGCGGCACCTACCTCGGGCTCCGCAACGAGGGCACCCGGGTGGCCCGGGCCGCCGGGCTGACCTCCACCACCGAGAAGGCCAAGCCGACCGGCTACCAGGTCATCGGCTCGCACTTCCGGGTGGACACGGCCACCGCCGACCCGGTGGCGCTCGGCCGTCCGGCGGAGGACTTCCAGTTCAACAACGGCGACCCGATCCTCAACCCGAGCACCACCGGCGTCAACGTTCTCACCTACCCGACCGACGGCAGGTTCTGGTCCAACGGCTACACGGTGGGGTCGGACACCCTCAAGGGCACGGCGGCCCTGGTCAACGAGCCGACCGGCGCCGGGCACGCCGTCCTGTTCGCCTACAACCCGCTGTTCCGGGCGTACAACGAGAACGGCATCCACCTGGTGGCCAACGCGCTGCTCCAGCCGGCGGGCGCGCCCGCCGCGCAGCAGCGCAGCGCCCGGGCGCTGCCGCCGCCCGCCGCCGAGCCGGAGGAACTGCCCAACCTGGGCGGGGAGTGGCGGCCGATCGTCATCCAGGTGGCCGACGCCGACCTCGCCCGGACTCAGGCGGTGGTCGAGCGGTACACCGACACGGCGGAGATCGCGAGCGCCGGCGGCTCGGCGTACCTCACGATCCCCAACCCGGAGGGTCTGCCGGCCGACGAGCATCCCTACGTCCGTGACCTGATCCGTGACCTCGGCGTGGCGGGCATCCCGCTCCGTTCCGTCGTGGCCTGATCGCGTCGGGGCCCGGCCGGTTCATCCGGCCGGGCCCCATCAGGTGGGTTGATTTTCGTGGGAAGTGACCCTTGTGGCTGCTTTGCGGTGAGAATATCGGTGTGTCTGGGGGCGCATGCCGAGGACCGCTGCCTTATCGCATTTTGGGACCGTCATAATCAATGCGTAATTGTTGTGACACATATGTCACAACTGGATTTTCGCGGTAGCTGGATCTCTTTTAACGTCCCAATTACTTTGGGGATTCCGTTTCGTTATGAGTGCTCACGACGATTGGCACGTACCAAACCAGAAGTCTTCGAGGCCTGGGGTGATATGTGGCCAGCATTCAGGGGTATCACTTACGCGGGGCAGGGATCGCTCTCGTAGGTGTATTGCAAAACGCGAGCTCGGCTTTCACGCGGGGAGATAGGAAAACCCTCAGCTCGGCCTTGTCGCAGATACGCGGCTTTCGAAATAAATTCCAGCCATGATCTCCTTTCTGGCGATCTTCATTTCCGTGATTCTGACCGCCTCCGCCGCATTGACGATGTGGTGGATGCTGCACGCGTGGCGCACTCCCGAAACGCTGCACGCGACCCGCTTTTCCGATCCCGACGGCGAGCAGCGGATGTCTTTCTCCCTGCTGGTTCCGGCCCGCATGGAGGAGAACGTCCTCGCCGCCACCGTCACCGGCCTGCTCCAGTCCACCCACCGCGATTTCGAGATCCTCGTCATCGTCGGGCACGACGATCCCGGCACCGCCGCGATCGCCGCGGAACTCGCCCGTGACCACCCGGACCAGGTCCGCGTGATCACGGACACCAACCCCCGCAAGAACAAGCCCAAGGCGCTCAACACCGCGCTGCCGCACTGCACCGGGGAGATCGTCGGTGTCTTCGACGCCGAGGACGAGGTCCATCCGCTGCTTCTCGAACACGTCGACCACGAGTTCCGCAAGACCCGCGCCGACGTGCTGCAGGGCGGCGTGCAACTGATCAATTTCCACTCCAGCTGGTACAGCCTGCGCAACTGCATGGAGTACTTCTTCTGGTTCCGCAGCCGGCTGCATCTGCACGCCCGGATGGGCTTCATCCCGCTGGGCGGCAACACCGTGTTCGTCCGTACCGAGGTGCTGCGCGAGAACGGCGGGTGGGACCAGGACTGCCTCGCGGAGGACTGCGATCTCGGGGTGCGGCTCTCCACCCGGGGCAAGAAGTTCGCGGTGGCCTACGACGCGGTGCTGGTCACCCGGGAGGAGACCCCCGGCTCGATCAAGGCGCTGGTCAAGCAGCGCACCCGGTGGAATCAGGGGTTCCTGCAGGTGCTGCGCAAGGGCGAGTGGAAGGCGCTGCCCACGCTGCGCCAGCGGCTGCTGGCCAGGTTCACCCTCACCTCACCGTTCATTCAGGCGTTCACCGGCGCCGTCATCCCGGTGGGCATCCTGGCCGGCTTCCTGCTGGACGTGCCCGACGGGGTGGCGCTGATCACCTTCCTGCCGCTGCTGCCGACCCTGACCATGCTCGCCTTCGAGCTGGCCGGACTGCACGAGTTCGGCGGGCAGTACGGCGTGCGGGTCCGGGCCGGGCACTACGCCAAGCTGATCGCGGGACTGCCGCTGTACCAGGCGATCCTGGCGGTGGCGGCGCTGCGATCGGTCTGGCGGGAGTCCACCGGCCGGGGCGACTGGGAGCTGACCCATCATGTCGGCGCCCACCTGCGGCTCAGGGAGGACACATGACCGCCGTCCTGCTGGCGCCTTCCTCCCCGCAGGTCGACGCCCCGGTCCGCCCAGGCCGCCACCACCGGTTCCTGCCCGTCGCCGTGCTGCTGGTGATCCTGATCGCGGCGCACGCCTGGAACCTGGCCGACCAGCCCTTCCCCAACGACGACGAAGGCGCGTACATCTCGCAGGCCTGGGCCGTGCAGCACGGCCAGCTCGCGCACTACACCTACTGGTACGACCACCCGCCGCTGGGCTGGATCCAGCTCGCCGTCCTGTCCTGGCCGGGCCAGTGGCTGCTGCCCGGCCTGCCGGCGCTGGTCCACGGCCGGATCGCCATGCTCGTGGTGCTCGCGATCACCCTGCTGCTGGTGTACACGGTGGCGCGCCGGCTGCAGGGCACCCGATGGACCGCCTTGCTGGCCATGGCGATCGCCGGGCTGTCCCCGCTGGCGCTGAGCATGCAGCACCAGGTGTACCTGGACAACTTCGCGGTCATGTGGCTGCTCGCCGCGTTCGCGCTGGCCCTGTCCCCGCGCAGGCACCTGTGGCAGCACGTGGCGGCGGGGGTGGCCACCAGCTTCGCGCTGCTCTCCAAGGAGACCATCGCGATCGCCGTGCCCGCGGTGATCGTGGCGCTGTGGCAGGGCAGCCACCCGAGCACCCGGCGCTTCTCGCTGGCCGGTTTCCTCTCCGGCATGGTCTTCACCGCGTCGCTGTACCCGCTCTACGCGGCGCTGAAGGGAGAGCTGTTCGCCGGCGAGGACCACGTGTCGCTGCTCGGGACGCTCGCCTTCCAGCTGCACGACCGGGCCGGCACCGGCAGCGTGTTCGTCCCCGGCACGGAGGCGCACGAGCTGCTGATGAGCTGGCTCGGCAACGATCCGGTCCTGCTCATCGGCGGACTCGCCGCGGCCGTCGCCGGCCTGGCGGTGCGCCCCGCGCGCGCCCCGGCGCTGGCCGTGCTGCTGCTGGTGGTGGTGGCACTGCGGCCGGACGGCTACCTGCCGAAGATGTACATCGTCCAGCTGGTGCCGTTCCTGGCGCTGTCGGTGGCCGGGGTCGCGACCGCCGTCGTCATCCGGACCGAACGCGGCTTCGGCAGCGCGCTGGTCACCACCGCACTGATCGTCACCGGCGCGATCGCGCTCACCGGATGGCCGGTCACCGATGCGCGGATGCTCACCGAGTCCACCAACGACGGGTACACGGCGGCATCCCGATGGCTCCGGGAGGAGATGCCGGTCCGGCCCGGACAGCGCACCATCGTGGACGGCGTGCTCTGGGTGGACCTGGTCCGCGCCGGGCACGCGCCCGGCCTCGGGGCGATCTGGCATTACAAGATCGACCTCGACCCCGCCGTGCAGCGCACCCTGCCGGGCGGCTGGCGCGACATCGACTACGTGGTGTCCACCCCGGCGGTGCGCGGTGAGGCCGCACAGCTGCCCACGCTCGCGGGCGCGCTCGCGCACTCGCGGGTGGTGGCGACCTTCGGCGCCGGCGACGGCCGGATCGAGGTCCGCGAAGTGCTCACGACGACCCGCTGACACGCCCCGAACAGGAGGCATCGTGACGCCGTCACTTTCCATCGTGATACCCACGTTCAACGAGTCCGGCAACATCGCGCCGCTGCTCGCCGAGATCGACGACACCATCGACGCGCGGACCGCGGTGGAGATCATTTTCGTCGACGACAGCACCGACGACACACCTGAGGTGATCAACCAGGAGTCCGCCGGGCGGCGCGGCAGCGTGTCGCTGATCCACCGCGCCGCGGCCACCGGAGGGCTGGCGGGCGCGGTCGCCGACGGCCTGCGGGTGGCCCGCGGCTCCTGGGTGGTGGTGATGGACGGCGACCTGCAGCATCCGCCGTCGGTGATCCCCGCGCTGATCGCCGAGGGTGAGCGGACCGGCGCGCACCTGGTCGTGGCCTCGCGCTACATCCCCGGCGGTGACCACGGCGGGCTCTCCGGGCGGCACCGGGTGCTGGCCTCCCGGTTGTCCACCCTGGCGGCCAAGGTCCTGTTCCGCCGGCTGTACCGGGTGAGCGACCCGATGAGCGGCTACTTCGCGGTGCGCCGCACCGCGCTGCGGACCGACCGGCTGCGGCCGGTGGGCTACAAGGTCCTGCTGGAGGTGATCGTGCGCTGCCAGATCCGGCGGATCAGCGAGGTCCCGTACGGCTTCCGCGAGCGCGTCACCGGGGATTCCAAATCCTCGGTACGCGAGGGCGTGCGATTCCTCCGGCACCTGGCCCGGCTCCGGGTCTCCACCGGCTCCGCCACCCTGGCCGGCCCGAGGGAGGCGTGATGGCCTGGCCGTACCGGCGCCGGGCGGCCGTGATGCTGGGAGCGTCGGGCGCGCTAACGCTGGCCGCGCTCGGCGCCCCGATGGCCGCCGCCGACGTGAATCTGGTCAAGAACCCCGGCCTGGAGATCCTCGACGGAACCACCGGCTTCCCGCAGTGCTGGGAGAAGTCCGGGTACGGGGACAACGACCACACCTTCACCGTGACCGGGACGGCGTACGGCGGCTCCCGGGCGCTGGACCTCACCATCACCCGGCTGGCCGGCGGCGACCGCAAGGCGATGATGACGGAGGACCCGGACTGCGCGCCGCCGGTGAGCCAGGGACACCAGTACGACCTGTCGGTCTGGTACACGACATCGCAGCCCAACACGGTGATCACGGTGTTCCGGCACGACACGACGGCCGGCTGGCAGTGGTGGACCGACCTGGCCGCGCTGCCGGTCACCGGAACGTTCCAGCACGCCCTGGTGCGCACCCCGCCGGTGCCGCCCGGCACCGACCGGCTCACCTGGGGAGTGACCAACTACGGCGTCGGGACCCTGGTCACCGACGACTACGCGATGGTGGACACCGCCGCCCCGGTCCCCGACACGCCGTGCGCCGGCACCGGCCCCGAATGCGTCGGGCAGTGGCAGGTGCGCCCCGAGCTGTCGCCGGCCCGGGCGATGCACGCGGTGCTGCTGCACACCGGCAAGGTCCTGCTCATCGCCGGATCTGGCAACGACACCGACCTGTTCCAGGCCGGCACCTTCAAGACCACCCTCTACGATCCCGTGGCCGGCACCTTCACCGACATCCCCACCCCGGCCGACTTCTTCTGCGCGGGCCATGTCCAGCTCGCCGACGGCCGGGTGCTGGTGATGGGCGGGAACAAGGACTACGCCGCGCCGGACGGCAGCGTCGGGTACAAGGGCCTGAAGGTCTCCTACATCTTCGATCCGGCCACCAACTCCTACACCCGCATCAACGACATGCTGGCCGGGCACTGGTACCCGTCCGCCACGATCATGGGCAACGGCGACGTCATCTCGCTGGGCGGTCTCGCCGAGGACTCCTCCGGCACCGTGGTCAACGAGCATTACTCGGCCGCGCAGGGACAGTGGCTGCCGATGGGCCAGGCCAAGCAGGCGTGGAGCTTCTGGGGCCTGTACCCGGCGATGATCCTGCTCCAGGACGGGCGGCTGTTCTACACCGGCTCGCACGTCTTCGGGCCCGGGCTGCCCGGCACCGGCGCGTCCATCTACGACTACGACGCGGGCACCATCACCGATGTGCCGGGGCTGCGCCGCAAGGACGAACGGGACCAGTCGATGAGCGTGCTGCTGCCGCCGGCGCAGGACCAGAAGGTGCTCACCGTGGGCGGCGGCAACCACACGGTCAGCCCCAGCGCGCACCGGCTGACCGACCTGATCGACCTCAAGCAGCCCGCACCGGCGTACGTGCCAGGACCCGACCTGCCGCACGGCCACTACACCGACGGCACGCCGCAGACCGGCGCGGAGGGAAAGGTCTACCTGTCCACGGTGATCCTGCCGGACGGCAAGGTCTTCGAGACGGGCGGCGCGCTGCACACCTACCGGGAGACACCGGTCTTCGAGGCCTCCATGTACGACCCGGCGACCAACGCCTTCACCCCGGGCATGGCGACCGACCCGGTGCCCCGCACCTACCACTCCTCGGCCGTACTGCTGCCCGACGGGCGCGTGCTGACCTTCGGCAACAATCCCGGTGACGGCAGCTTCGACCTGCGCATCTCGATGTACTCACCGCCGTACCTGTTCCGCGGCGACCGTCCCGTCATCACGTCCATTCCCAACACCCAGTGGACGTACGGCTCGGCGCAGCGCATCGTGACCGACGGCCCGATCGTCAAGGCGTCGCTGATCCGCCCGGCCGCTGTCACCCACTCCTCCGACCCCAACCAGCGGTACGTCGACCTGCCGCTGACGGTGTTCCCCGGCAACGTGATCGATCTGAACCTGACGACCAACCCGAACATCGCACCCCCCGGCTGGTACATGCTCACTGTGGTCAACGCGGCCGGGGTGCCATCGGCGGCCAGCTGGGTACACGTGGGAGGCGCATGATGAGGATCCGGCTCGTGGCGGCCCTGACGGCCGCCGCCGTGGCGGTGCCGTCCGCCGTGCTCTTCGCCGCCCAGGCGTCCGGCGCCCCGGGCGCGCGTCCGGCTCCCGCCGTCCAGGCCACCCCCGGCCCGCATGTGCTGCCGTTCGCGAAGAAGCTGCGGTCGCCCCGGCCACGGCTCACCGCCCGGCCGAAGAAGACCGCCATCCCGGCGAGCATCGACGGCTGCGACCACGCCTACGGCACGGCCGGGCAGTGCGTGCCGTGGGACTTTCCCAAGCTGGCCAGAGGCGAGAGCCGCTGCGACTGGATCCGGGCGCACAAGCTCGCCGGGATCACCGTCAACAACCCGCGGGACCGGCACCGGCTGGACCCCGACCGGAATGGGATCGCATGCGACAACTGACGTACCGCGCCGCGACGGCACTGGTGCGGCGGCACCGGCGCAAGATCACCTTCGCCGGCGTCGGCGGCACCTGCTTCGCGGTGCAGTACCTGCTGCTCACCAGCCTGATGGTGGCAGGCGTGCGCGCCCCCATCGCCAACGCGGTGGGCATCGCGGTCTCGGCCCAGCTCAACTTCACCCTCAGCTCCCTGCTGACCTGGAAGGACCGGCCCGGCGGATCCCCGCGCCGGGTGCTGGGCCGGCTGCTCGCCTACAACGCGACCGCGATGACCGCACTCTGCGTGAACACCGCGGTCTTCACCCTGGCCTACCGAACGGCGGGCATCTCCGCCGCCGCGGCGGCCGGGGTGGCCGCCGGCATGGTGTTCAACTACGCCGGCTCGAACCACCTGGTGTTCCGCGGACATCGGCCGGGCCTCCGGGGGTGAGGCGGTGCTACGGGTGACGGCCCGCGGGTCGGTGTCCTCCTCGCGGTCGCCGCCACTCCGGGTGCGCAACCGCTGGTGGCGGTGTTCCAGCCGCGCGAGGAGACCTACCCCTTCGGCGCCGACGACTTCTCCTACCTGCCGACGGTACTGCCCGGCCTGATGATGTTCGTCGGGGTGGACACCGGCGAGCGAGCCCGCCTGCACGGCGCCGACTTCCTACCCCCGGACGAGGCCGTGACCGACGTGGCACCGGTCATGCTGGCCGGATACCTCGCCGCCGAAGCCGAGTAATCGGGGCTGCGACGGCGACGGTGCCGACGATTTTGACCGGGAGCGCAAGGACTGACATGCGGATCTTGCGGGCACGGTACGGCTAGGCTACCTTCCCGCCTCATGCGCACCCCGCTTTTCTTCACTCTCGCCGTGGCCCTGATCACCGGGCTCCTCCCTGGGCCGGCGGCCGGGGAGACCGCAAGTGCGACCCAGATCGGCTCATACGTTCGGGCGCCGGCCATGCCCGCGGTGCTGGCCAGCAACCCCCTCTATCGGACGGGCCCGCTTCCCCGGCGGGCCTGCTCCGTCCCAGGAGTCAGGAAGAACGACCCCAAGTCGGCCGCGAAGTACCTGCGCGCCTGGCTCGGCTGCCTGGACGAGTCGTGGCGGCCGCTGCTGAAAGTCGCGCGGCTGCCCTTCGCCAAGCCTATGGTCCGCTTTGTCACCGATCCCGGCACCGAGGTCTGCGGCACCGGCTGGCAGGGGGTCGGCGTGGCACAGTACTGCGACAGGACGATCGTCATCTACCTGAAGGACAGCCTCCTCAAGGCCCCTGACGGGCTCGTCCTCCTGGACATCGTCGCCTACCAGTACGGCAATCACATCCAGGACCTGTCCGGCATCGGCAAAGCAGCCGACAGCCTGATGGGCAGTGGCGAGTCCCAGCAGGAGTCGGAGTACCTGCGCCGTTACAACCTCCAGGCCCACTGCCTGGCGGGTGCCTTCCTGGGGAGCGTCTGGAAGTCCCTCCACCGCCCTACGCGTGACTGGCGGAAATTCCTCGACGCCATGCGCGGTACCGGAGACGACATGAGGTCCACGGAGGAGCGATGGCACGGTACGGGCCGCAACATCGTGTACTGGGTGAACCGGGGATTCACGAAGCCGTCCCCCGCACGATGCAACACCTGGACCGTCGCCGGGAAGCTGGTCGCCTGACTCGAGACCCAACGGGTCCATTCCGGGAGCAGGCGTCCCACGGGGCACCGGTCGGCGCCGTCTTGAGGTAGAACGGTCACATGCTGAGACGGCTTCGCTGTGTATATCGAGGTCGCCGCCCTGCTCTCGCGCGGCAGCCGCGGTGGCGCACCTGACCGGCGGCGCGGCGTCAGTGCGTGTACGAGGCGCCGTCGACGTCGGCGACCGCCCCGCTGACCCACTCGGCCTCAGGAGAAGCGAGCCAGGCGACCGCCTGCCCGCGGAATGCCCCGCGGGAGCCGACGTTGACGATGCGCCCGCCTGCGGCGGTCCGCGGTCGCTCGCGCAGGTGCCGGGCGATCTCCCAAGCCAGTAAATATGGTGGCGACCTGGGCGGTTAGGCCAGGCCGGTCAGCAGCGCTTGACCCAAGGTCATGGCAGCGACATCGTGAAGCTGCCCGAACTCCAGTCCGCCTTCTTCCTGGGCGCTGCCCGCTTCGCCGGCCCTGACCCGGCGAACGAAGGGAGGAACCGACATGAGGAAAAAGCTCAGGGCCGGTTTTCGGCGAGCCGGTCGAAGAGTGGCTGACCAAGTCCGAGGTCCTGCTGATCCGACTCACCGGCGCGCACTCCAAGGGCGAGGGAAACATCTCCTTCCCCGCGATCCTGCCCAACGCCAACTGGGCACGATGGCCAACGCGTGTGACCTGGTGAAGCCCGAACGGGTGCACACGGCGTTCTTCCTGGGCGCGACCCAGCTGATCGGCCTGCCCTGAGATGAACGAGCAGCGCGTCGTGCGGTACGGAGATCGCGCCACACGACAGTATGCGGACCAGTTCTGTGAGCTCTTCCGTCGCCTCATACCAGCGAATCAGCAAATGTCGCCGACGATTATCCTCGGCCATGCCGCCGACCGGCGGCTTGCAGACTTCTCGCGCGAAGGCGACCCACAGCCGATCGATTACTCCCTCTATCTCGCGGTGCAGGGCGACCGTGTGGTCGGCTTCCTGAACCTGCTCACCAGCGTCGATCGCAACTACGCGCTCATCGACTACCTGGGTGCGCTGCCGTCCACCGGAGGCGTCAGCTGGACGATGCTGGAAACCGCCTGGCACGACCACGCGAAGACCCTGAAATCCCCGTTCACGCTGATTTTCGAGATCGCACCGCCCGTCGCCGAGTCAGCCCGATCACGCGCGAAGGCACGACTGTTCACTGAATACGCCCGGATGCGCGGCCTGGCCACTCGGAAAGCGCCCATCGACTATATCCAGCCGGACATGGACTATAAGGCGATGGAGGGGGCAACAGAACTGCCCGCGGACCTGTACATCGCGTCTAACCCCGATGCGCTGGCCGCCATGACAAAACTGAGCTACCTCCGGCTCGTCGAATCGATCTACTTCGATGGTTATGTGCGTACCGTCGGCATCGACGAAGACTACATGCGCTACATATCGCGCCTCTACGAAAAGCTACGCGCGAGCAACGAGGATAATCCTTCCCCTTCGAATTCAGGGTAAGGCCATCTGCTCCAGGACTTTGGTGCCCGCCCGGGTTTGCCGGACGGGCGTTCGCGCGTCGAGCCGGGTCAGGGCCGCCCTCACGGCACCAGCAGCCACCGCCCCCGCTGCCCGCCGCCGGCGACCTTGTCGTACGCCGTCGCGGCCTCGGCCAGTGGCACCCGGCCGGCCACCCGCAGCTCCAGGACGCCGGAGGCGGCGAGGGCGAGCAGCTCGGCGAGCCTCGCGCCGTCGGGCTCGACGTTCACGATGCCGATCTCGATGCCCCGCTCGGACGTCGCGGGAGACGCCGAGACCACGCCGACGAACGTCCCGCCGTCGCGGACGGCGACGAGGGCCGCCGCGTGCAGGACGGCGCCGTCGACGACGGCGTCGAACGATGCTCAGGCGAATGCCATGCCGCCGTCCACGAGCACGGATGCGCCGTTCATGTAGGTGCACCGCGGGGACACCAGGAATGCGGCGACCTCGGCCTGTTCGGCGGCGGTGGCGAGGCGGCCGAGGGGGATCCCGCTGACGAAGGTCTCCTCGCCGTTGCTCTCCCGGCCCGGTGGGTTCACCATCGGGGTGTCCGTGGCACCGGGGAGCAGGGCGTTCACCCTGACCCCGTGCGGGCCCGCCTCGGTGGCGGCGGCCCTGGTCAGGGCGATGACCCCGGCCTTCGTCGCGGCATAGGGCCCCATTCCCGGCACATTGCGCACCGCGCTCACCGAGGCGATGTTGAGGACGCGGCCCCGGCCCTGGCTGATCATGATCGGGAGGCCGTGCCGGAGCCCGAGGAAGACCCCCTTGAGGTTGACCGCCACGAGCCGGTCGAAGAACGTCTCGTCGAACTGGGCGATCGGCGCCGGGCCACCCGAGATGCCGGCATTGTTGACCAGGACGTCCAGCGAGCCATGGCGCTCGGCGGTCGTCCTGAGCAGGTGCTCCATCGCGGCCGACCGCGTGACGTCCACCGTCTGGAACTCGGCCGCACCCCCCATGGCGACGACGGCCGCGCAGGTCTGTTCGGCCGCTTCCGCGCGCCGGTCGGCGGCGACGACGAGCGCGCCGTCCTCGGCGAGCCGGAGCGCGATCGCCCGGCCGATGCCGCCGCCGGCTCCGGTGACGACCGCGACGGTGCCGGAGAGAACGTGTTCCATGGATCGGAGCGTACGCAGCCGCCGCCGGAGTGCTCCGAGCCGTTTCAAAGTGGGACGTTACGCGTCACATCCGCTCGGCCATGGTCGGAATGTGGAATCTAACCGGCAGCTTCGCGACGAGGTGATGGACCTCCACGCGCGGTACGCCAATGCCATCGACGACGGGGACGCGGAGGCGTGGGCCCGCTGCTTCACCCCGGACGGGGTGTTACGGACGAACCGCCCGCTGGAGGTGACAGGGCGGCCGGCCCTGCGCGCGTTCGCCGAGTCCTGGATCGCGTCCCGGCCCGGGCCGTCCCGCCACATCACGTGGCACCACCTGGTCCTGGAGGCGGAACTCGCGGGCCGCTGCTCGGCGGGACTGCTGGTGACCATGGCCGAGGGAGTCTCGATGAGCTACACGGCGGTCTACCGGGACAGGTTCGAACGGGTCCGCGCCGAATGGCTCCTGAAGGAGCGGGTGGTCGCGATCGACCGCCCCGAACGCTGGGAGAGCTGATGAGCATGCAGGGCAAGGTCGCCGTCGTCGCGGCGGGCGGATCCGGCATCGGCCGGATGACGGCGCTCGGACTGGCCGAGCGGGGCGCCCGGGTCGCGGTCATCGACCTGGACAAGGGAGCGGCGGAGGCGGTGGCGGCCCAGATCGGGGGCCAGGCGACCGCTCATGTGGCCGACTGCGGAATGGTGAGCGATCTCACGCGGGTGGTGGCGGAGATCTCCTCGCTCGTCGACCACGTCGACATCCTGTTCAACAACGTCGGCATGCCGAACCCGCACGGGATCATGGACATCACCGAGGAGCAGTGGCAGCGCTCCGTGGACGTCAACCTGAAGAGCGGCTTCTTCCTCACCCAGCTGCTGCTGCCCCTGATCCGGAAGTCCGGCCGTGGTGGCTCCATCGTCTTCACCTCCTCCGCGGCGGGACTGGTGGCGTCGTACACGACCCCGCTCTACTCGCTCACCAAGGCGGGGGTCATCGGTCTCGCCAAGGCGCTCGCGGTTCACCTCGCCCCCGAAGGCATCCGGGTCAACGCGGTCTGTCCCGGTCCGGTGCGTACGCCCATGCTGGCCGGATTCATGCAGAAGGACGCCGCGTTCACCGACGAGGTCGCGGACCTGTACGCGTCCCGGGTTCCCCTGGGCCGGGTCGCGGACGCGCGCGAGATCGCCGAAGCGGTCATCTTCCTGGCCAGCGACGCCGCGAGTTACATCACGGGCGTGCCGTTCCCCGTGGACGGCGGCTACGTTGCCCAGTAGCCCGCAGGCGTACGTCGTCGACGCGGTCCGGACCCCCATCGGCAACACGCTGGAGCGGGACGGCTGACGTGATGACGCAGAGGATGACGCGGAGCGGCGAAGAACGGCCGCTCAGGCGGGGTCTGGTGTTCGCGACCGCTGAGCTCGATCCCCTGGGCGACCTGGCCAGGCAGGCCGAGGCGGCGGGCTTCCAGCGGGTCTGGACGACGGAGTATCCCCATCGCGACGCGGTGGTGCGCGCCCTGGCGGTGGCGCTGCGCACCGAGACGATCGAGATCGGCACCGGCATCGCCTACGCCTTCGCGCGCGTCCCCCTGGCGATGGCGGCGATGGCCGCGGACGTGCAGCGCCTCTCCGGCGGCCGGTTCTCGCTCGGCCTGAGCCCCGGGACGCGAGGCGTACGGCGATGGTTCGGCGCGGACTTCGAACCGCCCGCGCCCGCGCTGGTGGCGTACGCCGCGGCGCTTCGTGCGGCGTGGAGCCAGAACGAGGACCTGGCGGGCCCGCCACCGCCCGTCCTCGGCGCGGCGCTCAACCCGGTCATGGGCCGGCATGTCGCGGCCCACCTCGACGGCGTCCTCCTGCACCCGCTGGCCATCGCCAGGCGGCACCTGGTCGAGCGGCTGCTGCCCGCGGTGGCGGAGGGATCGAGCGCCCGCGCGGGGCGCCCGCCCAAGGTGATCGCCTGGTGCGTCACCTCGATCGACCACGACGAGGAGGTCGCCCGGGCCCGGGCCAGGGCCCAGCTGGCCTTCTACTTCTCGACGCCGAGCTACCGGACCGTGGCGGCGGGGACCGGCTGGGAGCACATCCCGGCGGAGGTGCAGCGCGGCTTCAAGGCGGTCGGCGGCTCGTGGGCCCGGCTGGGCGAGCTGATCCCCGACAGCGTCGTGGACGAGCTCACCGTCTCCGGCACGCCGGCGACCGCCGCCCGCCGCGTCCGGCGGCTCGAGCGCGAGCTGGGTGACCTGGGCGTCACCGAGATCGCGTTCCAGACCGTGGGCGCGGAGGTGGGCGGCGCCGCGTTCGTGGCGAGCTGCCAACAGATCATCCACAGCCTGGCACCCGGCGCGACAGGAGAACCCGATGTCTGAGTACGAGGCGATCCGCCACCTGACGGCGGAGTACACGTTCCGGCTGGACGGCGGCGACTTCGCCGGCGTCGGCGAGCTGCTGTCCGACGCCGTGCTCCGTCCGGTGATGGCGGGCGTACGCGGTGACGAGCTTCGCGGCCGGGCCCAGATCGAGGCGTTCTACGTCGATCAGGTCATCACCTACAAGAGGGGCAGTCCGATGACCCGGCATCTCCTCACCAACCAGGTGATCACCCTGAACGGTGACGAGGCCACGTCCCGGTGCTACTTCACGGTGCTTCAGCGCCCTCCGGGGTTGCCGTACCGGATCGTCGTGGGCGGTCAGTACTTCGACAGGTTCGTCCGGCGGGCCGGGCGGTGGCGGTTCGCCGAGAAGACCATCCAGGTGGACCACCTGAACGAGATCGAGTTCCACTTCCGGATCGACGAGCGGCGCGCGCGCACCTGATCCGGCGCGTCAGGCGGTGACGATGCGCAGCGCCAGCTCCGCGTAGCCCCGCGCGACCGACTGAGCGTTCTTGGCGGTCGAGGGGCGGTACCAGTCGGGCAGTGCGGCGACGGCTGACAGGATGAAGAACGTGGCGAGCTTAGTGTCCAGCTCCCGGTCGGCGGCGCCCTCGTTCTTCGCCCCTTCGATCAGGGTCATGACGACCTGGTCGTAGTACTGGCGCTGGGCGAGCATGACCTTCCGCAGCTCGGGGTCGGCGTGGCGCCACTCCCGGGCGTACAGGCTGGCCCTGCGCAGGTGGAGCAGGGACCAGTCGGCATACCGCTCGATGAAGATCTGCAGGCGTTCGATGGCCGGCAGCTCGAGGGCGACGGCCGCCTCGGCGATCACGCGCACCTCGGCGTGCGAGTCCTCGAAGATCTTCTTGAGCAGGTCGCCCTTCGAGTCGATGTAGTAGTAGAGGCTTCCCTTGAGCATGCCCAGGGCGTCGGCCACATCCTGCACCGAGGTGGCGGAGTAGCCCTTCTCCCAGAACAGGTTGACGGCGGCCTCGATGACCTCCCGGTCGCGCGCCCGACCGCCGTCCAACGACTTCTTGGCAGTGCTCGCCTTGCTTGCCGGTCGCACCCGAATCTCCTCGCTCAGACCTTCCAAACGTTAGTTTGACTCTATCCCGTACGCCGGGCGCCCGCCCCCGCGAGCGTGCGCAGGCAGACGGCCAGCCCGATCGCCACGGCCTGCGCGAGCAGCTGGATGGACGTCGGCGCGCCCGCCGTCAGCAGCAACTGCGTCAGCTGGGTGAGGAACACGGCCGCGACGCCGCTGGCCACGACGCTGCCCTTGCCACCCGCCAGCGACGTGCCGCCCAGCACCACGGCGGAGATCGAGGCGAAGAGGTAGTCGTTGCCGATCCGCACCGAGGCGGACTCCAGGTACCCGAGCAGCAGGATCGCGGCGAGGGCGGCGCTCATCGACCCGAACACGTACGCGCCGATGACGTACCGGTCCACCGGCACGCCCGCCGACTTCGCCGCGGCCGGGTTCACCCCGGCCGCCACGAATCGCCGGCCGAGGACTGTACTGCCGACGCCGAAGGCCACGACGGCGACGAAGCACACGGCGGCCCAGAACACCAGCGGGACGCCGAGGACCTGGTGCGTGGCGAAGGAGACGAGCGCCGGCGGCGCGGCCACCGAGGGGAGGCCTCCGCTGTAGGTCAGCAGGACGCCGAGCAGGAGCGAGTTCACGGCCAGCGTCGTGATCAGCGGAGTGATCCCGGCCTTGGTCACCAGCAGGCCGTTGACGAGACCGACGCAGGCGCCGATGAGCAGCGTGCCCACCAGCGCCACCGCGAGGGTGACCCCGGTTTTCGAGATCAGCAACGGCGGAACCATCGCGCACAACGTCACGGCGCCCGGCACGGACAGGTCGATGCCGCGCTGCTGGACCACCAGCGTCTGCCCGACGGAGACGACGATGAGCACGGCCGAGAAGCTCAGCAAAGAGAGAACCGAGGACGAGGACAGCGACCGCGGCGCGACCAGCGCGCTGAGCACGAAGACACCCGCCGCGGCGGCCCAGATACTGCGATACTCCCAGCCGGACAGCAGCGCGTTCCCGCCGGTCGCGCGGGGCGTGCCGAGCGTGGTGGTCTGGTCCATTGCTAGGCGACCTCACTCATCTGGCGTGACTTCGAGAACGTGGCCACCGCGACCAGCGTCAGCGCACCGACGAGGTAGGACTCCCACGCCGTACTGAGGGACAGGAAGGGGATCGCGCCGAGGATCTGCTGGACCAGAAGCGCGCCCAGGACGGCCCCGAGGAACGAGCCGCGCCCGCCGAAGATGCTGGCGCCACCGATCGCCGCCGCGCTGATGCTGGTCAGCGTGTACGTCGTCCCCGCCGCGGGATCCCCGGAACCGACCTGGGCGATCAGGCACACGGCGGCGGCCGCGGTCAGCAGCCCGCAGCCGACGAAGGCGGCCAGCCGGATCACTGCCGCGCGAGCGCCTGCCAGGCCAGCGCGCCTCTCGTCGGATCCCACCGCGCGAAGGGCGAGGCCCGCCCATGATCTGCGCAGCGCGAACTGGAGCGCGATCGCACCGGCCACGGCGACCAGGAAGGCCACGGGGACGACGCCGATCTGGGCTCCCAGGCCGGTGACGATCCGGGTGTCGATGACACCACCGGGCTGGGGGCGCAGGAGCAGTGATCCGGACTGGAGCGCGAAGAAGGTCGCGAGGGTGGCGACGAGCGGGGGGAGCTTGAGCGCGTCCACCAACGCCCAGTTGAGCGCGCTGACCGCGATGGCCACCACGACGATCAGGATCCAGCCGAGCGCCTGGCGGCCCTGGGCATCCTCAGCGGTGAGAAAGAAGGAGCCGACGACCACGAGGAACCCCATGAGGGGGCCTACCGAGAGGTCGATCGCGCCGACCATCATCACCGTCGTCTGCGCCATCGCCACGAACATCAGCGGCACCACGAGGGCGAGCAGCGACGAGATGTTGAAAGTCGAGAGGTACATCGGGTTCCGGGTCGCCACGTACACACCGAGGGCGACCATGGCGGCGGCGATGAGGATCGCCGGCGCGGAGTCGCCCGCCAGCCAGGACAGCAGCCGACCGGCGCCGCCTTTCGCGGCCTGCCGCCGGCCGGTGGAGGCCGTCAGGGCCGCGGCCGTGATCGTCTCCTCGGTCAGCTCCGCACCCGACACCTCCGCCACGACGGTTCCTCTGGAGAACACCAGGACCCGGTCACAGAGCCCGGCGAGCTCGAGCGCGTCGGAGGAGACCACGAGGATCGCCGTGCCGGTGCCGGCCGCGAGTCTCCTGAGGTAGGCGTAGATCTCGACTTTGGACCCGACATCCACGCCCTGGGTGGGCTCGTCGATGAGCAGGACGCGGGGGTCGGTGGCGAGGATGCTCCCCAGCACGGCCTTCTGCTGGTTGCCACCGGACAGGCTCGCGATCGGCGCCGACGCGCTCGCCGCCTTGACCGCGAGCCCGTCCAGGGTCGCGGCGACCAGCTCGCGGCTCCGCCGGGCGCTGACCACGCCCCACCGGGACGCAGAGCCGAGGTTCCGGAAGACGATGTTCTCGGCGACGCTGAGCTCGCCGAGCACGCCTTCCCGATGGCGGTCGCCGGGAAGGAACGCGAACCCGTGCTTCCTGGCCGACCGGGGGCGGTGCACCCGGACGACGCTGCCGTCGACGCGGACCTCTCCCCGGGAGCCGCCGAGCCCGGCGAGCGCGCGCAGCGTCTCCCGCTGGCCGTTCCCCTCGATCCCGGCCAGCCCGACCACCTCGCCGGGGCCGACCCGGAGGTTGACCCCCTGGAACCCGGCGCTCCGGAAGTCGGCCAGCTCGAGCCGCGGGGGCGCCGGCGCGGCCGGGGTGGGCTTGGCGGGGAAGGTCGCGTCCAGAGTCCTGCCGATGATCAGGGCGACGATGTCGGACTCGGACAGCGCGCCGACGGGATACGTCCCGCGGACCCGTCCGTCCCGGAGCACGGTGATGACGCCGGCGACCGCGCGCACCTCGCGGATCCGGTGGCTGATGTAGATCACCGCGCAGCCCTGCCGCGCGAGCGCCCGGACCTTGCCGAAGAGGCGCTCCACGTCCCGTTCACCGAGGTGCTCGGTCGGCTCGTCCAGGATGAGCACCTTCGGACGCGAGGACAGCGCGGCCGAGATCTCGACGATGAACCGCTCCTCGGCCACGAGCTGGGACACCCGGGCGTCCGGACGGATCCGGGTCTCCTGGTCCCACTCCCGCAGGCACCCCTCGGCCCACCGCGACATCGCCCCCGGCCGGGGGCGATGGGCCGGTGGGACCTTGAGATACAGGTTCTCGGCGACGGTCAGGTCGGGGAGCAGCGCGGGTTCCTGCCGCACGATGGCCACGCCGAGCGCGCGCGCCAGGTCCGGCCCGCCGTCCATCGGCCGGCCCGCGACCTCGACCGTGCCGCGGTCGGGAACCAGCGCTCCGGAGATCACCGCCATCAGCGTCGACTTGCCCGCGCCGTTCTCGCCGACGACCCCGTGCACCTCGCCGGCCCCGACCTCCAGCGCGACCTCGTCAAGCGCCGTGACGCCGGGAAACGTCTTGGTGACCGCGCTGACGCGAAGGGCTGTGGTTTCCATCTCCGCTAGCTCTTGAACAGCTCGGTGAGCTGCGACTCGGTGAGGTCCGCGGTGAGGTCCGCGTCCGGCGGCAGGGCCGGCTTGCAGTCCGGCGCCGTGCCGTTGGGGAGGTAGGTGAACGGCTCCGGGTGCAGCTTCGCCGACTCGGTGTTGGCGGTTCCCTGGAACGCCGCGACCCCGATGCGGAGCGCGAGCCTGGGCAGGCTGGAGGTCTGGCCCATGACGAGGAACGGGTACGGCTTCTTCGCCCAGTCACAGCCGATCTCGTTGTTGCTCGTGATCGAGGCGACGACCGGCCGTTCCATGTTCGCGCTGTCGTAGGCCTGGATGGCGCCGGTGTCGGGTCCGTTGAAGTCGCTGACGATCGCGTCGATACGGCCGTGCTTGGACAGCAGGCCGGTCATCACCTTCCGGCGCAGGGCCGGGTCCCAGTTGGTGTCCTGGACCCGGTCGTCGACGATCTCGATCTCGGGGTACGCCTTCATGGCCTCCTGGAAGGAGGCGAAGAACTGGGTGCTCGTCTCGTTGCCCGGCGTGCCGCCAAGGAACGCGACCGTGCCCTTGCCCACCTGCTCGTGCAGGAAGTCCGCCCACTTCTTGCCGATGAAGTCGGTGTCGAAGGTGACCGCGTCCACGAAATCGGTGCCGGGCTTCCCCCCGGCGTCGCCGAGGATGGTGACCACCTTGACCCCGGCCTGGGTGGCCTTGCTGATCGCGGGGAGTTCGGCGACACCGTAGTCGGCGGAGATGACCAGGACGTTGACACCCTGCGCGACATAGCTGGTGATGTCGGAGATCGCCTTCTGCTGGTCGTTGATCGCCTGGGCGAACAGCGCCTCCGTCACGTTGCCGCACTTGGCGGCCTCGTCCTTGAACTCGGCGGCGGCCTGCAGGACCCAGGTGTTGCCGCCCGCGCTCTTGAGGAAGCCCACCTTCATGGGCTTGGTCCCGCAGAACCGCGTGATGTCGCCGCCCGAGCCGGACTGCTGGAATCCTTCTTCGGCCTTGCGGGGGCCTGCCGTGGCGGTGTTCGCGGCGTTGTTCTCGGTCGAGCACGCGGCCGCCAGCGCGAGGCCGACCACGCTCACCAGGAGCATTGTCGTGGACTTGCGTCGATGCATGATTCGGTTTCCTTGCTCTGTCACGGCCGGGCTGGAGCCCGCTGCGGGTTCCATGCACTCCTGCTCAGAGCAGGGCGCCGTCGGATGCCCAGATGGTGCCAGCGCGGGTGACGACGATCGGACAACGTCTCAAGTCGAGACACTGGAGTGCTCACACGGCCGGGCGTATTGAAGTGAGACAGTCCGCCCGCTGGACCGGCGGCCACACTCGCCACAGTGAAGGGCGAAGTCCGCTCCGATGTGGCTAGGAGGAACACGTGGCAGACATCGACGTAGATGTGGAGGCTCTGCGCGAGAAGTACCGCGAGGAACGCGACAAGCGGCTCCGGACGACCGGAACGGACCAGTACACGTTCGCCGAGGGCCGGTACGCCCATTTCGACGACGACCGGCACGCTGCCCCGCCGGCGTTCCGGGAGCCCCGCCACGAGGAACTGGACGTGCTCGTCATCGGCGGCGGTTTCGGTGGCTTGCAGGCCGCCGCGACCATGCGTTCGGCCGGCATCCACGATTTCCGGATCCTCGACGTCGCGGCCGACTTCGGCGGCACCTGGTACTGGAACCGCTACCCGGGGATCCGCTGTGACGTCGAGTCGTACATCTACCTGCCGTACCTGGAGGAGACCGGGTTCATTCCGAGCGAGCGCTACGTGACCGGAGCGGAGATCTTCAAGTACTGCCAGAAGCTCGGCCGCCACTTCGGGCTGTACGAGCGCGCGCTCTTCCAGACCAAGGTCACGGGCCTGGAGTGGGACGAAGAAGCGGCGCGCTGGACCGTCAGCACGTCGCGAGGCGACCGGCTGAGGCCGCGATTCGTCGTCACCCAGAGCGGGATCTTCAACCGGCCCCAGCTGCCCGGCATTCCTGGCATCGAGACCTTCCAGGGCCACATGTTCCACAGCGCGCGCTGGGACTTCGCGTACACGGGCGGCGACTCCACGGGTGGCCTCGACCGGCTCCATGACAAGCGCGTCGGGGTGATCGGGACCGGGGCCACCGGGCTGCAGATGGTGCCGAAACTGGCCGAGGGCGCCCAGCACCTGACCGTCTTCCAGCGCACTCCGACCGCCGTGGGGGTCCGGGACAACGGCCCCACCGACCTGGAGTGGTTCAAGTCCCTGCCGGCGGGCTGGCAGAAGGCGCGCGAGGACAGCTTCAACCGCCTCATGTCCATGGAGGACGTCGACTGTCCCGTCGACGACGGGTGGGCCCGCTTCTTCCGCCACCAGCTGGAAGCCGTCGAACGCCTGCCCGAGGCGGAGCGGACTCCCGAGGCGATCGGGTCGGCGACCGAGGCGGCCGACTACGAGTGGGGTGAGAGGCTGCGCGCCCGGGTCGACACCATCGTCCATGATCCGCGGAAGGCCGAGCTGCTGAAGGCCTACTACCGGACGCTCTGCAAGCGGCCCGGCTTCAGCGACGACTACCTGCCCGCCTTCGACCGGGGCAACGTGAGCCTGGTCGACGTGAGCGGGGGCATCGAGCGGATCACCGAGCGCGGAGTCGTGGTGGACGGCGTCGAACACGAACTCGACTGCGTGATCTTCGCGACCGGCTTCGAGCTGGGCACGACCTGGTGCCACCAGGCCGGCTACGACGTCGTCTCCCGAGGCGGTGCGCGGCTGTCGGAGAAGTGGGCCGACGGCATCAAGACCTTCCACGGTCTTTTCAGCCACGGCTTCCCGAACAGCTTCTTCATGGGGCTCACCCAGACGGGTACGACGATCAGCGTCCCGCACATGTTGCAGGAGCAGGTGAACCACATCACCCACATCGTCAGGCACTGCCTCGACGCGGGGGTCACCCGCGTCGAGGCCACGGTCGAAGCCGAGCGGGAGTGGCAGCAGGTCATCGCGGCGAAGACCGCGCTGCGGCGGCCGTTCCAGGAGGCGTGCACCCCTGGCTACTTCAACGCCGAGGGCAGGCCCGAGGACATGCGGAGCGCCATCGGTTCCGGGATGTACTTCCCCTCCACCGAGTTCTTCGCCATGCTCGCGGACTGGCGGCGGTCCGGGGACTTCGCGGGGCTGGAACTCACCTGATCCGCGTGAACAACGACCTCCCTCTCTCCTGGAGAGGGAGGTCGTTGTCGTTTCAGCCCACGGCGACGGGGTTCACCGGGCTGGCGGTGGCTCCGGTGATCCGCAGCGGGCTCACCATGAAGAGGAACTCGTGGCACCGGTCGGCGGCGAGCTCCGACAGGTTGAGATGCTCGATGAGGTAGATGCCGTGGCGGACGAGCAGCTCGACATGGCTGCCGAGGAACTCGTCGCGGTCGAAGGGCTGGGCCTCGACGGCGGTGTTGTCGGAGCACACCGCCACGACGTCCCGCGAGGCGAGGAAGGCGGCCGCCTCGAGCCCGATCCCCGGCTGCACCAGGGACATCTCCTGACCGTTGGCGAAGAACCAGTCCACCCAGCCCGTACGGATCAGCGCCGCGTCACCCGGTTGCAGCTGGACGCCCTGGGATTTGAGGGTGTTCTCGAGGTCCTCCTGGGTGATGACGTAGCCGGCCTCGAGCCACTCGACCTGCTTGTATCCCGCGACATCGATGAGGACCCCCCGCGTCACGATGGGGCCGGCCTTCTCGATGCCGCATCGGGCCGCGCCGCCGTACGTCTCCATGGCGTCGTTGCCGAAACCGTTGTACGTCCTGCCGTCGGAGTAGACGTGGCAGAGGGCGTCCATGTGCGTCGAGGTGTGCGACGCGAGCGTCAGCACGTCCTCGTGACATCCCACGCCGGGCTTTCCGCCGTACGGCTCGTACATGTGCTCGTCGAGATGGTTCAGCAGGGTCAGCCGCTGCGGAGTCCCCCGGTAGTCGACCAGGGGGATGCCCGCGCGCTGGATCGGCAGGCCCAGCGGGTAGACCTTGCCGGTGCGGGAGACCCTGGTCGCCGCCAGCGTGGTGCCGGGGTCCAGCAGGTTCAGCGCACCGCGTTCGTCGTCGGCTCCCCACCGGCCCCAGTTGCCGATCTTCTGTTCGGTCATCTCACGTCCTCCTCGGCTCAGTCGCATGTCAGGCTAGGAGCGGGCGGGCCCGAGGTGGCCGGATCGTCTCGCACTGAGACAGGTCCCGCGTTGTTAGGCGGTCAGCCGGGAGGCCACCTGTTCACGAAGCCGGACGCGGGAGATCTTGAGGCTGGTGGTGCGCGGCAGCTCGGTCATGAAGATCACCTGGGTGGGCTTCTTGTAACTCGCGAGCTCCCGCCTGCAGTGCTGGATGACGGCGTCCTCGGTCAGGTGCGAGCCGTCCGGCCGCTTCACCACGACGGCCACGACCGCCTGCCCCCAGCGGGGGTGCGGCACACCGACGACCGCGACCTCCCTGACCTCGGGGATGGCGGCGATGCAGATCTCGACTTCGCTCGGGTAGACGTTCGCGCCACCGCTCACGATCAGGTCGGTCCGCCGGTCTGAGACCGTGACGTACCCGTCCGGGTCGATGGTTCCCGCGTCACCCGTGCGGTACCAGCCGTCGGCGAGCGCCGCCGCGGTGGCGTCCGGGCGGCGCCAGTAGCCCGCCATCAGCGCCGGGGACGAGAGGCAGAGCTCGCCGACCGAGACACCGTCGTGGGGCAGCTCCGCTCCCTGGCCGTCCACCACCTTGATGTCGACGTCGACCGCCGCCCGCCCCACACCGGCGAAGATCCCCGACTGGCGGGTGGCGCCCAGGTAGTCGCTGGGAACGGTCGCGGTGGCCAGCCCGCCCGAGTGTTCGGTCATCCCCCAGCCTTCGATCAGACGGTTCCCCACCACGTCGTAGAGCGCGCCGAGGTGGTCGGCACTGGCCCGGCTGGCGGAGTGCAGCACCGAGTCCAGGGACTGCCACGCGGCCCGGCGGCGAGAGAGCGCCTCGGTCATCTCGGGCAGGAGCGGGGACGGTACGTAAGTGAACGTGGCGCGGTCGCGTTCGATGACGTAAAGCAGCGAGTCCGGGTCCCACTTGCCCATGATCGTGACCGTCCCGCCGAGGCTCAGCGCGCACAGCACGTGGGCGGGCACCACGGCCACGAACGACATCGATCCGGTCAGCGCGACCGCCGGCCACCCGCTCAGCCGGAACGACCGCGCGTTCATCCGGGCGATGGCCAGCACGCTGCGATGGGTCAGCATCGCCCCTTTGGGCTTCCCGGTGGTGCCGCTGGTGAATCCGAGGATGAAGAGGCTGTCCGAAGCCGGCGGCGGGAGCTCCAGCGAGGCACCACCCGCGACGAGCGCCTCGTACTCATGGGCCGGCAGGCCGCTCCCGGGCGGCGAGACGAGAAGCAACTCGCCGGACATATCCGCAAGCGTGGCGACGCGCTCCTCCAGGCCAGGAGTCCAGAGGAGCGCGCGGGCCTCGCTGTCCGCGAGGATGTACGCCGCCTCGGAGGCGGTGAAGCGCGCGTTCACCGGGCAGACCACCAGCCCGGCCTTGGCACAGGCGAAGTACACCTCGACGTGCTCGGCGCAGTCCTCCATCCAGGCCGCGACGCGATCCCCCGGCTTCAGGCCAAGACCCACCAGCCCGTTGGCCAGCCGGGTGCTGCGTTCGTGCAGCTCGGCGTAGGTGCGCTCGGTGCCGGCCCGATCCCTGATCGCCACCCTCGCCGGCGCGCGACGCGCGCCGATCGCCACGATGTCCCCGACTGACTTCGGATAGGTCTTCACACCAGTGAATCCTGGCGGGATCCCCGCCGCCCGGGCCGTCCCAATGTGAAACGCCTCAGCCCCCGAGCAGGTCGGGATCCAGTTTGTAGGCCTTCATCTTGCGGTAGAGCGTCGCCCGCCCGATCTCCAGGAGCTCCGCGGCCTGGGTCTTGTTGCCGCCCGCCTCCGTGATCGCCTGGATGATGGCGGAGCGTTCGATGTGCTCGATGCGGCGCAGCCGCCGGCTGCCTCGCTGGTAGTGCGCGGGCAGGTCGGACAGGGTGATCTCGGAGCCGCGGCTGCGGTTGAGCATCGCGGAGAGCACGCTGTCCAGCTCGCGGACGTTGCCCGGCCACTCGTAACGCATCAGGGCGTGCAGCACCGGCGGGGCGATCCTGACCCGGGCTCCGCGGCGGCTGATGAGGGCGGGAGCCAGGTCCAGGATGTCCTCGGGCCGTTCCCGCAGCGAGGGAACGGTCAGCCGGACGCCGAAACCCGCCGCCTTCGCGACGCGCGCGGCCGAGCCGGAGGTGAGCGTGGCGATGACCCGGCTGGCATGGTTCTCGGCGGTCTCCGCGAGCGTCGCGAGGTGGCTGTTGAACTCCTCAGAACGGTCTCCTATCCCCTTCACGATGACGCAGCGCGAACCGGCGCTGAGCACATCGCCGAGCTCGCGGAGCAGGTTCGCCTCGTTGACGCTGGGGGTGTTGCTCACGTCGAACACCACCGGCTTGCCGGTGCGCCGCGCGATGAGCTTGGCGACCGTGAACTTCCCCACGCCGGCCTCGCCGTCGATCACGAGCGGGAAAGTCGAAGCACCGACCTCCTGGATCCGCTGGTTGACGTGCTTGGCCGCGGGGCTGCGGCCCAGGAAGCCGAACTCCTTCGGGCCGCCGAACCGCCCGGTGACGACCGTGCCCGGCGAGCGGCGGGAGGAGCTCGCCGGAATGGTCAGCTGCACGAGCGTCCCGATGCGCCGGCCGGCCAGCCTGATCTGCTCGAACCTCGCCACGGCGACCTCGCCGTTGCTCAGCGGCACCTCCACCGGTCGCCGCTCCGCACCCTCGCCGAGGTCCTCGGCCCGCTGTCCCAGCAGCGCCCTGTCGTCCGCGCCGAGCAGCTTCGACGCCGCCGCGGAACTGAACTCCGCGCGGTCGCTCAGCACGACGACCGAACGGCCCGGGCGCTTGGTCGCCGACATGAACGCCTCCAGGAGGCAGCGCTCGGCGGCCGAGCCGAGTTCGACGAGGCGGTCCTCGATCGCCTTGGCCGCCTGCATCGCCATGGGCATCATCAGGGGGCTCGCCCGGTGGAGCAAGGTGGTGAGGTCGACGGCGCCCTCCAGCCGCTGGGTGAGGGGGTTGACGATGGGAACGGCCGCGCAGGCGAGGTCCCGCAGCACCTCGAGATAGTGGTCGTTCCCCGTGGTCCAGGTCGCGATGCGCTCCTCGAGGGCGATCCCCACCGCGTTCGTGCCGGAGAACTCCTCGCTCCAGACGAACCCGGGCGCGCTCTGACCGGCTTCCATCCGCCGCGAGAGCTCGTCGTCGTCGCACCGGATCAGCAGCAGCTGACCGGCGGCGTCGGTGAGCACGGCCGAGGTGCCGCACCCGGGCAGCCACTCGGCGAGCCGGTCCATGACCGGCTCCGCGGCGCGCAGGAACCTGCCACTGGCCTCGAAATCCGCCTGGTAGGGGAGCGTCAGCCTGTCCCCCCGGTCCAGGCCGCACATGCGGGAACGCTCCCAGGAACGAAGGATCAGCGGCTGTCCCGAAGGTGAGGGAGTCATGCTCGCTCCATTCAACCAAACGGTAGGATGGGAGCACCCTACCCCTCTGACCAGCGCGGCACCAGACCCGCGACGCCATCGGCTCGGCGGGGAGCCCTGACTCGCCGGCTTGACTGTCCCAATCTGGAACGGTCGCCCTTCGCCCGCGGGCCGCCGCGATCAGAGTGGCGCGACAGGCGGGCGGTGCCGTTCCGGCATCCGGTGAGAGAGGGCTGACCCAGATGGCTCCCAGCAGATTCGGCGTCTTCTACGACTTCCGCAACCCGGCTCCCTGGCGCGAGCCGTGGGACGTGCGCTATCGCAAGATCCTTGAGCAGATCGACTGGGTGGAGTCCACCCCGGCTTTCGGTGAAGTGTCGGTCTCCGAGCATCACTTCGTCGACGACGGTTACACGCCGTCGGTGCTCGCGCTGTCGGCCGCGATCGCCGCCCGTACGACCCGGGTCGGCGTCTCCACCAACATCCTGCAGCTGCCGCTGCACCATCCGCTCCGGGTGGCCGAGGACGCCCTCACCGTGGACGCGCTGTCGGCGGGGCGGTTCCGGCTCGGCGTCGCCGTCGGCTACCGCGAGCTGGAGTTCCAGGCACTGGGCACGTCGACGCGAGACCGGGCCTCCCGGATGGAGGAGGCCCTTCAGATCCTCCGGCTGGCGTTCTCCGGGGAGCCCTTCCGGTTCGAGGGCAGGCACTGGTCGATCCCGGAACTCGGCGTCCGGCCGGGGCCGGTCCGCCCGGGCGGGCCGCCGATCTGGCTGGGCGGTACGGCTCCCGCCGCCCTCGACCGCGCCGCGCGGACCGCCGACGGCTTCATGGCGTCGGTCAACGCGGAGGTCGTCGCGTTCCACGGGGCCTGCGAGCGCCTGGGCGCCGGCCGGAAGCCCGCCTCCAGGACCGCGTGGATGGTGGTGGACGAGGATCCCGAGCGGGCCCTCGCGGCGCTCGGCGAGCACATGCTCTACCAGGTGAACCAGTACATCGACTACGGGTTCCTGAAGGTCCCGCCCTACACCGACCCGCGCCGGCTGATCCAGGAGGGGTTCTACACCTTCGTGGACGCGGAAGGCGCGCTGGCCGCGCTGGCCGAGGCCGGTGCGGCCGGTGTCGACGAGGTGCACTTCTTCGGCATGCTGCCCGGCGAGGACGTGGCGGCGGCGACCGTCCGGCTGGAGTACCTCGCCGCGAAGGTGCTGCCGCGGCTGGCCTCCGGCCGTTGACAGGGCTGGTCAGAGCCACTTAATCTACCAAACATTCGGTAGAATTCGGAGGGAAGATGAGACCGGCGTACGACCTGCTCCCCGTGCTCGACGGGCTGGGGCTCCCGCACGCGTGGGATGTGCTCGATCACGAGCTGGGCAGCCTCTCGCTGCTGACGCCCGAGCTCAGACGGGAGGCCGCCGCCCTGGTCAGCGCCGGTGAGTCCGTCTCGCTCGACCTTCCCCTCGGCCTGATCGACCCGCCGCTGTACGGCCGGTCGGCGCACCGGCATCGCCACGTCCAGGTCGGTCGGAACACCTACGAGGACGTGATCGACGACTTCAACCCGCAGTCGGGTTCCCAGTGGGACGGGCTCCTCCACGTCCGGGCCCGGGAGTTCGGTTTCTTCGGCGGGGAGACCTCGTTCGAGCAGGCGTCACGAGGTCCGGGGATATCGCGGTGGGCGCGCGCGGGCATCGTGGGGCGGGGCGTGCTGCTGGACATCGCCCGCTGGGCCGAGGCCCAGGGATCGCCCATCGACCCGCTCTCCGGACACGTGATCGGCGACGAGGACCTCCGCGCCTGCGCGGACCATCAGGGCGTCGAGCTCAGGACCGGAGACATCCTCTGCGTCCGCACCGGCTGGGTCTCGGCCTACCGGGGACTGGCCGCCGGGTCCCGCGCGTCCCTCGCCCCCCGCTGCACCGGGCTCCGCGCCGATGCCGCCATGGCGCGGTTCCTCTGGGACGGCCAGGTGGCCGCGGTCGCGGCGGACAACCCCGCGCTGGAGTCGACCCCGGGCGACCCGGCCGTGGGGTCCCTCCACCGCCGCCTGATCCCCCTGCTGGGGATGGCCGTGGCCGAGCTGCTCGACCTCGACGCCCTGGCCGCCAGGTGCGCGGAGCTCGCCCGGTGGGAGTTCCTCTTCGTCGCTGTCCCCCTTCCGCTCGCGGGCGGGGCCAGCTCGCCCTCCAACGCCCTGGCGGTGCTGTGAAGCTTCTCGACCATCACGTCCTGGGTCCCGCGCTCCCGCGAGCCCCCTACGACCATCCCTTCCGCGCCGAGTTCCGCGCCTGGCTGCGGGAGCACGCCACCGGAGAGCCGGAACCGCTGGACCAGGACGCGCGCTTCGAGTTCCGCAGGCGCTGGCACCACACCATGGCCGAAGGCGGCTGGACCGGCCTGCACTGGCCCGTCGAGTACGGCGGCCGCGGCGCGGACCCGGTGCTGCAGTTCATGTACTACGAGGAGCTGGCCCTGGCGCGGGCGCCGGAACCGGTCAACACGCCGGGCTTGATCCTGCTCGGCCCCACCCTGATGGCGCACGGCTCCGACCTGCTCAAGCGCGCCTTCCTCCCGGGGATCCTGTCGGGCGGCCAGATGTGGTGCCAGGGCTTCTCCGAGCCCGACTCCGGCTCCGACCTCGCCTCGCTGCGGACGCGGGCCGAACCGGACGGGGACGGCTGGGTGGTGACCGGCCAGAAGACCTGGACCACCTTCGGCCAGTACGCCGACTTCTGCTTCGTGCTGGCCCGCACCGAGCCCGGCTCGGCCCGCCATCACGGCCTCAGCATGCTCATCTGCCCGCTGGACCAGCCGAACGTGACCGTCCACCCGATCCAGCAGATCAGCGGCGACGCCGAGTTCTGCGAGATCTTCTTCGAGGGCGCCCGGGTTCCCCGCGACTGGGTCGTGGGCGAGGCCGGCCAGGGCTGGCAGGTGGCGATGACCCTCTTCCAGTTCGAGCGGGGCGACCAGGGCTACACCGACCATGCCCGGCTGCTCGTCCGCCTGCTCGACTGCGAACGCGTCCTCGGGGATCCCGGCGACCTCCCGCCGGAGCGGGTCCACGCCGCGCGCGAGGATCTGCGCCGGCTCTGGGTGCGCTGCCAGGAGCTCCGCCTTCTCAACTACCGGGGGACGCTGCTGGCCGCGGCGGGCCAGAGCCTGGGCGCCGTCGGGTCGATGACCAACCTGGTGTGGGGCGAGCTCGAGAAGGACCTCGGCAGCCTGCAGGCCGAGGTGGCCGGCGCGCGCGGCCTGGTGCTCGGCCGGCCCGACACCCACCACCGGCTGGCCAGCCGGGCCGCCTCCATCTACTCCGGCACCAGCGAGATCCAGCGCAACATCATCTCCGAGCGTCTCCTCGGACTACCGCGATGAGCCAGGAAGGACGCAGCCGGTGATCACCGACCCGCTCACCTCAAGCGATCATCTAGAGATCAGCGCGATCGTCGGCGACTTCACCCAGCGCGTCTTCAGCTCGGACCGCGTTCGCGAGGCCGCCGCCGGCGCGCCCGGGTTCGACGAGCCCGCCTGGAAGCAGATGGTCGAGCTCGGCTGGTCGGGCCTCGGGGTGCCCGCCGTGGCAGGCGGCGCGGAACTCGGCGTGTTCGTCCAGTGCATTGTGCACCGTGAGCTCGGCGCCCGGCTGGCGCCCTCGCCGTACCTGGCGACCTCCGCCTTCTCGGCCACGGCCCTGGCCGAGCTCGCGGATCCAGAGCTCTCCGGCGGCCTGCTGGCGGCGATCGCGGGGGAGCCGACCCTGCTCGCCCTGGTTCTCGGGCACGGACGCGGCTGGTCGTCCGCGCCGTCGCCGCTGGTGACCGCCACCCGCTCCGGCACGGGCTGGGTCCTCGACGGTGCCGTCCCCCTGGTCCCCGACGCGGCCCGAGCGCAGCGGCTGATCGTCGTCGCGGCGATCGACGGGCAAAACTGGGGGCTGTTCGGCGTGGACGCCAAAGGCGTCAGCCACCCGGTACGGACGGTCGACAGCACCCGCGCCTTCGGCGACCTGCTGCTGCGGGAGACGCCGGCCGTGGCCCTGCACCGGGAGACCTTCGACCGGGCCAGGATCGACGCTCTCGTGGACCGCCTCGCGGTCTTCCTGGCGGCCGAGATGGTGGGCGCCGCGATCGCCTGCCTCAACCAGACGCTCGACTATCTGCGCACCCGCCGGCAGTTCGGCCGGCCCATCGGCTCCTTCCAGGCCCTCAAGCACCGCTGCGCGGACCTCGCCGTCGGCCTCACCACGGCCCAGGAACTCGTGTTCGCCGCCGCCGAGACCGCCGACACGGGTGACGCCGCGGCCCTGGCCCTGTTCGCCCCGCTGGCCCTGGCCAGGGCGGGGGAGGCGCTGAAGCGCACGTCAGAGGAGGGCATCCAGCTCCACGGCGGCGTCGGGTTCACCGACGAGTTCGACATCGGCCGGTACTACAAGCGGGCCCTGGCCGACCTGGAGATCCTGTCCGGACCGGTCACCGCGTACGCGCGCATGGACGCGGTCCGCAGGGGGTGGCCGGCATGAGACCCGTGCTGATCCGGCCCGCCGATCCGCGCAGTCTGGACGAGGTGGGCGACGGGCTGCGGGCCGCGTTCGTCGCGGTGCGGGACGCCGTGGCCGGGGGCCGCCCGGTGGTGATCCTCGTCCGCGCGGGCGACCTGCTCGGACATCACTCGGTGTACGGCGCGGCCTACGCGAACGGCCTGGCGGGGATCGCGCGCGCGGCCGGGTTCGAGGGCGCCCGCGCCGGCTGGCAGGTCAACGTCGTGGCCCTCCCCGACGGGGACGCCGGGGACGAAGAGGCGATCATCACGGCGGTCCGCGACCTCGGACTGACCGGCCAGGTGCTGACACTCGGCGCCGGACTCATCGGGAAGGTGATCCCATGACGCGGATCGCGGTCGTCACCGGCGGCGCGCGCGGGCTGGGACTCGCCATCGCGCGGCTCCTGGCGGACCGCGGCCACGCCCTCGTGCTCGTGGACCGGGACGACGCGGTGCGGGACACGGCCGAGCAGTTGCGTACGGCGAGCGCGGTCGTCACGGACCTGACCGCCGACGAGGACGTGCGCCGCGTCCGTGACTTCGTCCGCGAGACCCACGGTTCGGTGGACGTCCTGGTCAACAACGCCGGAATCACGAGGGACGCCCGGCTGGCCACGATGACGGAGGCGGACTTCACCGCCGTGGTCGAGGTGAACCTGCTCGCCGCGATGAGGCTGACCTTCGCGCTCGAGGAGGAGCTCCGGGACGGCAGCTCGGTCGTCAACATGAGCTCCAGGGCGGCGCTCGGCAACTTCGGCCAGGCGAACTACGTCGCGTCGAAGTCGGGCCTGATCGGCTTCACCCGGGGTCTGGCGCTGCGCTGGTCCCCCAGGGTCCGCGTCAACGCCGTGGCGCCCGGCCTCATCGACTCCCCGATGAGCAGGGCGATGCCGCCGCGGGTTCTCGACGGCCTCGTGGCCAGGATCCCCGCCGGGCGGATCGGCGAGCCCGAGGACGTGGCGAAGGCGGTCGCCTTCCTGGCGTCCGACGACGCGTCCTACATCACGGGCCAGGTCCTGACGGTGTGCGGAGGGCGCAGCATCGCCCCGTGAAATTCTCCCAAATGGAAGGTCTAACCCCCTCATGAGTTACGCACCCCGGCCCGTCGCGGTGGTGAACAGCGCGCAGACCCTGTTCAAGCCGTCGTGGGCGGACCGCCAGCATGTCGACCTGATCTCCGAAGCCGTCACCGGTGTCCTGAAGGGCACCGGTCTCAGGATCGACGACGTCGACTTCGTGATCGACTCAGGCAGCGACTTCCTCGACGGTCGCAGCATCTCCAACTGCGGCTTTCTCGGCGCCATGGGCGCGCACCACAAGGAGGAGTCCCGAGTCGAGGAGGACGGCCTCTGGGCGCTCTCCTACGCGATGAACAAGATCGCTTCAGGCTCGGCCTCGGTCGGGCTGGTCGTGGCGTACGCGAAGCCGTCCGAGCTCGACGCGCGCTCGTTCTGGTGCACCCTGCTCGAGCCCTTCACCCAGCGTCCGGTGGGACTCGACCATTTCTCCGCGGCGGGCCTGTACGCCCAGCGCTACCTCACCGCGGCCGGCCTGAAGCCGAAGGACCTCGAGGTGGTCGCGCGGCACGCGTGGGAGGCGGCCGTGCGGAACCCGAACGTCGACCTCGACGAGGTGCCCTCGGCCGAGCCCTTCTGGCACGAGCGGGTGGCCAGCCCGCTGCACGGCTCGGACTTCGCCCGCCCGGTCGACGGCGCCGTGGCGGTGCTCCTGGCCGCCGCCGGCGTCGCCGACCAGATCACCACCCGGCCGGTACGGCTGACCGGCCACGGCTCGGCGATCGACCAGCACTTCCTCGCCGCCCGGGAGGCCGACGCGCTCCCCGCGTGCGCGGCCGCGGCGCGGATGGCGCTGGGGACGGCGCGGGCGACCGATTTCGACATCGCCGAGGTCTCGGCCACCTCCACGGTGGGGGAGCTCATGGTGCTGGAGGCCCTCGGCCTCGCACCCCGGCACAAGGCGCTCGACCTGTACGACGGCGGGGGCGCCACCGCCGTGAACCCGTCGGGTGGCGCGCTGCCCGCCGACCCGATCATGGCCACCGGTCTCGCCCGGTTCCACGAGGCGGCCTCCCGGCTGGCGGGCAGGAGCGGGTTCGCGGCGGGCCAGGCGAGGACCGCGCTCGTTCACGGCACCGGCGGATTCGCCATGCAGAACCACTGCGTGGTCACGATGGAGGTGGCTGCATGAGCATCGCGATTGTCGGAACCGGCCAGACCGCCCACGCGCGCCGGCGGACCGACGTCAGCCAGGCGGGGCTCGCCAGGGAGGCCGTCGTCGAGGCGCTCCAGGACGCGGGGCTGACCATGGACGACATCGACAGCGTGGTCGTCGCGAGCGGGCCCGCTATGTTCGGCGCGGTCAACCAGCCCGAGAAGTGGCTGGTCGACGCGCTGGGCGCCCGGTTCAAGCCGGTCGTCCGGGTGACCAGCGGCGGGGGCACCGGCCTGGCCGGCGCGCTGGCCGCGGTGAACCAGATCAAGGGAGGCGCCGCCCGCCGGGTCCTCGTCGTGGCCTACGACAAGCTCTCGGAAGGGGCCCTGCAGGCCTCGATCTCGACGCTCTACGACCCGTTCTGGGGGCGGGAGTTCGCCGTCGGGATCATGGGCTTCTCCGCGGCGTACTGGCGGGCCCGGATGGACCGGCTCGGCCACACCCAGGAAGCGGCGGCGATGGTGGCGGTGAAGAACCGCCGCCACGCGCTGGCCAACCCCAAGGCGCACGTCAGGAAGGAGGTCACGGTCGAGGAGGTGCTGGCCTCCCGGCCGCTGTGCTGGCCGATCAAGGTGCTCGACGTGCCGCCGATCTCGGACGGGGCCTGCGCGGTCGTCCTCGCCGCGGACGAGGACGCCCTCGCGATCACGGACACTCCGGCGTGGATCAACGGGATGGCGTACTACAGCGAGGCCGACAACGGCGCGGATCGCTCGATGCTCCAGTCGGAGCCGCTGCAGATCGCGGCCGCCCGGGTGTACCGGGACGCGGGCATCACCAACCCGTTCCGGCAGTTCGACGTGGCCGAGCTGCAGGAGCCGTACACCTGCTTCGAGCTCAGCTACTACGAGGGTCTGGGCCTGTGCCCGGCCGGTGGGGCGGCCGACTTGGTGGCCTCCGGCGAGACCGCCATGGGCGGCTCGCTTCCGGTCAACCCGTCGGGCGGCTGCATGGGCGCCAACCCGATCGGCGCCACCGCGCTGATCCGGCTGGCCGAGGCGGCGATGCAGGTGACGGGCAAGGCCGGCCGGCACCAGGTGCCCGGCGCCTCGCTCGCGCTCGTGCAGGCGGGCGGCGGCTGGGCCAATCTCCGCGGCGTCGCCGTGGTGAGCTCCGAGAAACGATGAGGTGACGATGATGACCACAATGGCCACCCGGATCCAGATGCCCTACACGCTTACTCCAGGCGAGGCGACCGGCATCTTCCTGGCCGAGCTCGGCAGGCGGCGCCTCATCGGGTCGCGCCACGGGGACCGGATCCTGGTGCCGGCGCAGGACTTCGACGGCGCGACCGGCGAGCCGGCCGGCGGCTTCGTCGAGCTCGCCCCGGTGGGGCGGCTGGAGGCCTTCACCGTCACGGCGCAGGGCGTGCTGGGCCTGGTGCTGGTGGACGGCGCGGACGTCCCCTTCCTGCACCGCATCGTCGGATTCGCGGAGGCCGACCTCGCGATCGGCGCGCGGGTGGCCGCCGTCTGGGCGGACGAGCCCACCGGCGGGGTCCTCGACCTGGCCGGGTTCGGGCCGGCGGGTGACGGGCCCGGCTTCGAACCACGCACCGCGCCCGACGGGCTGGCCCAGCCGTTCGAGCAGGTCGAGTACACCATGACGCTCGACTACCAGCACGCCTACGGCCACTACTACGGCACGCTCTTCGACGCCGTGCGGACCGACCGCAGGCTCCGGGGCGTGAAGTGCTCGCGGTGCCGCCGGACGCTGCTTCCTCCCCGGGCCAGGTGCGACGTCTGTTTCGCCCCCACCGCGGAGTGGGTGGACGTCGAGGCGGTCGGCGTCGTGCAGGCCTGCTCCGTGGTGCACATCGAGTTCATCGGCCAGCGGCTGAAGCCGCCGTACGTGTACGCCGAGCTGGTTCTCGACGGCACCTCGACCCGGCTGATCCACATGGTCGGCGGGATCGATCCCGCGGATGCGAGGACGGCCGTCGCCCCCGGCAGCCGGGTGCGCGCGGTCTGGAGCGACCGGCGAACCGGCAGCCTCGCCGACATCGACCACTTCGAGCTCATCCCGGGGGAGCCGTCGTGATCGGGTCCGGCGGGGTCCTGACCGTGTCCCTGGAGGACGGCCTGCTCGAGCTGACCCTGGCTCGGCCGCAGGCGCTCAACTCGCTCAACCTCGAGTTGAAGGAGCGGCTGGGGGAGGTGCTCGGGCAGGTCGCGTACGACGAGAAGGTGCGCGCTGTGCTGGTCACGGGGGAGGGCCGGGCCTTCTGCACGGGCGGGGATCTCTCGGAGATGGACCCGAAACGTTCCCCGGAGGAGGCGCGGACCCGGCAGCACAAGCTCCTCAACGCGGTCTTCCTCCCGCTGGCCCGCCTCTCCAAGCCGGTGGTGGCGGCGGTGCACGGGCACGCGCACGGGGCGGGGCTGAGCCTGGCGCTGGCCTGCGACGTCGTCGTCGCCGGTGAGTCCGCTCCGATGTCGTTCGGCTACGTGCACCGGGGCCTGACCCCGGACTGCGGCATCACCTACGTCCTGCCGCGGCTCGTCGGCATGGCTCGCGCGAAGGAGCTCCTGTTCAGCGGCAGGCGGTTCACCGGCGCCGAGGCGCTGGCGATGGGCCTCATCGCCGAAGCGGTGCCGGACGGCGAGGTGATCGAGCGTGCCAGGGCCCGCGCGCGGGAGCTCGCCCGCGGAGCCACCGTCGCCCTCGCCCTCACCAAGCGCATGCTCGACCAGTCGACGCATCTCGGCTTCGAGGACGTCATCGAGCTCGAGGCGTATTCGCAGGCGGTCACCCGGGCCACCCAGGACCACGCCGAGGGCATCGCCGCCTTCGCCGAGAAGCGGACCGCTGTGTTCACCGGCCGCTGAGGAGGAGTTATCGTGACGACCCACGCCATCGACGGGCTGGCCGACCTGGTCGGGGCCGAGCTCGGGACGAGCGAGTGGCTCCTGGTGGACCAGGAGCGCATCGACCGGTTCGCCGAGGTAACCGGCGATCAACAGTGGATCCACGTCGACACCGCCCGAGCGGCCGGCGGACCCTACGGGGCCACCATCGCGCACGGCTATCTCACCCTGTCCCTGCTGCCCATGCTGGTCCGGCAGGCATGCACCCTCGAAGGCGCGTCCCGGCGGCTCAACTACGGCCTCGACAAGGTGCGCTTCCCGCAGCCGGTGGTCGCCGGATCGAGGGTCCGCGCCGTCGTGACGCTGAGGTCGATCTCCGAGATCAGGGGCGGCCTCCGGCTCGGCCTCAGCTGCGTCCTGGAAATCGAGGGCGCGGAGAAGCCGGCTTGCGTGGCCGAGACGCTCACCCTGCTATTGACCTAGCCGTCACCCCGCGTCCTCCTGCGCGCTCGATTCAGGTACCCATCGGGGATTCCTCCCGTTACTTGACCGGGGGTGCCGCTGCCAGCCTTCTCGTAGTCGGGCATGGAGGGGTGCCCCGAGCCACGGAAGGGGAGATCAGATGCGGGTGAATCTGCTGTGCATGTTCACAGGCAACAGCGCCGCGGACGACGTCCAGATCTACAAGAGGGAACTGCGACTGGCGCTCGACGCGGAAGCCATGGGCTTTGACCGGGTGATGGCTGTGGAGCACCATTTCACCGATTATGCGTTCTTCCCGGACAATGCCCAATTCCTGAGCTATGTCGCAGCCAAGACGAGCACGATAGAGCTGTTTCCCGCCGCCTTCATCCTCCCCTGGAACGACCCCGTCCGCGTGGCGGAAAAGGCGGCGATGCTGGACCACCTCAGTGACGGGCGGGTGGTTCTCGGGCTGGGGCGCGGCCTGGCTCGCGTCGAGTTCGACGCGTTCCGGCAGAGCATGGCCGAGTCTCGCGATCGGTTCGACGAGGCCGCGGCGATGGTGCTGGAGGCACTCGAGACCGGATTCATCCAGGGGGACGGCCCGCATTACGTCCAGCCGCGCGTCGAGATCCGGCCGCGGCCGTTCCGGTCGTTCCGGGATCGGTCGTACATGGTGGGCACCTCTCCCACCTCGATCGACATGGCCGCGCGGCTGGGCCTCGGCGCGATGAAGTTCGCCGCGGCCCCGTGGGAGTACGCGGTCGACGAGGTCAACCAGTACCGCGCGAACTTCACCGCGCACCACGGCACGACGGCGCCTCCGCTGGTCACCGGAGACGTCATGATCTGCCATCGCGACGACCGGCGGGGCGAGGAACTGGCCAGGGTGCACGCCCGCGATTACTTCGTCTCCGTGCTGAGCCATTACGAACTGCTGAGCGATCACTTCAAGGAGACGCTCGGCTCGTACGCCCATTACGCGAGCATGGCCGAAGCCATGCGCGGGACCTCGGAAGAGGAATCCTTCGAAGGTTATCTGAGCGCCAATCTCTGGGGAGATCCCGCCCGCATCATCGACCAGCTGGCCAAGCGGCGGGAACTGCTCGGGGATTTCGAACTCGGCGTGGCCGTGAACTTCGGCGACATCGACTTCGAGCAGGCGCGCAGCAGTTTGCGCCTGTTCGCCGAGCGGGTCCTCCCCGAGCTGAAGTGCTGGAACACGGAGGCCACCGATGCGGTCTGAGCTGCTGACCGAGGACGAGATCGCGGCGACGATCAAGCCTCTCGACCAGGCCCGATGCCTGCCCGGCCGGATCTACCACGACCAGGAGATCTACGACGCGGAGATGGAGCACATCTTCCGCCGTGAATGGGTCGCGGTGTTCCACGCGGCCAAGCTGCCCAATCCCGGCGATTACCTCGCCGTCGAACTGACCGGAAAACCGCTGCTGTTCGTTCGCGACGCCGCGGGAGAGATCCGCTGCTACAGCAATGTCTGCCGGCACCGCGGCATGCAGGTCGCGCTCGGCCAGGGCAACAAGAAGAGCTTTCAGTGCGGTTATCACCGGTGGGCGTACGACCTTTCGGGGGCGCTCATTCACGCGCCCGAGATGCCCGAACTGAAGGACTGCGGCATCAGGCTTCCCGAAGTGCACACGGCCATCTGGCAGGGCATCGTCTTCGTCAATTTCCGGGAAGACCCGCCCGACCTGCATGAGCAGCTGGCTCAGCTCGGCTCGATGCTGGAGCCGTGGCACGCCGGGGAGCTCGAGCTGGTGTACGAGCGGCCGTACTCGTGCGACTGGAACTGGAAGATCATGTTCGAGAACGGCATCGAGAGTTACCACATTCTCGGCACGCATCGCGCGTCGCTGGAGGATCCGCTTCCGACGCACATCAGCTACGGCGCGCCGGGGGACGGCCGCAACTACGCGGAGATCCATCTTCCGTTCAACATCGCGGCCGGTGAGCTGTTCGCCGAGGACGCCGTCGTCCCGGCTCTGCCCGGCCTGCCGTCCTGGGCGTCGGAGAAGTTCGTGTTCTGGGCCGTGTATCCGAATCTCATCATGAACCAGACACCGGATGGCCTGCAGACCTACATCACCCTCCCGCACGGCCCGCAGGACTCGACGTTCACCTGGGCATACGTGACGAACAGGGAAGCCAAGGCGTCGCCGAACTACGAGAAGTTCAAGAAGGCCCAGGAGGACTTCGCCGACCTCGTGCAAGGGGAGGACGCGGTGTGCACCCGGCCGGTGCAGGAGTCGATGAACTCCGGCGATTACGAGCCGGGGCCGTACAACCAGCGTGAGCTGCCCGTCTGGGCCTTCCACCGCTGGTACGTCCACCGCATGGCCGACGGTGCCGAGGGCACCGCGAGCTGGTAGCCGAAGGAGACATCGCCATGCCCAGCCCTCAGCACGAAGCGATCGTGCACTATCTGATGAACGCGCAGGCTCCCGCCGACCCCACCCTGGCGGAGCTGAGAGAAGGCTATGACCAGAACCTTCTCGCTTTCACCCCGGTCGAAGGGACCACTGTTTCCACCGAATCCGCGGACGGCATCAGGGTCGATCTCGTGACGGCTCCCGGTGCGGACCCGGAACGCCACGTACTGTTCGTCCACGGCGGCGGCTTCGTGCTGGGTTCCGCCGAGGCCTACCGCGAGTTCGCCAGCCGTATCTCGGCGGCGACCAAGGCCCGGGTGGCCGTCGTCGACTACCGGCGCGCACCGGAGGCGACGGCGCCCGCCGCGCTCGACGACTGCCTGGCCGCCTATCGATGGCTGCTCGCCCGGGGCGCCGACGCGGCCCGGACCGCGCTGGCCGGAGACTCGGGCGGCGGCGGCCTGGCGTTGCTGCTCGCGGCCAGGATCGCCGCCGCCGGGTTGCCCGTGCCCGCCGCCGTGGTGGCGTTCTCGCCGTGGATCGACATCAGCTTCCGCCCGGACATGCCCGACGAGCGGGAGAGCGACGACCCGATGCTCACCGTCGCCTACCTTCGCTGGCTCGCCGCCAGCTACCTGGCCGGCGCCGCGGCCGACGATCCCGCGAACAACGCGCTGTTCGCCGATCTCGCCGGCCTGCCCCCGGTCCTGCTGCAGACGGGTACGAGAGACCTCACGCACCAGGATTCGGTGGTGTTCGCCAAGCGGGCCGAGGAGGCCGGCGTCGAGGTCGTCCTCGACGTCTACCCGGAGCTGATCCACGACTGGCCCGCCTTCGGGCCGGATCTGCCGGAGGGCCAGGAGGCGCTGGCCCGGGTCGGTGACTTCCTCGGCAAGCGCCTCGCGGGCAGCTGATGCGAAGCGTGGACGCGCAGCGCTTCCGTGCGGTCCTCGGTCACGTCCCGACCGGCGTCGTCGTGATCACCGGCACGGACGACGCCGGCGCGCCGCACGGCTTCGCCTGCGGCTCGTTCTTCTCGGTGTCGCTGGAGCCGCCCCTGGTCGGCTTCTGCGTCGCGAAGACGTCGACGTCCTGGCCGCGCATCGCCGGGGGCGCGCGGTTCTGCGTGAACGTGCTGGCGGAGGATCAGCAGGACGTCAGCAGCCGGTTCGCCGCGAGCGGCGGTGACAAGTTCGGTGGCCTGCGGTGGCACCGGGGTCGTCGTCGTTGCCGTACCTGAGTCACGCGCTGGCGTGGATCGCCTGCGACATGGCCGCCGTGCACGAAGCCGGCGACCACGTCATCGTGGTGGGTTCGCTGGCGGAGCTGTCGCTGAATCCGCGGCCGCTCAAGCCGCTGGTGTTCTACCGCAGCCGGTACGGGGGCGTCAGCGATCTCGCCCGGCGCCACCACGCTTCCTGAAGGACGATCCGTGCGGATAGACGCGATCTACACCAACGCCCGCATCACCACCCTCGACGGCTCCCGGCCTGCGGCCCGGCGCCTCGGTGTGCTGGCGGGACGTGTCGTCGGTCTTGACGAGGATCTCGACGGGGTGAGCGCCGCCCAGCTCGTGGACCTGGGCGGCGCGCCCGTCGTGCCCGGTTTCAACGACGCGCACTACCACCTCAGCGCGTACGGCATTCGGTTGCTGCAACTCGACCTCCGTGCCGACATGGTGAGCGACCTGGACGAGCTTTACCGCAGGGTCGCCGAGCACGCGGCGACCCTGCCGGCCGGCGCCTGGGTGATCGGCGCGGGCTACGACCAGAACAAACTCGGCGCGCACCCGCGCCGGGAGCGGCTCGACGAGGCCGGCGGCGGCCGGCCGGTCTGGCTCCAGCACTGCTCCGGGCACATGTGCGTGGTCAACTCCCTGGCCCTGGAACGTATGGGCATCGGGTCAGTCGCCGGCGGGACGGTTGACATGGACACGGGCCTGCTGACCGAGCGGGCGGCCGAGCTCGCCGCCGAGACCGTCGGACCGGCGTCGGCTGAGCACTTCGTCACCGCGATCGAGCGGGCCGCCGAGGAGGCGGTCGCGTCCGGCATCACGTCCGTGACCGAGCCGGGGATCGGCACCGCCGGCATGCTCGGGAACAACTGTGCCGATCTGGCCGCCTTCGCGCGGGCGCGGGACCGCGGGCTGCTGCGGGTCCGGACCAACGTCATGCCGGTCGCGGAACTGCTGCACGAGATCACTCCGTACGAGGGCGACCGGCCGTGGTTCGGATTGGACCTCGGCTTGGCGAGCGGAGGCGGCGATGAGTGGCTCAAGGTCTCGTCGGTTAAGTTCATGGTCGACGGATCGCTCGTCGGCCGTACCGCCAGCATGTCGGAGCCGTACGCGGACGCGGAGTCCGGCTTTCTCCGCGACGAGCGCGATGTCATCATCGACCGGATCGTCCGGGCACACGAGTTCGGCTGGCAGGTGGCGGCGCACGCGATCGGAGACGCCGCGATCGACCTTGTCCTGGACGCCTACGAGCGCGCGCGGCGGCTGCACCCGCGGCCCGATCCGCGGCACCGCATCGAGCACTGCGCGGTGACCCGGCCCGACCAGCTGCCACGGCTCGCGAGGCTGGGCGTGATCCCCGTCCCCCAGGGACGCTTCGTCAGCGAACTGGGCGACGGCATGATCCGCGCGCTGGGCTTGCCGCGCGCCGACTGGTGTTACCGCGGCCGGTCTTTCCTCGACGCCGGCCTCGATCTCCCCGGCAGCAGCGACTGCCCCGTGGTCCGCGGCGAGCCCCTGCTTGGGATCCACGACCTGGTCAACCGCACGACCTCGAGCGGCCAGGTCCTGGGCGCGGGCGAGCGGCTGACCGCGCGGGAGGCACTGCGGGCCTTCACGATCGGCTCCGCGTTCGCGGCGCACGAGGAGAGGGTCAAAGGCAGCCTGACGGTGGGAAAGCTCGCCGACTTCACGGTGCTGTCCGACGATTTGCTCCAGGTCTCTCCCGATCGGCTGGCCTCCCTCTCGGTGGGCGCCACGGTGGTCGGCGGGGAACTGCAGTACGACGCGGGCGGCGTCGCGCGACTGTCCTAGCCCGCGGCCGACCGGGTTCCGGGACCGCCCGAGTGCGAGATCCACCAGGCCGCCACCTGCGCCCGGGAGGTGCATCCCAGCTTGCGCAGAATCCGCTCCACGTGACCCTCGGCCGTACGCTGCGCGATGACCAGGCGTTGCGCGATCCGCTTGTCCGTCAGACCCTCGCTGACCAGCTTCGCGATCTCGAGTTCCCGGGGTGTGAGCTCGTCGATGTGGGTCCTGGCGGGCGAATCGTGGGGCGACGCCTTCTTCTTGAGGACGTGGTCGATCGCGGTCGCGGGCGTCATGTGCTCGCCCCGCTGGTACGACTCGTCGAACGCCGCCTCGCCCAGCGACGCACGCGCGTCCGCGCAGGCGTCCGCGTGCGCCTCTCCCCACGCGGCGTACTGCAGGAGCGAGATTCCCGCCTTGCCCCAGGTCGCGTGGGCGGCGCCGAGCAGCCAGGCCGCCGAGTCCGCGTCCTCCCGCCCGCTCGCCACCCAGGACAGCGACTCCAGGCACGCGCCGATGACGGTGGGGTCGTCGAAGTCGCGGTTGATCTCCAGGATCTCCTTGAGCAGGCGGGTCGCCTCATCGAGGTCTCCCTGCAGGCGCCTGAGGTCGGCCAGGATCCACTGGAGATACGACTGGTTCCAGCGCGCGCCCCGGCCGGCGCACTGCTCGATCGCCGGACCGCACAGCGCCACGCCCGCGTCGATCTCGCCCAGCACACCCAGCACTCCCGCCAGGTCCGCGGTGACGAGCCAGTGCCCCGGCCGGTCGCCCGCCAGGTCGTAATGCTCCCGCGCCGCGCTCAGCAGGGCCTTCGCCCCCGGGTAGTCGTGGTCGCAGGCGGCGGCCAGCCCGCGGACATAGGTCGCGTACGCCCGGCTGAGGTCGTCGCCGAGCCGCTCGGCCAGCGCGGCGCTCTCGTCGCCGTGGCGGTGGGCTGCCCCGATGTCCCCCTGATAGAACGCCAGCCAGCCCGCCAGCCACAGCCCCCGGACCTTGGTGCCCGATGGTCAGCAGCTGGAACCGGTCATCGAGACGGGCGACGATCTCCTCCACGGACAGCGACCGCAGGCGGACCGCGGCCAGTTCGATGGCGAGAGGGATCCCCTCAAGATCGCGGCACAGGCGGGCGACCAGCGGGCCGTTGCCGGCGTCCAGCCGGAAACCCGGGAAGACCGCCTGGGCCCGGCTGACGAACAGGCTGACGGACTCGTAGCGCAGCAGAGCCTCGGCGGGTGCCACGGCCGAGGTTTCCAGCGGCACCGTGAACGGCGGGACCTGGAAGATCTGCTCACCCTCCACGCCGAGCGGCTGACGGCTGGTGGTGAGGATCCGCAGGCTCTCGGACGCCCGGAGCAGGGCGCGGGCGAGCTGAGCGCAACTGTCGACCAGATGCTCGCAGTTGTCCAGGAGCAGCAGCCCCTGCCGGTCGGACAGGTAGTCGATCAGCGCTTCCGTCCGCGACGTGGAGGACACGTCCGGCAGGCCCATCGCCGCCGACACCGTTTGCGGGAGCAGGCTCGGGTCCGTCAGCGTGCTGAGGTCGACGGACCAGACCCCGCCGGGGAACGCCCGGTGCTTGGTGCGCGCCGTGTGCAGGGCGAGGCGGGTCTTGCCGATGCCGCCGGGACCGGTCAACGTCAGCAGCCGGCTCGATTCGAGCAGGCGGCGGACGTCGGCGGCCTCCTCGCGGCGCCCGATGAAGGGGGTCAGGTCGGCGGGGAGCGTGCGACTCGACGGTGAACCCACTGGCTCGCCACCTCCTGATCTACGGGACCGGCGAAACGACCGTTTGGGGAGTACTTGTCCAATTCGGGCAAGTGTAGGGTGCCGGATCCGGTGAGGGTCAAGCTTCCCGGCGGCCCATCCGGCGGTAGACGTCCGGGCGTCGCCGGCGGTACGCGAGCGCGACGACCACGCCGAGAACGGCCGTCACCACGGTCACCGCGAGCAAGATCCCCGGCAGGGTGCCGGAGCTGCCGCTCAGCAGGTGGAAGTTGCGCACGCCGAGCACCGTGACCGTCGCGAGCAGGGCCGCCGCGGCCAGCGGTGCGACGGCGGTCCGCCAGAGGCCGCCGGCCGGTGTGTCGCTCCGGCGGAAGTAGACGAACACCGCGACGCTGGCGAGCGTCAGCACCACCATGAGCGTCAGCAGTCCGGCGGCCCCCAGCACGGAGGCGGGCGTGGTCGGTTCGTCGGTCGACGCCCACGGCAGGAACAGCGCGAACAGGACCGCGGTGGTGAGGATGTTGGCGATGTAGGGGGACCCGTGCCGTTCGTGCACGCGCCCGACCGTACGCTTCAGCACGCCGTCCGCGCCGAGCGCGTGGAAATATCTCGACAGGATGCTCTGCTCGGAGATGACACCGGCGAGATAGCTCATGACCAGCATCACCGACACCACGTGGACGGCGACGGAGCCCAGATACGTCTGGACCGAGGCGGTGAAGAACTCATCCGGATTCTGCTGGGCGGCCCCCGTCACCGAGCCAGGGCCGTACGCGACGACCGCCGCCCAGGACGCGAGGACATAGAAGAGGCCGATGGTGCCGATCGCGAAGTAGGTGGACCGGGGAATCGTCCGGTCCGGATCCCGCATCTCGGTGCGGAAGATCGCCGTGGATTCGAAGCCGATGAAACCGGCCCGCCGCCTGCTGACCACCCACGCGCCCCACATCGAACGCCAACTCAACGAGTTCGACCAGCTCGCCACTGAGATACGGCACCGCTCCCAGGTCATCACCCACGGCGAGCCCCACCCGGGCAACTTCATCCGCACCCGTACCGGCCTGAAACTCATCGACTGGGAGACCGTGCGCCTCGCCCCGCCCGAACGCGACCTGTGGATGCTCGACACCCTCGACGCGTACACGGAAATCACCGGCTATGTCGCCGACTCGGCGGGACTGTCCTACTACCGCCTCCGCTGGCGGCTCACCGACATCGCCATCTTCGTGCGCGAACTCCGCGGCCCGCATCAGGCCACGCAGGACATCACCGACTCGTGGACCTACCTCAACAGCTACTTCGACTGAGACCGGCCGCACTGACGCGCGTCCGCGCGGCTCGCGGGCTAGCCTCGATATGACGGCGTGTCCGGCATTCTCGTGGAGCAGAGATGAAACTCATCGAAATCGCGAGGTCATACGCGGAAGCCGACAAAGAGGACCCGGAGGCCATGACCACGATCCGGCTTCACCATTACCTCGAGGCCTGCATGGTCGACGACACCCGCGCCCGGAGGCTGCTGACGGAAACCGGATTCACGGTCCCCGAACGCGGCAAGCCGGAACCGCTCGGCGACGGCGCCTTCCGGCTGGACCATGTCCTCAACCACGCCATCGGCTGGGCCCGAGGCATGCAGGCCGGCCTCGGAGGCGACGCGGATTGGAGCCTGTGCTTCCTCGTGGGCGGCCTCGCCGGATCGGGCTCCTTCGACCGGTGGCTGCGTCGCCGGGGCGTGGACTTGGACGCCCTGTCCGGCAGACTGCGCGAAGAATTCGGCGAGGCCGCAACCGTATGCGGCACAAGACCCAGATACTCCCTGGATCCCCCCATCCGCCTCCCGAAGCCGGAAGCCGAAGCCCTGATGCGCGACCTGCGCTCCCGCGGCCTGAAATTCATGATGAACTACAAAGACGACGGCACAATAGTGATCATCCCCGAGGAGGATCCTGTCCCGGGAATGTCGGTGCCGTGAGGCAGGATGGGGGACCGTCTGATCGCCGTCATGACGGGAGCCCGTGGTGCCGCTCACCAACCAGCAGGTCGCGGATCGTGCCTTCCTCAAGGGGATGTATGCCGATGGCTACTACCCCGACGAGGTCGTCGACAAGGGCAGGGAGATCCTGCTGAGGTTATGTGAGCGCATCGAGGCCCAGCGGCCCGCCGACCTGACCGCTCTCTACGTCCTCACCCACGCGGCGACCTGCGAGTTCAACGACCTTCAGGACGACTTCTGGGAGGCTGGCAGCGAGATCGAGACGGTCGCGCGGGAGTTGATCGCCGAGGAGTTCTGGTTCGTGGCCGACGCCTACGGGTTCGCGGACGCGGACGCCGAAGAGCTGATCGGCACTCGGGACTGGTGACACGGCGGAGCATGTCGGATCTTGAGGATCGTTCACGGACGGGTCGCGGCCCAGGCGGCGCGGAGGAGGGTCCGGAGGTTGATCAGATCGGATGCGGGAATGGCGCGCATCGCGAACAGGTAGACGCGGCGGGCGAGCTTGGGATCGCGGTGAGCTCCTTTGTTGATCAGTTTCTGCACTGGGTTCCTGGGCCGGGCCAGGGCGTCCTGCCGGCTGAACCGGTCATGGCTCACGATGAAGCCGAGCGCCTTGCGATAGGCGGCGATGCCGGCTTCGAGGTCCCAGCCGTCGAGCAGTGCCGGAGTCGTCGACTCCACCAGCCATTCGGCGGCACGGAACGCCCAGCCACAGCCGACGGCCGGGGTGGGATCGCCGGTGATGGCCGCGTCCCCCACCAGCACGAGCCCGGGCCTCGGGGCCGGATCGCGTTTCACGCACGGGTAGTCGTTCGTGCCGATCACCTTGGAGACCCGCTCGGCTGAGGACAAGTCTGGCGCGTCTGGAAGTGACGCCATGAATCGCTCCAGCGCACCAGCTCGGTCGGCCTGGAAGTCGGCGAGTCTGGCTTTGGCCGGGAACGCCACCAGCATGTGAAGGTCATCGTCGGTCCGGACGAGGATGCCGACGTCCGGGTCCAGTGACCATATCTGGCTTTCAGCCGGGCCCCGTGGGACAACCCCGCGATAGTACGCCCATAGTCCGAAACGCTCGTTGGGCGCCACGTCCTCGGCGACCCCCGCGAACTGTGCCACTGGCGACCGGTGCCCGTCCGCGCCGACGACGAGCCGCGCCGGGATCTCCTCGTCACCCACGCGCACACCGGTGACTTGCCCGCCCGATTCCATCAGCCCGGTCACCGTACGCCCCAGCACAAGATCGACACCGGGTGTGCCGGCCGCGAGCGTCCGCAGGAGGGGGTCCAGTTTCTCCCTCCGCAGGCTGATGCACTCGGGCAGGCCGGGTTCCGGCACGGCCCACCCGGCCGCGGTCCAGCGCGCGATGCCGCCCACGGCCGCGCCCTCGTCGACCATGGCCTGCCAGAGGCCGGTACGCCGCAACATCGGCTGCGTCCCGCCCAGCACGAAGTGCCCGCACAGCGCCTTGTGCGTGGAGATGTTGTGGTGTTTATCGATGATCGCGACGCGCAGGCCGGCTCTGCCGTACAGGATCGCGGCGGTGCACCCCGCCACACCGGCGCCCACGATTACCACGTCGTATGTCATGGGACCACCGTGCGGGACCTCGGAATCCATCACATCGGTAGTGGATTACTGCATTCTCGGCGTACGGCATGCGCAGTACCCTGCGGCCATGAGCTCCTGGCCACTGGTGGGGCGCGCGGGCGAACTGGATCGCATCGTGGCCGTGATGACCGGACGCGCCGGGAACGGCCTGGTGGTCGCCGGCCCGGCCGGGATCGGCAAGAGCCGGCTGCTCTCCGAAGCACGGTCCAGAGCCGGGGCCTGGGGAGCCGGGGTGAGCTGGGTTTTCGCCACGCCGGGCGGGATCCCGCTGCTGCCCTTCGCGCACTTGCTGCCCGCCGCGGATGGTGAACTCACGCGTACGCTGACGGCGGCGGCCGCGCACATCACCGGCTCTGGCGCGCTGGTGATCGACGACGCTCACCTGCTCGATCCGGCGTCGGCCGCCCTGGCGCGGCATCTTGTCGAAGGCGCCGCGATTCCGGTCGTGCTGGCCGTACGAGGCGAAGGGACCGCGGGGTGGTGGCGGGACCTTGAGCGAATTGCCCTGGAAGGGCTGACCGAGAGCGATACGGCCGAGTTGCTCTCGACCGCACTCGGCGGTCAGGTGGAATCGACGTTGCCCGCTCATCTGCTGCGGTTGAGCGGGGGAAATCCGCTCTTACTACGCGAGCTCGTGGAGGCCGCGACCTTCACCGAGATGAACGGCGTCTGGCGGCTGCTTCAGCCGATCTTCGAAGACACGAACCTGCCCGCGACCATCGCCGCCCGGCTGGACCGGCTCGCTCCCGCCGTACGGGCCGCGGCGGAGCTCGTGGCGCTCGCCGAACCGGTCGGCGCGGCCATCCTGGAACGCCTCATCGCCCCCGAGGTGATCGCCGATCTCGAGTCAGAGCGGCTGCTGACCGCCCCTCCCGACCGGCGACGACACCTCGTCGCGCTCGTCCATCCCCTGTACGGCGAGGCGTTGCGCGCGACGCTTCCGCCGCTGCGGGCCCGCGACCACCGCAGAAGGCTCGCCGACGCGGTGGAGGCCACGGGAGCACGCCGGCGGCGGGACAAGGTCAGGATCGCGGTGTGGCGAGTCGAGGCGGGCGTGGCCGCTGATCCCGCGCTGCTTCGCGAAGCGGCCTGGGAAGCGTCAGAGGCGCTCGACCACCAGCTCGCCGGGCGCCTGCTCCAGGCCGCGGTCGACGCCGATGGATCATTCGAGTCGCGGCTGGCGCTCGTCGCCGAACTGCCCTACCTCGGAGAGGCCACGCGCGCCCTCGAACTGGCCCAGGCGCTTGAGGCGGAAGCGCCGGACGACGCGTCGCGGGCCAGGACGCTCTCGGCGCGGGCGCGTGTCCACCTGATTCACGGCCAGGTCAGCGAGGCGCGGAACACCCTGACGTTCGCGGTACTGACGACGGCCGATCCGCAGGTCAGGTTGCGGCTGGAAATCAGCCGGGCTGCCCAGGCGTTCGCGGTCGGGTATATAGGGGAGTCGGTGGAGCTCGCGGATCGCATCCTCCGGCGGCACCCGGCGGACCGCGCCGCGCTCGCGGTCTCCCAGGTGCGCGCGCTCGCGTGCGCGGGCCGGACCCGGGATGCCATCGAACTCGCTCATGTCGCGCTGGACGGCAGCGACGGTCCGCGCGCGGAACTCATCCGCATGGCTCTCCTCCAAGCGCTGGCTCTCGACGGCCAGATCGCGAATGCCATCGAACTCGGTCAATCCGCCCTGGAAGCGGAGGCGACGGGGACCGCCGCGACGTGGCGCGCCTACTGGGCTCACGATCTCGGGCAGGTATTCCTGCTCTCCGGCCGGCCGGCTACCGCCCGCCGCTGGCTGCGGGAGGCGCTGGCCGTGATGCCGATCCAGGGCATCGCGGCGAGCCCGCAGATGTGGGGTCTGGACGCGCTGAGCGAGGCGGAGTCCGTGCTCGGCGACGCGTACCGCGCGGGGAAGGCGATGGAGCGGCTGCGGGCCGGCCTTCCCGGCGGGTTCGCGGCCCCGCGCCGGAGCGGCTCTGTCTGGGCCCGATACGCCGAGGGCGATCTCACGGCCGCAGTCGACCTCGCCCTCAGCCAGGCCGCCGAGTTGGAACAGGTCGGGTCGCTGCTGATGGCCTCCTGGGTGCTGCACGACGCCGCACGCCTGGGCGCCGCCACGACGGTCGCCGACGATCTGCAGCGTCTCGCCGCATCCAGCCAGAGCGCTCTGCAGTCACTCATGGCCAGGAACGCCGCCGCCCTGTCCCGGCGGGACGCGGCCGCTCTCGACGAGATATCCCGCGAGGCCGCCGCGACCGGCTGCGTGCTGTGGGCCGCCGAGGCGGCGTCGACCGCAAGCCTGATCCACCGCGCCGAGGGCCGCCTCGGATCGGCACTGGCGTCATCGGCCCGCCTCAACGACCTGACCCCGGCATGCGAAGGCGCCCGCACCCCAGGCCTCTCCTCGCCCCCCGCGATCCTCACCCGCAGGGAACACGAGGTGGCCGGATTCGCCTCTCGCGGTCTCTCCGACCGCGAAATCGCCGAACGCCTGCATCTTTCCGTACGAACCGTCCACAGCCACCTGTACCGGATCTATCGCAAGCTGAACATCGAACATCGAAGCCAGCTCCCCGACATCATCTCTCCCTGAGATCGTCCCTCGACCGCAGCCGATGGGGGTTCCAGCCGTCGCCCGAGGAATCGATCACACGCCGATGTTGGCCTGTGGTCCCGCGTAGGTGCGCAGGAGCGCGGGGAGCTGGGAGGCGGGGTCAAGCGTGTAGGAGTAGAAGGAGTTCGGCGTGACGCCCGAGCCCAGGAAGAAGCCGCCGTTGACGATGTGGCCCCGGGTGCCGACGCCGACGATGGTCTTGTTGGAGGCCGCCCGGATCTCGGTGCCGTACGGGGTGACGGTGATCGTGCCGTTCACGCGGATGACGTAGGGCGTGCTCGCCGTGGCGTACCTGACCAGGCCGGCGTAGGTGGAGACGGTGACCGTGGCGCCGGCGGCGCCGCCGGTGGTGGTGGTCAGGCCCATTCCGCTGGTGGCGGCGAACCCGTCGGCGTTGCCGGACCAGACCCGGTCCGTGGGGGGCGCGGTGGGCCCGGAGACGTAGTTGAACGCCCACTGCATGCGGGCGACGTCCGAGCAGGTCTCCTGGACGATCGGGTTGTTGCCCGATTGCCGCTCTGGCGCGATGGTCGGCGACTGGAGCGGAGGCGGGATCATCCCTACCTTGGCTAGCGCGTGCCGGGAACGTAGGCAGCTGTGAGTAAGTTTGCTAACTGTACAAACTTAGTTGAGCGTTCGGCCTGCTCGGATGGATGAAAGTAAATGCACTAGCGGGCGCTCAGCGGAAGCGCGGCCCGCACGGCGAAGCCTCTCTCGGGCAGCGGGCCGGCGGTCAGATCGCCCCTGAACAAGGCCACCCGCTCACGCATGCCGATCAGCCCGTGGCCGCCCTCCGTCGCGGGCGCGCCGCGTCCTCCGTCGCGGGGGCCGACGTCGGTGATGTCCAGGGACAGCTCGTACGGCCGGTAGCCGATGGTGACGGAGACCGCCGTGGGCCCGGCGTGCTTCAGGGCGTTGGTCAGCGACTCCTGCACGATGCGGTACGCCGACAGGTCCAGCCCGGCCGGGAGCGGCACCGGCTCGCCCTCCACGTCGACCTTGACGTCCAGACCCGCCGAGCGCGCCTGCTCCACCAGGTCGTCCAGCCGGGCCAGACTCGGCAGCGGCGTCAGCCCGTCGGTGCCGGGACCGCGCAGCAGGTGGAGCATGCGGCGCAGTTCCTCCACCGCGCCGCGCCCGGTCTCCTCGATCAGGGCCAGACCCGCGCGTTCCCTGGTCTGGTCGTCGCGGAGCATCCGCCGTACCCCGCCCGCCTGCATGACCATCAGGCTCACGCTGTGGGCGACGATGTCGTGCAGCTCCCTGGCTAGCCGGGCCTGCTCCTCCGCGACGGCCTCCTTGACCAGCAACTCGCTCTGCGCGGCCAGCGTCTCGCTGCGCCTGTCCGCCGATAGGGCCCGCATCCGGTGCCGCCGTACGCCGAATCCGGCGCCTCCGGCGATGGCGGCCATCGAGACCGCGATCGCGTACTCCGCGAACTCGCTGTGGTACGAGATCGCCATGCCCGCCAGGAACAAGGCTGTGGCCACCGGTCCGAACAGCCCCTTCGGGCTGGCCGGCGGCACCTCGCTGAGCAGGGTGAACAGCAGGAACAGCTGGGTGTACCACTGCCAGGCGCCCGCTTCCTGCCCCGCGAGCAGGAAGACCGCGAGGGACACGCCGGTGTAGGCCGCCATCACCCCGAACGGAGCCAGCCGCCGGACCAGCACCAGCAGCGCCGTCACGATCCCGGCGGCCACCCACAACGCGAGACTGGGCCGCTCGGGCAGATTCGTCCCTCCGATGAGCTCCTCGGTCACCGCGAACAGCCCGACGGCCCCCGCGACGAGGTAGTCAGCCGCGCCGACGCGGGAGAGGGCTTGACGCCATCGCATGAGCCGAGCGTAGTTGCCCACCGCCGGATGTCACGTCCACGACCAGGGCCCCTGGCAACATTTAGGGATTGACCTAAGTATCACTCGTTTCGCATACTTAGGTAGGTACCTAAGTGAGGGGGACGGCGTGATCGACGCGGATCTGGACGGTGTGTTCCACGCGTTGTCGGACCCCACCCGCCGCCGGGTCGTCGAGCGCCTCAGCCAGGGGCCCGCGACGACCAGCGACCTGGCCCGTCCGTTCGACATGGCACTGCCGTCGTTCACTCAGCACCTGAGCGTTCTCGAGCGATCCGGCCTGGTGACGTCCCAGAAGAAGGGACGGGTGCGGACCTACCGGCTCGCGCCCCAGCCGTTGGAGGCGGTCGACACCTGGCTGGCCGCGCGGCGCGCGCTGTGGACCCGGCGCCTCGATCAACTCGACGCGCTTCTCTACGACCTGAAGGAGCAGCAGACATGACCGTCTACACCCTGAACCCGGAACTCGATCTCGTTCTGGAGCGCACCGTCGACGTCGCCCCCGAACTGGTCTGGAAGGCCTGGACCACTCCCGAGCTGCTCAAGCAGTGGTTCGCCCCGAGGCCCTGGTCGACCCCCTTCTGCGAGATCGACCTGCAGCCCGGCGGCAGGTTCAACACCACCATGCGCTCGCCCGAAGGCGAGGAATACCCGAACAGCGGCTGCATCCTCCTGGTCGAGGAGGGCTCCACGCTGATCTTCACCTCCGGCCTGGCCCCCGGCTTCCGCCCGCAGACCGCCGAGGGCGAGGCCGACTTCCCGTTCACCGCGGTGATCAACATCAAGCCCGACGGCAACGGCACGAAGTACACCGCCATCGCGATGCACGCCGACTCCTCAACAAGAAAGACACACGAGGACATGGGCTTCACCGAAGGCTGGGGCATGGCACTGGACCAACTGGTCGAACTCGCGAAGTCCCTCTGACGGACCAACCCTCCAATCATCTGGCTTAGCTCAGCCGCCCGATCGAGAAGGCGGGATTTCGTGATCAAGCGGACGCCTGCCCGTGTTACCTGTGGTCGGGCGTCCACGGCCGCTCAGATTTGTGACCACTTTCTGTAATCAAACGTGAGGTCAGATCGATTCATTAAGTAGCTGGAACCAACGGCTGATCACGTATTGTCAGGCCCTCAACTGATCACACGGGTCGGAGCTACATGGCCATCTATGTGCGCACCACCTTGAAAGCTGGACCGTTCCGCTTCAACCTGTCACAGGCCGGACTGGGCGTTTCCGTGGGCGTCCCCGGTTTCCGGATCGGTACGAGCCCGCGGGGCAACTACGTACGGGTCGGGGGGAACGGTTTCGGCTACCGCGCCACCGTTGGCCGTGGTCATACGCATAGCGGCGCAGTACACAACGGCGGCGATCTCCCTTGAGGGTCCGAAGTGCCTGCCAATGAGCGACGACCACCTCGCCCCGCTCACCCTGCTGGCCGATCCCCGAACCGCCCGGCTGATCACCCCGGAACGGGGACGCGAGATCCTCAGCATGAGACGCGGCTGACCTCGCCCGGCCCTGGACTCTTGTGATGTGGTTCTGGCGCAGTAGTCCAGGACCGACTTCGGCTCAGCCGATGAGCAGCGGAGCGACGGCATCGATGGCGGCGCACCCGAACACGCCCACCCGCAGTCGCGGGGTCAAAGGGTCACAGGTTCAAATCCTGTCGTCCTGGTCGACAGGGGTGCCACTCTTCTGATGGCGTCGTGTGAAGCGATCATTGATTCTGGGTGAGGGCGGCGTTGACCGCGGTGAACCAGGTGTCGGCGTGGGGGCAGGCCTTCCTGATGGAGTCGATGCCGATCTCCGCGATGACGAGTGGCCCGTCGGAGGTCTTGCGGTAGCGCGGATACAGGTGCAGGAGCCGTTTGGAGGGGGCGGTGTCGGCTCCGTCGTTGACGAGTTCGGCGCCTTGGGCGTCGGTCACGATCGCCTGTGCGGCGTGGGCCAGTGCGGCATCGCCGGTCAGCTCGCCGAGAGCCTCGTGGCCGAGGAGCACCCATGCTTCGATCTCGTGGAGCACCAGGTTGGGCAGGAAACGGGGATCGCCGATGGCGTCGGCCATGGCTCGCTCGACGTGAATTACCCGGTTGTGCGGTGAGCCGGGCGGGCGTGTCGACATCCCGGGAACGTCGGCGGGGAGCCCGTAGTAGTCCAGCAGGGTCGTCAGGACGGTGATCGAGGTGTCCCGCAGGAGCAGGCGGATCTCTGTGGCGAGCTTGCCCCACGTGGACAATCCGCCCTGGTAGGAGGGGCCACCCGCAGGACGTTTGGTCGTGAAGATGGATCGGGCGACGTAGACGTCGGCGTTTCGAGGTAGGGGGCGATGACCTCGCGGACGACGGTCTCTTCGGTCTGGCCCTCGCACAGGATGTGCAGGTGGCGCATGCCGGTCACCTGGACTCGGGCTGCGGTCTGCCGCCGAGCAGGTTCTTCTCCCACAACTCGCCCAGCGAGTAGTCCGCCAGCCAGTCCCGCAGCCGTTCGGGGTCGGGCCGGTCGAAGATCGAGGAGCCGCTGGAGCGTTCGACGACGATGAGGTCGTTGAGTTCGAACTGGTTCATCAGTGTGACTGACTGGGTGGCGATGAGGACCTGGCTGTCGTGGCTGGCGGCGCGCAGCATGTCGGCCAGCTGGACGATGGCGTAGGGGTGTAGGCCGAGTTCTGGTTCGTCCAGCACGACCAAATTGGGCAGGACGGGCACGCTCAGCAGGGTGGTCAGGCAGATGAAACGCAAGGTGCCGTCCGAGAGCGCGTCGGCGGGGAAGACGACGTCGGAGCCTTCCTGCTGCCAGCGCAGCCGCAACCGGCCGTTCTCTTCGACGAGCACGAAGTCCCGGAAGAACGGGGCGACGTGCCGGATGGTGCGCACGATCCGGCGGTAGGAGGTGGTGTCGCTCTGCCGCAGGCGGAGCAGGACGGCGGCCAGGTTTCCCGCGTCAGGGTGGAGGGCGATGTTGTCGGAGGCGAATCCGGTCTGTTTGACGGGGGCGCTGGGGCCGGTGTCGTGGAAGTGGAAGACCCGGCAGCCGCGCAGCATGTCCACCACGTGCCCGGCGACGGAGGACGAGCCGCGCTGGCTGATTTCGTCCAGCAGGCGGGTTTCCCGGTGTCCTCTGCCAAGTGAGGCGTCGAACGGCGTGGCGTGGCCTTCGCCGTGGAACCGGATGCGTTCGTCCCCGAAGATCAGTTCATCCCGGGCGGCGGGTATGAGGGTTGCCTCATACTCGTTCGGTTCGAAGTCCAGTCGCAAAACGATCCGCGCGTCACCCTTGGGGCCGTCGTGGAGCAGGGCGGATGCGCCGCCCGCCTGGCCGACGAAGAGGTTGAGTTCTCCGTCGACGATGCGGCCCAGCAGGGCGAGGGCGGAGATGAAGTTGCTCTTGCCCGCGCCGTTGGCGCCGACCAGGACGTTGAGGTCGCGCAGGCTCACCTGGGCCGAGCGGATCGAGGTGTATCCCTCGACCGTGATCGACCGGAGCCTGTGGCGCGTCATGACACCAGCTTAGATCGGCAAGAACTCGCCGATCACCGCAATCGCTGCTGGTGTCGTCAGCGGTGGACGGCGTCTGGGGTGTCCTCTTCGACGAGGAAGCCGCCGGATTGGTGGTGCCAGAGGCGGGCGTACGGGCCCTGGGTCTGGAGGAGTTCGTTGTGGGTGCCCTGTTCGACGATGTGGCCGTGGTCGAGGACGACCAGGCGGTCCATGCGGACGACGGTGCTCAGGCGGTGTGCGACCACGAGGGCGGTGCGGTCGCGCATCAGGTGCCAGAGGGCTTCCTGGACGAGGATTTCGCTTTCGGAGTCCAGGGCGCTGGTGGCCTCGTCGAGCAGGAGGATGGGGGCGTCGCGGAGGATGGCGCGGGCCAGGGCGACGCGCTGGCGCTGGCCGCCGGAGAGTTTGACGCCGCGTTCGCCGACCAGGGTGTCGAAGCCGATGGGCAGGGCTTCGGCGAACTCGGTGACGTGGGCGGCGTGGGCGGCCCGGTGGATGTCGGCGTCGGAGGCGCCAGGGCGGGCGAAGGCGATGTTGTCGCGCAGCGACCGGTGGAACATGGCGGGTTCCTGGGGGACGTAGGCGATCAGGCTGCGCAGGTCGGTCTGGCGGAGCCGGGTGATGTCCTGGCCGCCGATCAGGATCCGGCCGCCGTCGATGTCCATGAGGCGGAGCAGCAGCCGGGTGAGGGTGGTCTTGCCTCCGCCGGACCGGCCGACCAGGCCGATCTTGGTGCCGGCCGGGATGTCCAGGTCCAGGCGGTCGAACAGGAGCGGGTTGCCGGCGTGTGCGAACGTCACCCGTTCGAAGCGGACGCCGGCGTCGGCGGGGCGCAGCGGCTGCGGGTTGTCGGGGTCGGTCACGTCCGGCGGGGTGAGGAGGAGCTCGGTGAACTGGGCGGCCTCGGTCAGCACGCTCTCCATGCGACGGTAGATCTGGTTGAACTCGAACATGAAGCCGGTCGTGTTCGTGTAGTAGGTGAAGGTCACCACGATCGCCTCCACGCCCAGGCCACCCCGCAGGGCTACGGCCAGGAGCAGGCCGATGGTGCTGGTGAGGATCGACATCGGTGCGACGACGGTGTCCACCCGGAGGTTGCCGTAATCCCAGGAGCGCAGCGACAGCCGGCGCTGCTCGGCGAGCCGGGCCCGGTGCTCCACGGCCTCGCGGTCCTCGGCGGCGAACGCGCGGACCGTCTCCATGTTGGCGAGCACGTCGGCGACGTGTCCGGACACGCGTACCTTGGCGGCCTCACGCTCGTCCACCAGCGCCTGGCGGCGGCGGATGAGCGGGGCGATGAGGAACCCGGTGACGATGATGAGGCCCACGAGCACGAAGACCAGCAGCGGGTGGTACTGCCAGAGCACCACCGAGGCGAACGCCAGCGGCACCACCTTGGCCATGATCGAGAACGTGAGCGTGTCGGCGAACTCCTCGAACCCGCTGGAGAAGCTCAGCACCCGCTTGGTCAGCGAGCCGGCGAAGTTGTCGTGGAAGAACGCGGCGTCCTTGGCCAGCAACTCGTCCATGCCCACCACGCCGAGCCGCTCGATGCCCCGGGCGTCGGTGCGGTTCAGGAAGTGCAGGCCCACCCGCCAGAGTGCCTCGCCGATGAGCAGCAGCGCGCCGAAGACCAGCACGTACGGCAAGAGCACCTCGACGGTGCCGTCCCCGCCACCGGCCAGATGCCCCACGAGCGCGCCCACCGCCAGCGGCGCCAGGTAGAACAGGCAGATGTTCCCCAGCGCCGGAAAGATCAGCGCGGGCGCCGCGACCCGCCACTGCTGGCGCAGTTCGCGGTTGTAGTACCGCAGCGCCAGCATGACGGCCGATTTCCGGGCCGACGGTTTGTCTCCCGGGGAGTCAAGTGATCCGACCACAGCCATTCGCCCCCTGAATACCAGCCCGCCGTGGCCATGGTGCACCAGGGCGTATGGAAGGAGCGAACGATTTTCCGCCGGGAAGCTCAGCCGGGAATCAGGGTGGACCTCCCGTTCTCCACCGTGTACGAGACGCTGGTGCTGACCGGTGCCTGGCGAACCTCGATGGTGTCCACGACGCGTACGTCGGTGCGCCAGGAGTGGCGTCGCACATCGCACCGCAGATAGCCCCGCTTGAGCCCGTCGAAGTACCGGACATGCGGGTTGAACACCGGATTGGCGGCCTTGATGGGGGCGTCGAAGGCCACCGGAAAGTCCGAGCTGATCGACGTGGCGACCAGCTCCACGGCCACCGAGGGCGATTCTGGCCGGTCGAAGTCCACTTTCAGCTCGCTCAGCCAGGTCGAATGGATGTCGCCGGCGAGGACCACCGGGTTGGAGATCCTGGCGTCGGCCAGCAACTGCAGCAGGCGGGTGCGCTGGGGGGCGTAGCCGTCCCACTGGTCCAGGTTCGCCAGCACCGGCGGCTGCTGGCCGGTGGGGTTGGGGAACAGCGTGCGGGCCATCATGACCTGCTGGGCGATCACATTCCAGCGCGCGTGCGAGCGGAGCAGCCCGTCGGCGAGCCAGCGTTCCTGCGCCTCGCCGGTCAGCGTGCCGGCGGTGTTCGCCGTGCCGGCCGCCGGCGGGCCGAAGTCGGTGGGGAAGCCGCCGGGCTGGTCCGTACGGTACTGCCGCGTGTCGAGCACGTTGAAGCGGACCAGCCGGCCGAAGTCGAAGCGCCGGAAGATACGCAGGTCGGCGCTGCCCGGGCGTAAATCGGCCCGGATGGGCATGTGCTCGTAGTACGCCTGGTAGGCGCTGGCGCGCTGCGCGGCGAACTGCTCGGGTGTCTGCTTGGCCGGGCCGGTGTCGTCGATCTCATCGGTCAAGGTCGCGTAGTTGTTCTCGGTCTCGTGGTCGTCCCACGTGACCACCCACGGGAAGGAGGCGTGGGCGGCGCGCAACGCCGGATCCGACTTGTACTGCGCGTGCCGCTGCCGGTAGTCGTTGAGCGTGCTCAGCTGGTCGAGCCCCGGCGTCTCCGGCGTCGTGTGGGCGCGGTCGGGGAAGCGGCTGCGCGGGTCGTACTCGTAGATGTAGTCGCCGAGGTGGAAGACCACGTCGAGGTCCTCCTCGGCCAGGCCCCAGTACGCCGGCCAGTACCCGTTCTGGAAGTCCTGGCAGTTGACGATGCCTACGCGCAGCCGGGACAGGTCGGTCCACCGGTCCGCCGCCGTCTTGGTACGGCCAACGGGGCTGATGTCTCCCATGGCCTTGAATCGGTAGAAGTACTCGCGACCCGGCTCCAGCCCCGTCACGTCGACATGTACTGAATGGGCGAGTTCGGGGCCGGCCAGGGCGACGCCGGAGCGGACCGGGCGGCGGAACCGCTCGTCGCGGGCCACCTGCCAGCTCACGGGCACCGGTCGGGACGAGAACGCGGCGCTGGCGAGGTCGCGGACCAGGCGGGTCCACAGCACGACCTGATTCGGTAGCGGATCACCGCTGGCGACGCCGAGCAGGAAAGGGTCAGCCGTCTGCCCGGCGTGGGCCGCGGCGGGACTGCTGCTGAGGGAGGGCAGGAGGGTCGCGCCGGCGACGGCGGCCGCGCCGCCGAGCAGGTGGCGGCGGCTGAGCTCAAGAGCGGGCATGCCGATCACTATCGCCGCGCTGTCCGTCGCCGCGACGAACGGCGCGGGAACATCGAGCGAGTCACGCGCCACGCCTCGGAAACCGCGACCTCAGCCGGAGACCATCTCTGCAACGGGGTGAGAGTGATCGTGAACTGGGCCGGTTCGGCGTGCAGGACGTGGGGCGGCGGGGCTGCGGGCTACGGTAAGTGGCTCAATTACCACCTGGGGTCTCATGGTCGTCCGCGGCCAGGTAGCCGGCCAGCACGACAGCCTGATTGATCTGCGGGTTCTTGGCGCCGTACAGCAGGGTCACCGTCGGATTCGTCTGGCCCAGCTGCCGGAGCCTGGCGACTGCCGGGTTGCTGTCGAGCTCGGTGACATAGCGAGCTGAGAACTCGGCAAAACGATCGGCTCGGTGGTCGAACCAGGTTCGCAGCTCCGTGCTCGGCGCCACCTCCTTCAGCCACAGGTCGACATGGGCTTCCTCCTTGGACACTCCCCGCGGCCACAGCCGGTCGACCAGGACTCGGAAACCGTCACGGGGATCCGCCTCGTCGTAGATCCGCTTGATGAGGAAGGGCACGTCTCCATCGTCCCACCTGCGGAGCCGCCGCCCGTAGCGGCATGCGTAAAGGGGAAGTCACATACCCTGCCTCCCCGAGATCGTCACCCGTAGCGTGTGACCTGGGTCGCGATGCTATTTTCTAGTTGTGAGAAAGAAACCCCCGTGGACCGAGGAACCCCGCGCTGCCTCCCGTTATGAGGATTCAGGGCGCAACGGCCAGGTCCTTCGGCTGCTCCGGGAGGAGCCCGGGCTGACCCGGACCGAGGTAGCCCGCCGCCTCGGTCTCTCGGCGACGACAATGACCCGGGTCGTCGGCCAGCTTCTCGACGACGGCTGCGTCACCGAGATCCGCAAGGTCTCCCGCGTCGGCACCGGCCGCCCCGGGACGGAGCTGGCGATCGAACCCATGGCGTACTACGTCATCGGCGTGCACGTCGGCGTCGGCACGGTCCGGCTCGGGGTGGTCGACCTGGTGGGCACGATCCGCAAGGTGGTCGGGTTCGATTTCGTCCCGGACCTGACCGCCGACTCGGTGCTCAACATGATCGCCGGGGCGGTTCCCGCGCTCCTGGCGGGCGCCGACTTCGATCCGTCTCGGCTGCTGGGCATCGGGGTGGCCGTGCCGGGGCCGGTCGACGAGGACCACCGCAAGCTGCTGATGCCGATCAACCTGGCCTGGCGCGACGTGCCGATCGCCGACCGGCTGGAGTCCACTCTCGGGGTGTCGGTGATCGTCGAGCACAACGTGCGGTCGATGGCGCTGGCCGAGGCGCGTTTCGGAGACGGGCGCGGAGTCGGCAGCGTCGCCGTCATCTACCTGCGCATGGGTGTCGGCGCGGGCCTGGTGGTGCAGGGTCAGGCGTTCCAGGGCGGGCTGCACGGCGCCATCGAGCTCGGCCACTCGCGGGTGGTCGAGGGCGGCGAGAAGTGCATCTGCGGCGGGGTCGGCTGCCTGGAGACGGTCCTGTCCGAACGGGCGCTGCGGAACGCGCTGGCCGCGCTCGGCCGGCCGTCCGACCCGCCCAACCCGTTCGAGGCGCTACTCGCCGCCGCCGCTGAGGACCCGGCCGCCGCCGCGCACACCGAGCTGATCACCAAACACCTGGCGACCGGGTTGTCGTTCATGGTCAACATGCTCAACCCGGAACTGATCCTGCTCGGCGGCTTCCTGACCACGGTGCCGGACTCGTTCGTCGACCGGCTGACCGAGGCGACCAAGGAGGCCGTCTTCCCCGTGATCAGGGACGCCGTGCGGCTCCAGCGCTCCCGGCTGGGGCTGGACGCCGGGGTGAACGGCGGCGCCGCCATCGCCCTGGACCAGCTGTTCTACGACTAGGAAGGGGTGGGGCGCGACCGCACCCCACCCCAGGTTCGGTTCCGTTATGGTCGCAGTGCTTCGGCGTCTCTGCTGAGGACGGCCTTGGCCTCAGCGTTCGTCACCTTCTTGGTGACGTGGTGGATGAACTGGTCGATGCGCTTGTTGAGCTTCCGCGGATCGTCCGACCGCTCCCCGATCTTGTCGATCCAGTGGATCAGGTCCTTCTTCAGCTTGGCGTCGATCGCGCCGGAGGCGACGAACTGCTCGACCAGTTGCCGCAGACCTTCGACGCTCGCCGTGGTCCCGAACGCGGTCGTGCTGGTCGAGACGTTCCCGGCGGAATCCTTCGCGGTGATCACCAGTTCGTGCTCCCCGAGGGGGAGCTGCCAGAGCTTGACCTGGGTTCCGCTTTGGAAGACGGCGCCGTCCAGGGTGGCGGTGACCTCGGTGATCTCGGAGGTGTCGGTGACGGTCCACCCGATAGTGCGGGTGTCGGCGTCGCTGGCGGACTCGCCGTCCTCGACCCCGGTGACGGTGATCTCGGGGGCGTCGATGTCCACGCCCACGACGCCGTCGCCGATGAAGTCGATGGCGTCGATGTTGAAGGCGTTGGCCTGGGCGGCGGTGAACACCAGGTAGAGCGTGTGCGTCCCGGCGAGCTGGGTCACGGCCACGGGCGGGGTGTTGGCATAGGTGGTCTGGCCACCTGTTCCGGTGATCGGGGTGGTGGCCAGCAGCGGGCCGTCCGGGGCGCCGGCGCGCAGTTCGATGCTGCCGGTGCCCGTGCTGGCCACACGGTAGCTGATGGCGTCGATTCCCAGCACGTTCATGCGGTCGAATGCGATCCAGTCGCCGGTGGAGATGCTCGCCACCCGGTAGGCGCCCTCGGCGAACTCGTCGTTGCGCGACTCCGAGGTGCCGGACTGCCTGCTGTAGTGCTCGGCCTGGCGATGCTTGGGCTGGAGCAGGATGTCGGCGGTGCCGATCAGCGGCGCGCTGCCTGGGGCACCCTTGTCCTGGTAGGTCGCCACGGCGACGTAGAACATGTTGGCGTCGGCGCCGTGCCCGGCGGCCGCCGTGGTGAACTCGCCCTCGCAGCCGCGCAGTTCCTCCAGCGGGTGGGCGTGCGCGTCGTGGCCGATGGCGGGCTGTACGACGACGTCGGAGCAGTCGATGTCGCCGTCCTGGGCGTCGGTGACCTTGACCCGGTATCGCACCTTGTCGCCCTCGCCGACGAAGCCGCCATCTGGTGGGAAGACGAACTCGACCTGGGGTGGGGTGTTGCCCACCGTGACGGTCACGCTCGCCCGGCCGGCGCGGCCGGTCTGGTCGGTGATGGTGAGCACGGCCTGGTAGTCGCCGTTCCGCGCGTATGTGTGGGTGGGGCTGGCCTGGTCGGAGTCGTTGCCGTCACCGAACTCCCAGTGGTAGGTGAGCGCCTGGCCCTCGTCGGGGTCGGCGGTGCCCTCGCTGGAGAACGCGACCTGGAGCGGCGCCTCGCCGTGGCCGGGGTCGGCGGATGCCCTGGCGATCGGGGCGCGCTCGCCCGGCAGGGCGTAGTCGATGCGGTAGACGCCGTCGTCGGGGTTGTTGCGGCCGAAACCGCGGCCCCACTCGACGATGTACATCGCGCCGTCCGGGCCGAAGGTCATGTCCATCGGGGCGTTGAACGTCGTGTCCGGCAGGAACCGGGTGGCCTGGGTGGGCGCGCCGTTCGCGTCGAGGTCGAGGGTGGCCAGGAAGTGCTTGCCCCACTCGTAGAAGAACGCCTTGCCGTCGTAGTACTCGGGGAACTTCCGGTCGGACTCCAGGGCGGGATCGAACTTGTAGACCGGCCCGGCCATCGGCGCGCCGCCTGTCCCCAGTTCGGGGAAGTCCGGGTCGGCCGTGCTGCCCGAATAGGAGATCTCCGGCGCGATGACGGCCGGGAGCTCGCGGATACCGGTGTTGTTGACCGAGTCGTTCACCGGGTTGGCGCAGTCGAACAGGCTGCCCGACTGGTTGGTGGCGAAGTCGAAGTCGTAGTAGGGCAGGTTCGGGCCGTGACAGTACGGCCAGCCGTAGAACCCGGGCTCGGAGACCGTCTGCCACTCGACGAAGCCGTTCGGGCCCCGGGTCGGGCTGGCGGCGTTCGCGTCCGGGCCGTAGTCGGCGAGCAGGATGTCGCCGTTGTAGGGGTTGATCCCGATCCGGAATGGGTTCCGGAAGCCCATCGCGTAAATCTCCGGCCGGGTGTTCGGCGTCCCGGGGGCGAACATGTTCCCCTCGGGGATCGTGTAACCGCCCGCCACGGTGTCGGTGGGCGTGATCCGCAGCAGCTTGCCGCGCAGGTCGTTGCTATTGGCCGAGCTGCGCTGGGCGTCGAATTCCGCACGACCCGGGCGCTCGTCGATCGGGGTGTAGCCGGACGACTCGTAGGGCTGGGTGTCGTCGCCGGTCGACAGGATCAGGTTCCCGTCGAGGTCGAATTCGATGGAGCCGCCCACGTGCGACGGGCGCGGCGGGAACGTGGTCGGTGCGGTGAGCATCACGATCTCACTGCCGGGGTCGATCGTGTCGCCCTCGACGTGGAACCGGGACAGCCGCTTCTCGTCGGCTTCGATGGCTGAGTAGTAGACGTATAACCAGCCGTTGCCGGCGAAGTCGGGGTCGAGCGCGATGCCCTGCAGGCCGCTCTCGCCCCGGGTGTCGACGTTGATGGCGCCGGCGGTCACCGTGGCGCCGGTGTCCGGCTTCCAGATCCGGATGCCGCCGGTGCGTTCGACGAAGAAGACCCGGCCATCACCGGCGACGGCCAGCGACATCGGCTGTGTCACGTCGGTGTTGAGGGGGACCTTCTGGAAGTTGGCGGGGGGTGGCGGTTCCACGGCGGCCGCGGCCGGGACGGCGGCCGAGGTCACGGCCAGCGCGGTACACGCTAAGAGCGCGATGAACCGCCTGGTCAGCGGGGCTTTCATGAGGTGCGTCTCCATCGGTGGGAGGGGGGTTGGGGGCCTGGCCGGTACGAGCGGGTGGTGGCACACCCGGTCGCACCGGTCGGCGGAGCGGTCGGCGTGCCGCTCTTCCGCTACTGGCCGCAGGTCAGGAAGCGGAAGCTCTTCTCGGCGGTCTCCCGGCTGGCCGGGGCGTTGTCCCGCTCGACGACGTACTGCTTCACGTGCGGCCGGGCGGCGTCCAGGATCGGGCCCCAGTCGAGGTCGCCGTCGCCGACATCGGTGGGCACACCTCGCGCGTCGCCGTTGAGGAAGCCGTCCTTGATGTGGAGGAGCTCGATGCGCTTGCCGTACTTCTTGAGCAGTTCGGCGGTGTTCACGCCGGCGTCCTCGGCCCAGAAGATGTCGACCTCGAAGGCGACGTACCTCGGGTTGGTGTTCTCGACGAGGATCTGCCAGGCGCTCTTCAGCTCGCCGGTGACCGGGTCGGCGTACTTGGTGGTGAACTCCTGCCAGTGGTTGTGGCCGAAGAGCTTGCCGACGCCCGCCCGCACCGAGCGCTCGCCCAGGCGGTTCATGGTGGCGGCGGTGGCCAGGGTGTTCTCGTAGCTGCCGATGCCGGGCGCGGCGAAGCCACCCGAGCCCATGTACTTCTGGCCGATCCGCTTGGCGTAGGCGATCGTCGGGTCGAAGGTCGCCTCGTCGACGTTGCCCTGGCCGCTGCTCGCCTTGAGGTGGTGCTTCTTGAGCAGGGAGCGCAGTTCCTCGACGGGAGTGCTGTAGGTGGCCACGTACGGCTGGACCTGCTTGTAGCCGATGCCGGTGAGCTCACCGAACACCGCGTCCTGGCCGATCTGGGCGATCCAGTTCCGGTAGGTGAACAGCTGGAAGGAGAGCTTCGAGGCCGGGACGGGCCGGTGCCCGCAGTCGTGCCCGGGCTTGGCGGCGGCCGGAGCGGTGAACACGGTGCAGGTGGCGGCGAGCGCCAGAGCGGCACTGGCGGCGACGCCCATGCGGCGCCGTGCAGTGGGGGTATGGGACATGAGGTCCTCCTGCTCATAGGGGTGCCGGAGCCGCGATCCGCGGAACGACAGCGGCGCGATACGGGCCCAAGGGAAGGGATCCGAGTTACTCCTTCACGGGGAGAAAGTAAGCCTCGATCACTGGCGGGTCAAGAGGTTGCGTGTTTGTTACGGACCGATGACGAGCACTTTCCGGGCCTCTGTTGAGTGAACTACTGCGACGCTCTGACGTCGATCTATCACGTGGCGTCGCTGTTCTGGCAGTCGGAACGTGACCGAAAATCCGAAGTGACCCGTTGACAACGTGGAGGTGTCTGTAGGAGTTTTTCCACGTGAGCAAAAAATCCCAGGATGTTGCTCGGCCCCTGAACACGATCGCTGGATGAGGAGTTCTTTGATGTCCATTGCGACGGCGCGTATCGATCTGCCGCTGCGCCGCCTGAATCCCCTGGAGTCCACGGTCGTCCTGAGCCCCGAGGCCACCGAGCCGGGCTACTGGATCGGCTGCGCGTCCGTGCTGCACGAGCCGGTGCGCAACCGGTTCGTGATGACCTACCGCGAGCGCCGGCCGCGTGGGCACGCGGGTGGTGACCGGGGTCACCGGTGCGCTGTCGCGGTCAGCGAGGACGGGGTCACCTTCACCGACGTGTGGTCGGTGACCAAGGACGAACTCGGTTCGCCCTCGATGGAGCGGTTCAGCGTCATCGCCGTCGACGGCGGCTACCAGCTCTACATCAGCTACGTCGATCCGGCCGACAACCGCTGGCGCGTCGACCTGCTGGAGGCCACCGACGTCGACGGCTTCGACATCGCCGCACGCAAGGAAGTGCTGACGGCCGCCTCGACCGGCACCGAGGGCGTCAAGGACCCTTATGTGCTGCGGCGCGGGCCGGTGACGTACCTGATCGCCAGCTACGCGGCGTCGCTGCCCGCCACGGGCGACGCCGCCGCCGCGCACGCGACCGCCGACATCTACAACGTGGGCGCCACCACGCATCCGACGGGCCTGGCCACCAGCGTCGACGGCCGCGACTTCGCCTGGCACGGCGAGGTGCTGGGCGTCGGCGAGGGCTGGGATCGCTACCAGGCCCGCATCAACTCCGTCGTCGCCCTCGACGGCGGCGGCTACCTGGGCTTCTACGACGGCTCGGCCGGCCACCAGGAGAACTATGAGGAGCGCACCGGTCTCGCCGTCTCCGCCGACCTGTTCACCTGGCGCCGCCTGACACCGCAGGGGCCCTGGACCGTCGTGCCGCACGCCACCGGATCGGTGCGCTACGTCGACGCCCACGTCATCGACGGCGAGTGGTGGATCTACTTCGAGACGACCCGGCCTGACGGCGCGCACGAACTGCGGCTTGCCCGGCGTGCCGTGGGCGTCTGAGCCCGAGGAGGAGACCGATGTCCCCGAGTTCGGGTAAGCCGGTCCTGCAGCGAGACCGGCCGGAGACGCCGGCGGCGCCCACGCCCCCGGCCCGGCAGAGGCGTGCGCGACGTGACCGGTCCGGCTCCCTCGCCTGGATGTACGTCGCCACCTTCGTCCTGGGCATCGCCGCCTGGTGGATCCTGGCCGAGGTCACCGACAACACGCTGGCCCCCAAGCCGCCGGACGTCGTCGCCTCGCTCTGGAACGGCCTGCGCGAGGGCTGGCTGATCGACCACACGGTCGCCAGCCTCGGCCGGGTCAGCGCCGGGTTCCTGCTCGGCGTGGTCCTGGCGATCCCGGCCGGGTTCCTCATGGGCTGGTACAAGCTGGCTCGGGGGATGTTCGAACCGTGGGTGCAGTTCTTCCGGACGGTGCCCCCGCTCGCGCTGATCCCGCTGGTGATCGTCTTCCTCGGCATCGGCGAGTCGGCGAAGATCTTCGTGATCTTCCTGGCCGCGTTCCTGTCGTGCGTGATCGCCACCTTCCAGGGCGTGCGCAACGTCGACCTGACGTACATCAACGCGGCGCGGGTCCTGGGCGCGGGGGATGGGACGATCTTCGCTCGTGTGGTGATCCCGGCGTCGACGCCGTACATCTTCGTCGGCATGCGGGTCGCGCTGGGGTCGTCGTGGGCGACGCTCGTGGCGGCCGAGCTGCTGGCGGCGCCGACCGGGCTCGGCCGGATGATGCAGAGTGCCCAGCAGTTCCTCCAGACCGACCGGATCGTCGTCGGCATTGTGATGATCGGCGTCCTTGGCTTCGCCATGGACCGGTTGTTGCTCGTCGTGGAGCGCAGGCTCACGAGTTGGCAGGAGGTCCGCTGATGGACAACATGATCTCCATCAGGTCGGTGAGCAAGACCTACGAGTCGTCGCGCGGCCTGGTGACCAGCCTCTCCGAGGTTGACCTGGACGTGGCCCAGGGCGAGTTCGTCACGCTCGTCGGCCCGAGCGGCTGCGGGAAGAGCACCCTGCTCAACCTGGTCGCCGGGCTGCTCCAGCCGACCACCGGCGAGGTGCTGGTCAACGGCGAACCGGTCGAGGGTCCCGGCCCGGACCGGGGCGTCATCTTCCAGCAGTACGCCCTGTTCCCCTGGCTGAACGCCCGCCAGAACGTCGAGTTCGGCCTGCGTCTCCAGGGGTTGAGAAAGGCCGAACGCCGGGAGCGCGCCCAGCGGTACCTGGAACTGGTCGGTCTCGGCAAGTTCGCCGACTCGCTGCCCAAGGAACTGTCCGGCGGCATGAAGCAACGCTGCGCCATCGCGCGTGCGTACGCCGTGCATCCGTCGCTGCTGCTCATGGACGAACCCTTCGGCGCCCTGGACGCGCTGACCCGGGTGCAGATGCAGGACGACCTGCTGGCCACGTGGCAGCAGGAGCGGCGCACCGTCCTGTTCATCACCCACGACGTCGATGAGGCGGTCTACCTGGCCGGGCGGGTCATCGTCATGAGCCCGGGACCGGGCCGGATCAGCGACATCGTCGACGTTCCCCTCTCGTACCCCCGCACGGAAGAGATGCGCCTGAGCCCGGAGTTCGCGGAGATCCGCGGCCGGGTCTGGCGCGGCGTGCACCACCCCCCAGCAGTGCCTGCACAGTAAGGAGCTCCCCGATGAGAATGTGGAAGGCCGTCGCGGCCCTCGCCATAGCCCTGGTCGTCAGCGCGTGCGGCGCGGACCCCGAGCCCGCCGCGACCGGTGACGGCAGAGAGCGGGTGCAGCTCAACGTCGGTTACATCGACACCAGCATCAACGGTGTCGGCCTGATCTCGGTCGCCAACGACCTGAAGTTGTGGGACAAGGCCGGTATCGACGTCAAGCTGATCCCGTTCACCAACGGGCCGACCCAGATCCAGGCGATGGCCGCCGGGTCGCTCGACGTCGGCTACATCGGCGGTGGCGCGACCTGGATGCCCGCCTCCGGGCAGGCCGTCATCATCGCGCCCAGCGAGGCCACCCTCGGTGACTTCCTGCTGGCCTCGCCCGACTCCGGCGCCAAGACCGTGGCCGACCTCAAGGGCAAGAAGGTCGGCGTGCCCGACGGCGGCTCCGGCGAGATGATCCTCAACCTCGCGCTCAACAAGGCCGGGCTGACCATCGACGACATCACCCGCGTCCCGCTCGACCCGCCCGCCGTCGTGTCGTCGTTCGTGAGCGGCCAGATCGACGTGGCCGCGATCTTCTCCCCGCTGAGCGACCAGATCCGCGAGAGCGTGCCGGACGCCGTCGTGCTCGCCAACAACCGTGACTTCCCGGAGACGACGTTCCTGGGCGCCTGGGTCGCCTCGCCGTCGGCGGTGAGCGGCAAGCAAGAGGCGCTCACCCGCTTCCTGGAGGTCTACATCGAGGCCAACGACTTCCGGAAGGCCAACACCGCCAAGGCCGTCGAACTGGCCGCCGCCGCGTCGGGCGCCCCGGCCCAGCAGCTGCAGGGCCAGGCCGACAACCTGCAGTGGTACACCTCCGACGAGATGCTCGCCGACAACGCCTCGGGCAAGACGCGCGAGCGGTTCGCGGCGCTGCAGAAGTTGTTCGTGCAGCTCGGCCGTCTCCAGGCCGAGACGCCGGTCGAGCAGTGGGTCAACGTTGACCTGTTCAAGCAGGCCAAGGAGAAGACCGCGTGACCGTCCGCATCGGAGTCCTCGGCGCCGGATTCGTCGCCGATCTCTACCTCCGGGCCCTGGAATACGTCCGGGGCCACGAGGTGACCGCCATCTCCGGCAGCGGCCCCGAGCGGGCCAAGGCCATGGCCGAACGGTTCGGCGTGCCGGCCGTCGTCACGGGGGTCGACGCGCTCGTATCCCGTGACGACGTCGACCTGGTGCTCGTGGCCGTACCCCACGACCTGCACGTCGAGGCTGTCACGGCGGCCGCGCGGGCCGGTAAGGCGGTGATCTGCACCAAGCCCCTCGGCCGCGACGCGAGGGAGGCGCGGGTCTGCCTGGACGCCGTGGAACGCGCGGGTGTCTGGCACGGCTACGCCGAGACCGAAGTGTTCGCCCCCGGTCTCGTCAAGGCCAAGCAACTCGCCGACTCCGGCGCGATCGGCAGGGTCACCTGGGTCCGCGCCCGGGAGGCGCACGGCAGCCCTCACCCGCACGCCCGCGACAAGGCGCGCATGGGCGGCGGCCCACTGCGCGGCCTGGGCTGCCACTGCGTGGCCATCGGCCGCTGGTTCCTCGAAGGCGCCCAGCCGGTCGAGGTCATGGCCTGGGGCGACCGGCTCGTTCGCGACGACGTGACCTCGGAGGACAGCGCCGTCATGCTGGTCCGCTTCGACGACGGCCGCCTCACGCAGGTGGAGGTCGGCTGGACCCACGTGGCCGGGCTCGACGTGCGCAATGAGATCCACGGTTCGCACGGCTGGATCGGCACCGACGAGACCGGCAGCACCGGCCTGACCGCCTTCACCGGCGACTCGGCCGGGTACGTCGTCGAGAAGGCCGGTTCCGACAAAGGCTGGATCAACCCGGTCCCGGACGAGCCGTGGACCTACGGCTACCACGCCGAGCTGAACCACTTCGTCGACTGTTTCCGGCGCGGGGTCACACCCCGGCAGACCCTGCGGGACGGCCTGATCGACAACTCCGTCATCGACGCCGGGTACCGCTCGATGGCCAGCCGCGCGTGGGAACCGGTCGCCGTGCCCGACCCCGGATGACGGTGCCATGCCGCTCCGGTCAGTCCTCCGGGCGTTGCGCGACCACGGCCCGCAACCCCGCATCGAGCTGGCCCGCCGCCTGAGCGTGTCACCGACCACGGTGACCAAGGTGGTGGCGCGCCTGCTCGACCGGGGGGTGGTTACCGAGACGGGGGTGGACGCCCCGGGCCTGCGCCTGGGCCGTCCCCGCGTGCACGTCGCCCTGGTGCCGACGGCGGCATACGTCATCGGTGTCCAGGTCGGCGTGGGGGTCGTGCGCCTCGGATTGTGCGACCTGCTGGGGCAGCCCCGCCGGACCACCAGATTCGACTTCGACGTGGCGGGCACCGACGCCACGGTGGTGCTCGGCCGCCTGGCCGCCCGCCTCGGCAAGCTGATGGCCGAGGCCGGGGTCACGCGGGAGGAGGTACTCGGCGTGGGGGTGGCCGCGCCCGGCCCGGTCGACCCGCACCGGCGGCGCAACCTGCTGTCGGTCAACCTCGGCTGGCGGGACGTCGCGTTCAGCGACCATCTGGAGCACACCCTCGGCCTGCCGACGGTCGTCGACCACAACGTGCGCGCGATGGCCGTTGGCGAGGCCCGGCACGGCGGCCATCCCGACGCCGATCCGCTCCTTTATGTGTACGTGCGGACCGGGGTCGGCGCCGGGGTGGTCATCGACGGCAAACCCTTCAGGTCCGGGGGTTACGGGGTCGCCGAGCTGGGCCACTTGCGCGTCAGCGACAGCGGCCGGATCTGCGCCTGCGGCGCCGAGGGCTGCCTGGAGACCGTGGTCTCCGAACCCCGGCTGGCCGAGCGGTTGGCCGCTCTCGGCAACCCTGCCGACGCGCCGCTCCGCCGGCTCGCCGGCCTGGCCGCCGCCGGCGACCTCGGCGCCGAGGCGGTGGTGGAGGACCTGGTGGAACACCTGGCCATGGGGCTGGCGTTCGCGGTGAACCTGCTCAACCCCCGGCTGATCGTGCTGGGCGGTATGTTCGAGGACGCTCCCGCGGCCCTCATCACCCGGGTCGAGGAGGCCGTCCGCCGCAAGGCGTTCCCGGTGTTGCGGGACGTGGTCCGGGTCGGCCGGTCGACGTTGCGCGACGGCGGCGTCATCGGGGGCGCGACCGTCGCGCTCGACCATTTCTTCTACACGTGAGGGGGAGACGTCCATGTCGCGGTTTCCGCGCTGGGTGTACGACCGGGGCACCGAACCGGATCCCCGGTTCAGCCTGGCCAACGAACGTACCTTCCTGGCCTGGATCCGCACCTCGCTGGCGCTGGTGGCGGCGGGGGTCGCGCTGAACGCGGTGCAGGTGCCGCTGGCCGCGGGGTTCCAGACGGCCTCGACGGTCGTCCTGGTGATGCTCGGCCTGCTGGCCGCCGGTCAGGGCTGGCTCGGCTGGGTCCGCGCCGAACGCGCCCTGCGCGAGAACCGCGCGCTGCCGGGACCGTCGCTCGGTCCGGTCATGACGGCGGGGGTGCTCGTCGCGGCCGGGTTGGTCGGCGTGGGTCTGCTGCTGTGAGCCCGCCCTTCGACGCCGGGCTCCAGCCGGAGCGTACGCTGCTGGCCTGGCGGCGTACCTGCCTGTCGCTGGTCGTGGGCAGCGCGATCGTGGTCCGGGTGACCGCCAGCGGCGTCAGCGTGCTGGTGGCGCTCGTCGCGCTGGTCTTGGCCGCGGCCGGGTGGCTGGCCGCGACGCTGCGGTACCGGCGCGCCCACCGGTCCCTCGCGCGGCCCGAGCCCCGGCTCGGGCTGGGCGGCGTCACGGTGACCGTCTGTGCGTGCGCCGCCCTGCTGCTCGGGTGCTCGGCCCTGATCCTGGTGCTCGTCGGCCGGGGTTAGCGGCGGCGCAGGCGTGCTCCCGCCTGCGCGTCGAGGCCGATCGTGACCGGTGCGCTCAGCGCGATCGGTCCGCGACACGAGGGGGTGCCACTGATCGCCACCGACTGTTATCGTCAATCCGACGATTATGGAGGTCGTGGTGACCGATGTGCTGGGGCCCTTGCTGGAGCCCGCGATCACCCTCGGCGGGGTGCCGATGAGCTGGGCGGAGGTGCTCGGGTTCGCGACGGGGGTGCTCACCGTCTGGCTGGTGGTCCGCCAGCATGTCTGGAACTGGCCGATCGGCGTGGCGAACGTCGTTCTGCTCGGGTTAGTGTTCCTGACCTCCGGCCTGTACGCGGACGCCGCGCTGCAGATCGTCTACGTCGCCCTCGGCCTCTACGGGTGGTGGCAGTGGCTGTATGGCGGGGCCGGGCGGACCTCGCTCACCGTGACCAGGACCGGTCGCGCCGAGTGGACCTGGCTCATCCTCGCCGGCGTCGCCGTCACCGCGCTGCTCACGGCCGTGCTGTCCACGTGGACCGACTCGGTCGTGCCGTTGTGGGACGCCTTGACGACCGCGCTGTCCCTGATGGCGACGTACGGGCAGTGCAGGAAGCTGCTGGAGTCATGGTGGCTGTGGATCGCCGCCGATCTCATCTACATCCCGCTTTATGCGTACAAGGAGCTGTATCTCACCAGCGCCCTTTACGTGATCTTCCTGGCGTTGTGCGTCGCCGGGCTGCTCGCCTGGCACCGCGATCTGGCATCCCGGCAGGTCCCGGTGCCCGCCTCATGACCGGATTCGCGCACGGTCTGATCATCGGCAAGTTCTATCCGCCGCACGCCGGTCACCACCACCTCATCGACACTGCCGCGGACCGCTGCGCGTTGGTCACGGTGGTCGTGGCCGCTTCTAGCGTGGAGAGCATCCCGCTGGCCTGCCGTACGGCGTGGCTGCGGGAGGCGCATCCGCAGCCGCACGTGGTGATCGCGCCGGTGGTCGACGACATCGAGGTCGACTACGACGACCCGGAGATCTGGGCCGCGCACATCGAGGTGTTCCGGCACGCGCTGGCGCTGGCCCACGGCGCGGAGGGCCCCGGGATCGACGCCGTGTTCTCGTCCGAGGCGTACGGCCCCGAGTTGGCCCGCAGGTTCGCCGCCGAGCACGTGGCGGTCGACCCCGGGCGGGAGCGCCACCCGGTGAGCGGGACCCTGGCGCGGGCGGACCCCGTGGCCGCCTGGCCCTGGCTGACCCCGCCCGTGCGGGCGTATCTCGCCCGGCGCGTCGTGGTCGTGGGCGCCGAGTCGACCGGCACGACCACGCTCGCCCGCGCGCTGGCCGCGCACTACGCGGATCGCGGCGGCGTCTGGGCCGCGACCCGGTGGGTGCCCGAGTACGGCAGGACGTACTGCGAGGAGAAGCTGGCCCTGGCCCGCCGGACCGCCAAGGCGGCGGGGGAGCCCGAGCCGTGGCTGGACGACCTGCGGTGGGCGCCGGAGGAGTTCACCCTGATCGCGGAAAGGCAGCTCGCGTGGGAGGAGGCGGCCGCGCGGGCAGGGTCTCCGCTGCTGTTCTGCGACACCGACGCGCTCAGCACGGCTCTGTGGCACGAGCGCTATCTCGGCACGGTGGGCCAGGACGTCGTGGGTGTCCACGAGCGGGTCCGCCACGACCTGTGGATCCATACGAGCGTGGACGGCATGCCGTTCGAGCAGGACGGCTGGCGCGACGGCGAGCACATCCGCCACGGCATGGACCGGCGGTTCCGCGCGGAACTCGCCGCTCGCGGCCTGCCGCACCTCGTCGTCAGGGGCCCGCACGAGGAGCGCCTGGCCGCCGCGGTCCAGGCGGTGGACACCCTCGTCGCCACCGGCCGCCCGTTCGCGCCACCGCTCTGACACCTCCACACTGGATCACATGGTCTTTCGCGTGACATTCGTGTGTACGGGCAACATCTGCCGTTCCCCGATGGCCGAGCACATCGTCCGGCGGTGGCTCGCGGAGGAAGGGCTGGAGGTGGAGGTGGACAGTTCGGGCACGCACGGGTGGCATGCGGGCAACCCGGCCGACCGCCGCACGGTGGCGGCGCTCCGCCGGGCCGGGTACACCTCGGCGCACGCGGCGCGGCAGTTCCGCCCGCTCTGGTTCAACCGGTACGACTTGATCATCGCGCTCGACCGGGGACACCACCGGGACCTGCGCTCGATGGCCCGCACGGACCTGGAACGCGAAAAGGTGCGCCTCCTCCGCGAGTTCGACCCCAGCGCGGACTCGCTGGACGTGCCGGACCCCTACTACGGCGACCGCGCCGATTTCGAGCGCGTACGCACGCAGATCGAAGCGGCCATCCCCGGTCTCATAGCCGCGATTCGCACTCAGCAGCCTTCCGCCGCGCCAAAATGAGACTTCGCGCCCGTCTGTCCTTACCAATATGTGGGGTTTGCTGACGCGGCTGCGAACCCTTGAGGGCCCAGGCATTCAACCGATGGCGGGGTATCCCCAGGTCGCTTCCATGAGTACGGCACGCTTGGTTTCTCCTTCGCGATTCATGAAATCGCAGGTACAGGGTATTCCGGATTGGCGTGTGGCAAGCGCGCGTATACGAGGAAATATAGCTTGGGCCGTCTGCCGCTAAATCCGTACCGGCTTGTCTGGACGCCATTCGACGCCCGTGTGAATGATGGATTCGCAATCGTCAGGCGAATCCAGGAGGAGACGCTCATGGAGCGTAAGCGACTGTCACTGCTGGCCGCAGCACTCTTCGGAGCCGCGACTCTGGTGATGGGCCAGGTATCCGAAGCGTCAGCCAGCCAGATTCCTGCGAACACGACATCCATCGGCGCCTCAACGGTCACAGCGATGAACGCGGAATCCCCGCTGAAGCCACCGCCTGGTCACGGGCACGACAACGGCCACGGTCACGGGCACGGGCACGGGCACGGGCACGGGCACGGGCACGGCCATGGTCACGGGCACGGGCACGGGCACGGCCATGGCCACGGGCATGGGCACGGGCACGGGCACGGCCATGGCCACGGGCATGGGCATGGGCATGGCCACGGCCATGGGCATGGGCATGGCCACGGGCACTAGGGCTTAGGCCTCACTCCCCGTCCCGCTGTGCGGGCCGGGGAGTGGTCTCGGCGCCGATGGCTCGGCTGCTGGCCAACGGTCAGGATGGGGTGAGACATTGGGGCTCACCGCGGCCTTGGCTGGGTGGCCTGCGCGTGGTTCATTCAGCTGCCCAAGGTGGCGCCCGGGGAGAGCGGGCGGGTCAAGCTCAACATCGACGAGAACCCGGCCACCCCACGGGTACGGCGTACTCCAACTCCCCACGATGAACCTCTACAAGGACGGCGAGGTCATCAAGCAGATCACCGGCGCCAAGCCAAAGGCCATGCTGCTGCGCGAACGAGAGGGCATTATCTGACTTGGGACGTGGCCAGCAGTAGGGTCGCGCGATGAGCACCTTCTCGGGTGAAGGCCGTACGGAGCAGGTATGGGCCTGGGACGTGGATGTGCCGCTGGCGTGGCTGCTGGTTGATGAGTACACCGGTGATGTGAACGGCTCGGACATCCTCATGGCGCTCTGCGCCGAGATCGACGGCTTGTTCGCCGATCTCGAGCCGCCACCGGCCCCAGAGCACTACACCCTGATCGGCTGCGAACCGACCGGACCTCTGCGAGCGGCACTGCAGGAGGTCGGCACCGACCAGGCGTGGCTGGCCTGCATCCTGCTTGACCCGTTGCATGATCCACATCAGCCGCCGCCGAAGGGCTGCCAGCGCTACCAATGAAAGTCCCAGGCGGTTCGCTTGAACAGCGAAGCGAGCCCGCTCGTGCCGGGGCGTTCAGGTGACGGTGCTCTGCCGGTTCTGGGCGGTCGCGACGAGTTCGTGGACTGCGGAGACGACGAGCCTGCGGAAGTCCGCAGGGGTCTTGCCGGGATAGGTCGACTCGGGGGAGCCGGGGCTGCCGAGTGCGGAGAGCTTGAGGACCAGGGCGAGGATCTCCTCGGGGGAGCGGTCGGCGCGGACGGCGCCGCGTTCCTGGGCCGCCCGGATCGCGGCGATCTTCTGGTACACCGACTCGGAGCCCGCGGGGGAGATGGTCTCGGTGGAGAGCCCTTCGAGCTGGGCCCAGCTGATTAGGCGCAGGTTCTCCGGGTGCCGCTGATGGTGGTCGAACAGCCGCCCCGCGTAGCCGGGCAGGTCGTCGGCGTCGAAGGGGACCCCGCTCGCCGTCTGCCGGGTGACCTCTTCCCGGGTCGCTGCGTACAGGCCGTTCTTGTCGCCGTAATAGGCGTACAGCAGCTGTTTGTTGCATTCCGCGGCTTCCGCGATCCGGTTGACCCTGGCGCCGGCGACCCCATAGCGGGCGAACTCGTGGCGGGCGGCGTCAAGAATGCGCTGCCGGGTGGCGTCTGCGTTGCGTATGCTCACCCGCCCACCATATCCAACCGGTTGGTTGCAAGAGGAGAAGGGATTGCGTACCGTATGTATCCAACCGTTTGGTTAGATCTGATGAGAGTAGCCGAGCCATGTCCGAACCTGATCTCCGTCCCAGCCCTTCCAGGAAGAGTCGCCGCCGCCGATGGCTGATCGGGATGGCCGTCGCCTTGGCCGTCCTGATCCCCACCGGCACCCACCTGGCCCTCACCTACGGCAACCGTCCCCTCGCCGCGACCGCGGACCAGCGCACCACGATGAGCGATGAGGCGGCACGGTTCCTGGCGGACATGCGACCCTTGTTCCTGCCCGACGCACTCACCTCGGTGCTGGTCACGAGAGAGCGGCTCATCCAGGAACGGGAGAACTTCACCGCCACGGAGAAGATCGTCGAGGATGAGCTGATCGCCCGGTACGGTCTCATCCTCCACCGGGAGACAATCGGGGGAGTACCCGTGACGGTCGTCATCCCTCCCGCGATCGCCCCGAACCGGCGGGACCAGATCGCGATCAACATTCACGGCGGCGGATTCTTCCTGGGCACCGCCCAGGACCGCGTCGGTCTGCTGATGGCCCGCGAACTCGGCGTGCGCGTCTACTCGATCGACTACACCCTCGCGCCGGAGGCCATATATCCGCAGGCGGTGAACGAGAGCCTCGCCGTCTACCGGGAACTCGTCCGCCGCCACGACCCCGCGAACATCGTTGGCGTCGCCAGCTCGGCCGGGGGCAACCTGCTCACCGCGACCGTCCTCGCGGCCAAGGCCGAAGGGCTGCCGATGATCGCCGCGCTCGGGCTGTTCACCCCGGTGACCGACCTCACCGGCGTCGGCGACAGCATCGTCGCCAACGACCGCAGGGACGGGCTCGTCGCCAACCTCCGCGTCGAGGTCCCCGCCCGCTTCTACGCCGGGGACGAACCTCTCGACTCGCCCGGCCTCTCCCCGGTCTACGCCGACTACAGCGCCGACTTCCCGCCCACCGTGCTCACCACCGGCACCCGCGACCTCAACCTCAGCGATATCGTCCGCCTCACCTGGCGGCTCGACGACGCCGGGATCCAAACCAGGCTGCTGGTCTCCGAGGGCATGTGGCACGGCTTCCACTGGGAACCCACACTCCCCGAGGCGATCCAGGCCCGCACCGCCGCCGTCAAATTCCTGCACGACAGACTCGACGGATCCTCCCGTTGAGCTACCAGGTCTGGGCCCAGGCAGGGGACGGTGCTGGGTCTGGGGTGAGGTCGCGCAGGTCCTGGGACCAGGTCTGCGTCCACGTGCCGGACTGGCTTTCGATGATCTTGACTTCGCCGTCGCGGGTGGCCATGAGCAGCCGCCCCTCGCTGTCCCAGTCGGCCCAGGCCGCCTCGGGCAGCGGCGTGAGGGCGCCGTCGTCCTCCTCGCGGAGGTAACTGACCTGTACGCCCTCGATCCCATGCTGCTGGAAGTCGGTCCCGGTGCGGGCCAGCACCAGCGCGCGGTCGCCGCCCGGCTGGATGCGGCCGATAAGTACGGCTTCGCGCAACTCGGGGGGCAAACGATCCGCCGCTCCCTCCAGGAGGTGCCAGCCGCGTTTGAACTCGTTCTGCAGGTCCCGGTAGGTCCAGTCGGTGGTGAGGCCCTCCACGACCGCGCCGTACGGGTGGCTGCCGTGAAAGGGCTGCTTCTCCATCGAAGCGGAGATCGTCAGGCTGTTGTCGGCGGCGAATTCGCAGCCGCCGGTCCAGGTGCCGTAAGTGCGCCAGGCCGCGAGCGCGGTAAGCCACGGCGCCTTGGATACGGCGAAATATGCGTCCCACGGGGGCTGCCCGTCCCCGAATGCGAAATACCCGAGAAGCTTCCCGTCGGGCGATATGTCGCACCGGCGCGGATAGAGCGTCCCGCGAAACCAGGCGCCGGGTCGCACCTCGGGAAGCCGCAGGTCCCACTCCAGCAGGTGCCACCAGCTGGACGGACCACGGCGCATGATCAGCGCGACGGGCGCGGCCGTGGCGACGAGCACGTAAAGACGGCAGGGCGGGGCAGAGGTGGTCATCAGGCGGCTCCCCGTAGATCTGGCATCCTGACGGTAACCCTTGAACGACCCGGACTGCGAGCGTGTTTCCGCGCGCTCAAATCCTGGTGCCACACGACCGCCGGGCGGCATGCTCCGCTCCCATTGGCGGGCCGCCGCCTGGCCGTGGTCGTCAGCCGGCCGCCGCCAGCTCGATGTCCAGGACTGCCTTCTGCCGGTGGGTCAGGTCGCGGCGGCCCCCAGCAGTAGTTCCGCGAGTTTGGCACACCGAAAACCGGGTGGCCCTCAACGGCCACAAGACCGTAGTCCTACGCTGACCGCCGCCCCTGCGAACCTTGGTTCTGGGCCGCCCCATTGGAGGGGCGGCCCAGACGCCGTTTATCAGTCCTCGTCGCTTTCTTCCTCTTCGTCTTCGAAGATCTCTTCGATGATTTCCCCGGCCACGAGCCCGCCGACCACGCCCGCGGCACCGGCGGCCGCGACCGCACCCCAGCCTGGCCCGCTGTGGTGCTCATGGTGGTGCTCATGGTGGTGCTCGTGGTGGTGGTCGCCGTAGCCGTCGTGGTGGGGAATGTGATGGCCGCCGGATCCGTACTGGGCGAGTCCGATCAGCCAGCGGTCGATCTCGCCGGCCCAGTCGGTGCGCAGGGCTTCGTCGTGGCTGAGGTGGAAGCGGCCGACGGCGTCGCCGGAGTGGCCCGAGCGCGTGTCGGCCTCCAGGATGACCTCCAGCCCGGTCGCGCTGGCCACGAACGTCAGCTCGATCTCGTTGACGTGGCCCGCGTGCTGGGCGGGCGGGTAGAACTCGATCTCCTGGTAGAACGGGAGCTCCTGGCGGGTGCCGAAGACCTGGCCGGCTTCGAGGTCGGCTGACTTGACCTGGAAGCCGAGCTGAATCAGAGCGTGCAGGACCGCGTTCTGGGAGGGCAGCGGCTGGACCACGATGCTGTCCAGGTCGCCCTTGTCGACGGCCTTGGCGATGGCCAGCTCGGTGCGCACCCCAACCTGCATGCCGTGCAGCTGCCGGCCGCCGATCTCGCTGATCGGCGTCTCGAACGGGATCGGGGTCTGGAAGTCGATGACCCGCTCCTCGCCCTTGTGCAGGATGAAAGGACCGGAGGCCTGGAAGCGGAAGAACTCCCCGAGCCCGCTGCCTTCGCCGTCGCCGTGCTCGATCTCCACCCGCGCCACCAGGCCCAGGAAGATGTGCTCGATCTCGGCGTCGAAGTCGCCGCCCTTGAGCCGCACCTCCCCGGCCAGCGATCCGCCGGGCTGGATCCGGGGCACGGCCAGGACCGTGTCCACCGAGGGTGCGCCGACGCCGAAGGCTCCGAGCATCCGTTTGAAGACCACCGTTGCTTCTCCTGTCACGTTGGACGATGGTGCATGCCGGAGGGCCAAACGATCATCTCGGGCGTGAGGTTCCGGCGATCGGGCTCGGATGGGTGACAGTTTCCTCGCCAATCGTTGTCACCGGACGGAACGCGAAGCGCCGCCTCTTCGTTCTTCTGCCCAACGGCCTGTTCGACGTGTTCAAGCAACGATCCTCGTGGGGGAGTGCGGTACCGGACACGTCGTCAGCAACGTCGAGAAGAACCAGGTGGTGGAATCCGTGTCACCGGATGCCAAGGTCCGTAACCGCAGGCGGATACGAGCCGGGGTGTCGCGGTGAGCGTCGCGCTCGGCCTGCTGGCGGTTTTCGTGCTGACGCTGGCCACCGGTTACTTCGTCGCGCAGGAGTTCGCCTTCGTCACCGCCGATCGGCTGGCCCTGTCGCAGCAGGCCGCCGGCGGCGACAAGAAGGCCGCCAAGGCGATCAAGGTGATGGAGCGGCTGTCGTTCATGCTCTCCGGCGCGCAGCTGGGCATCACCGTGACCGCGCTGGTGGTCGGCTTCATCGCCAAACCCGCGCTGGCCGAGCTGATCGCGCCGGCCCTGGAAGCGGTTGGCCTGCCCGCCCCGATGGTGGGCGGCTTCGCCCTGGCGCTCGGCTTCATCCTGGCCACGATCATCCAGATGGTGCTGGGTGAGCTGGCGCCCAAGAACTGGGCGCTGGCCAGACCCGAACCGCTGGCTCGCGCGCTGGCCGGCTCCACCCTCATCCATTTGATGATCGCCGGGCCGATCATCAAGCTGTTCGACACCGCCGCCAACAAGCTGCTGCGCGCGGCCGGCATCGAACCGGTCGAGGAACTGCACCACGGCGCCACCTTGGAGGAGCTGGGCCACATCATCGGCGAATCGCAGGCCCACGGTCATCTGCCCGGCAGCCAGGGCGACCTGCTCGAGCGGGCGCTGGCCTTCTCCGAGCACACCGCCGGCCAGGTGATGCGGCCCCGCGTGGACGTCGTCAGCGTCAACGCCACGGCCACCGTGGCACAGCTGGACGGCATCCTCGCCGCCCACGGTCACACCCATTACCCCGTTCTGGGCGAGCGGGTGGACGACGTCGTCGGCATCGTCGGCCTGCGCGAACTCGTCATGGTCGCCCCCGCCGACGCCGCGTCCACACGGGTGGCGGAGATCGCCCGCCCGGTGCTGGTGGTGCCGTTCTCGGCTTCGCTGCCCGACCTGGTCGCCCAGATGCACCAGCGCGGCGAGGAAGTCGCCTGCGTTCTGGACGAGCACGGCGGCCTGGCCGGTCTGGTCACCTGGGAGGACGTGGCCGAGGAACTCGTCGGCGATCTCGCCGACGAAAACGACCTCGACGACCCCCTCGCCGTACGGCGGGGACAACGCTGGGAGCTGGACGCCGGGCTGCGCGTCGACGAGATCGCCCTGGAGACCGACCTGGAACTGCCCGATGAAGACGACTACGAAACCTTGGCCGGGTTGATCCTGGCGCGCCTGGGCCGCTTCGCCGTGGTGGGCGACGTCCTGGCCGTGGAGCTGGCCCCGACCCTGGAGGCCGAGGCGCCCACCCACGTCGAGATCGAGGTGCTGAGCCTGGACCGGCACGTACCCGAACGAGTCAGGCTCACCCCCGTCCGCCATGACCGCCAGGAGCGCACCTCGTGAACCTGTCCACCGGGCTCCTGCTCACCCTGCTCCTGCTGATCGGCAACGGCTTCTTCGTCGCCGCCGAGTTCGCGCTGGTGGCCGCCAAACGACACCGGCTGGAAAAGGCCGCGGCCCAGGGCAGCCGCGCGGCCGCCGCCGCGCTCGCGGGCATCAAGGAGCTGTCGCTCATGCTCGCCGGGGCGCAGCTGGGCATCACCTTGTGCTCGCTCGGCCTGGGCGTGGTCTCAGAACCGGTCATCGCCAGCACCCTCACGCCCCTTTTCCACACCATCGGCCTGCCCGAGGCCGCCGCGCACGCCGTCGCCTTCGTCATCGCCCTGGCTCTCGTGACGTTCCTGCACATGGTCATCGGCGAGATGGCGCCCAAGTCCTGGGCCATCGCCCACCCAGAACGCTCCGCCACCCTGCTCGCGCCGCCATTCCGCGCGTTCACCGTGATCGTCCGGCCGGTGCTGCGCGTCCTGAACAGCGTCAGCAACGGCCTGCTGCGCCTGGTTCGCGTCCGCCCCCGGGCGGACGGCGAGGCCAACCCCCGCACTCCGCAGCAACTGCAGCACCTGGTGGAGGAATCCCGCCGGCTCGGCCTCATCGAAAGCGACGACCACGCCGTGCTCACCCGGGCGCTGCACGCCCCCACCGCCAAGATCGCCCCGTTCGTCGTCGCGGTGGCCGACATCGTGGGCGTGCAAGCGGGCGCGTCCGCGCAGGATGTGATCGACACCTCGGCCGCCACCCGCCGTACCCGCCTGATCGTCTGGGACGACCGGACGCCGATCGGCGTCGTGCACGTCCGCGACGCCTATCTCGCCCGCAGAGCGGGCCGGCCCGTCACAGCCCGCCGGTTGGCGCACCAGACACCTACCCTCACCCCCGGCACCTCGATCACCGACGCCGTCACGACCCTGCGCGCCGCCCACAGCCAGCTCGCCCTCGTCCGCACCGCCGACGGCACCCTGGAGGGCCTGATCACCCTCGACGACTTGCTGACAACCCTCCTCGTCCCCGCCTGACCCCGCCGGGGGAGGTCGCCGCGTTCGCGGCACGACTGGCCGTTCTGGCGAGCCTGCTCGTCGCGGCCAGGGTCAGGCTGCCGGCTGGAGCTGCCGTGGGCTCCGGCGGACGCTTAAGGCATTGCCTCCCCTTGGATCACTCCAGGTGCGTGGCAGCGCCTTCCATTGCTTCCATGTTTATACATAGAGTAACTGGCTATGTACCTTACGTAATCATCGCAGGTCAAGTACCAGGACTTGACCATCCGACGGGTTCGGGCCCACGGACGCGATGCAAGCGAAGGGAGACATTCCCATGGGAAAACGAATCGCCGCCTCAATGATCGTCTGTGCCGCGGGCTGGCTCACGGTCGCCAGCGTGCCGGCCTCGGCCAGCACCCACCCCCACCCCAAGGTGCCCCGGGCCGCCCTTGCGTGCGTGTACCAAGTTGGGCATGTGCGTCCGAGTAGCTACCTCAATGTCCGCCTCAACCCCTCGCTGCGCTCTCACCCCATCGGCAAGCTCAAAGTGGCCGACGGGTTCTTCGCCGGAGCCTGCCAGCCCGTCAGGAACTGGGTGGCGGTCAAGTCCTCCTGCGGCAAGCCCGGCTGGGCCTCCGCCAAGTACCTGGTCAGGTTGAGTAAGTAGCAGATGTGAGCTGACGTCCCCGGCCGTCGTCCATCGCGTCGGCCGGGGACGAGAAATCCACCGAATCGCTCCTCCGCGCTACCGGCCGCCGCGCCGCGTACCAGCGCGCTGACCTGACGCGGCCCCGCGCCGCGATCCCCGGCGGCCGCCGATCGCGCGGAAGGCGGCGAAGGGCCTCGTCGGCTATCGCTCCTGATCGTGAGCGGGCGGGACGAACCTCCCAGACGATGCAGACCAGAGGGAGACCTCGTGACAATCACCAAACGGATCGCCTTCCTGCTGTTCGCATGCGCCGCCACAAGCTGGCTCGTGGTCACCACCCGGCAGACCGCCACGCGAACCCCCGACGCCCGACGCCCGACACCCGCGGTCACACCGAGCGTTTCCCCGGCCGGCGTGAGCGCGAACCCCCTGCACAATCCGGACGGGACCAGGCCAGGACTGGTTCCCATCACCTCACGCGCGGACCGGGCGAAGTCCGTCGAATTGATCAAGAAGTTGGGGGTCATGGAGCCCTACTCCCTATGGGGCTACACACGCTCCTGGTTCGGCGAGAATTGGGCGGACACCGCGATAGACGTCCCCTATGCGCGGAACGGATGTCGTACCCGCGATGACTTGCTCGCCCGGGACGGAGCAGACCTGAAATTCCGTCCCGGATCGCGCTGTGAAGTCGTCGCGATGAAACTCTCGGACCCCTACACCGGCAAGACGATCGAGTGGCGCAAACAGGACGCGGGCCAGGTGCAGGTCGACCACGTGGTGCCCCTGTCGTACGAATGGCGGATGGGCGCCTGGGAGTGGCCGGAAGACAAGCGGGTACGGATCGCCAACGACCCCCTCAACCTGATGCCCGTCTACGGCCCCATCAACGAGGCCAAGGGCGGCGCCGGCCCGGCATCCTGGCTCCCTCCGGTACAGAAGATCCGCTGCGCCTACGTCACCCGTTTCGCCCAGGTCGCCGCGAAGTACGACCTTCGCGTTACCGAGCAAGACAAGACCACCATGCTCGCTCAATGCCTCTAAGCGGTCGCCGCCGCGCGGGACCTGCTGCGCGGCGGCGTCACATCAGCGTGTGCCGGCTCGCCCAGGTGTCAGGATGGCGGCCACGAGGGCCGCGACACCCGCGGTGACCGCGGCGAGGATGAAGCCGTCAGTGAACCCGGAGAGCGTGTCCCCGGTGATGCTGACCGCCGCGACGCTGGAGATGACCGCGGCTCCGATGGAGGCGCCGAATTCGTGGAAGGTGCTGACGATGCCGGAGGCGATGCCGGATTCGTGCGGAGCCACCTGGCCGAGAGCGGTCGCCGAGGCGACGACGAACATCGCGCCGGCCCCGGCGGCCGCCACCGCGGTGCCCGCCACGACGGTCGCGGGGTGCATCGACAGGGCGGGCACGGCCATGCCGATCGCGGTGGTGAGCAGTCCGGCCACGGCGAGCCGGCGCGCTCCGGCCCTGGCGATGGCCCGGCCGGTGAGGTTGGCCCCGAGCGTCGTCCCCACCGCGACCGGGAGGAACAGCAGGCCGGTCTGCAGGGCGCCGAATCCCCGCGCGTGCTGGAAGTAGAAGGTGCCGAGGAAGAACACCGCGATCATCAGCGCCGTCGCCATCAGGATGAGGAACGTGCCGGTGGCCACCGGGCGCCGTACCAGCAGGGTGAGGTCCATCAAGGGCGACCTGGCGGTCTTCTGCCTGATCACGAACGCCAGGTAGCCCAGCACGGCCGCCGGCACGAGCCACCCGGTCGTGGCGGTGAGCCACCCGTGGTCTCCGGCGCGCGTGATCGCGTAGATCAAGACGCCGGACGAAGCGGTGACCAGCACCGCACCGAGCACATCGAGCCGGGGCCGGGGCCCGGCCAGGCTCTGGCGCGGCAGCATCCGGGCGAGAGCGGCGAGGATCACCAGCCCGATGGGCACGTTGACGAAGAAGACCCATGGCCAGCCTGGTCCGGCGGTGAGCAGCCCGCCCAGCAGCACGCCGAGGGCCGCGCCCCCGCCGCCGAGCGCGGACCACACACCCAGCGCCTTGTTCCGCTCATCACCGTCGAACAGGCTCACCACCAGGGACAGGGCCGACGGGGACAGCAGCGCCGCGCCGAGTCCCTGCGCGACGCGGCCGCCCAGCAGCAGGCCGGCCGAGCCGGCCAATCCGGTCACCAGCGATGCCGCCGTGAAGATCAGCAGGCCGGCGAGCACCACCCGCTTGGCCCCGATCAGGTCGGCGAGCCGCCCGCCCAGCAGCATCAGGCCGCCGAACGTCAAGGTGTACGCGCTGACCGTCCACGTCACCGCCTGGCGGCTCAGGCCCAGGTCGATCTCGATGTGCGGCAGCGCGATGGCCACGACGGTGATGTCGAGGATCAACATCAGCTGGGCCACCCCGAGGAATCCCAGGATGCGCCATCGCAACGGATGGGACGAACTGCTCTGCGCGGATGTCTTGTCGCTCTGCTGCTGTGCCATCGGGAGCCTCCGGCGATAACTCGTATGTCGGTGTACGACTTCTAGTTCCGGAGATTAACACATACATCTCCGTACGAGTTAGGATGGTGGTATGCCAACCGCCGCTGCGGGTCCGCGCCGGCGCGCGGACGCCGAACGCAGCATCGCCCGCATCGTCTCCGCGGCACGCAAGAGCCTGAGCAGTGATCCGAATGCGAGCGTCGACGACATCGCGAAGGCCGCCGGTGTGGGCCGGATGACGCTCTACGGCCACTTCCGCACCCGGGCGGAACTGGTCGAGGCCGCCCTGGTCGACGCGATGCGCGCCGGTGAGGAGGTGCTGTCAGCCGTCGATCTCACCGGGGACGCGCAGGACGCGCTGGCCCGATTGCTCGACTCCAGCTGGTCCCTCGTGGCCGAGTCCATGGCGTTGCTGACGGCGGCCCAGGGAACTCTTCCCCCCGGACGCATCCTCCAGCTGCACGCCGCTCCCGCACAGCGTGTCGAAGAGCTCATCCGCCGTGGCCAGAACGAAGCCGCGTTCCGCACCGACCTGCCGATCACCTGGCTGGTCAGTGCCGTGCACTACATCCTGAAAGGCGCCGCGGAGGAGAACCGCGCCGGGCGCCTGAAGACAGAGGATGTCGCCCGCGTCGTCATCGCGACGGTGCAGTCGCTCCTCACCGGACCGCCAGGTAGTTCGAACCTGTAGGCCCGGTTCTCGCTCAGGCAGTGCCAGGTACGGGCGCTCCAGAGCAGCCACCGAGAACCACCAACCCGCGGGGGTCAGTTGGCGCGATCGTGGTCAGCCAGGACTTCATCGATGACGCGGCGGTTGCCCGCGGCTCGCTTCTCGTCCCTGTCGATGTCCTCGGCCAGGGTGATCAGGGCCTTCCACAGGGCCCAGCCGCGAGCCCGCGCCCACATGGCGGGATCCTGACCGACAGCGCTGTGGAAGGTCTCCCGGCTCTCGCCTGAGAACATCGTCCACGCGATCACCAGATCGCAGGCGGGATCGCCGACGCCTGATGTCCCGAAGTCGATGACGGCAGCCAGCTTTCCGTTCCTGACCAGCAGGTTGCCGCTCGCAAGGTCGCCGTGGAACCACACCGGCGGCCCGGACCAGGCCGCCTCAAGGGCGGCGTCCCACACGCCTAGTGCCCGGGTGGTGTCGATGCGGCCGTCCAGCAAGGCGAGGGAGCGGCGTGTGTCATCGTCGTAGTAAGCCGGTGACACACCCCGATAGAAGCTGTGCGCGCCCGCCGGCGGCCCGCCAGTCGCGTCAACGCGCTGCAGGGCGAGAAGGAAGCCGGCGACCGAGGTCGCGAATGCCGACAGGTCGTCGATGCGGTCAACGCTCGCGGTCTCGCCGTCCAGCCAGCCGCGGATCGACCAGCTGAACCGGTACCCCTCGCCCGGAGCCCCCTTCGCCAGAGGCGCGGGAATGGCGACCGGCAACGACGGTGCGAGAATCGGCAGCCATCGATGTTCCTTGTCAACCGCGGGGGCATAACCGGCGGCAGTGGGCAGACGCGCCGACATCTCATCACCGAGACGGTAGGTGCGGTTGTCCCACCCGTCGACCTCGACCGGTGTCACGGGAAGGGCGCTCCACTGCGGGAACTGGGTCGCGACCAGCCGCTTCACCAGCCCCGCGTCGATGCCGGCGCGCCCATCGATGTGCAGGTTCTCGACCACCCCGAGAGTGTGTCGGCCACTCCCGCTGCCCTGCAAAGGGTTTTCGGCGTCCATCGAAGGTGGACGCTGTCATGTGTGAGGGGATGAGGAGCTCACCCCACCGGCCGAACTGGACGCGGCCTTTTGTACGGCGGTGGGGACGGGAGTGGAGGCGGTACCGGCCCTGGCGTGACAGCGGAGACTCCAGCTCGCCGTAACTGTCAGGCGGGACCGTCAGGCCGTAGTAGCAGCCGTGGCGCGGCGCAGTGCGAACGGCACGAGCAGGAACGCCACGCCCGCGGCCAGGAAGGCGCCCGCCCCGACGGTGCCCACGGCACCGGCGGCCAGTGCGGCCAGCGGTGGGACGGCGGGCTGCGCCAGGCCCCACGACGATCCCTGGAAGGCGAACCAGCGAGGTCGTTCCCGCTCCGGCGCGGCATCGGCGATCATCGACTGCCAGCGGCCGAGCAGCACGCCGTTGACCGCGGTGCCGGCCAGGTAGGCGGCGATGGTGAGCTGCGCGCTGGTGGTCGAAGCCATGACCAGCGCCAGCGCCAGCACTCCCAGCAGCACCGTGCCGACGCCGAGGATCACCCGGTGCATACGTCCGGCCAGCAGTCGCCGGGCCGCCCACAGGGCCAGCGGGGCCAGCACGGCCGCGCCCGCCAGCGTCAGACCGGGGACCCACGCGGCCACGCCACGCTCCAGCAGCGCCAGCGGCAGGTACATCATCACCGCCAGGTAACCGACCGCGAACGCGGTACTGGCCACCGTCAGCCGCAGCAGCGCCGCCGGTGGCCGCCAGCGCCCACCCGGCCGGGTGCGGCGCGCGGCTCGCCTGCCCTCGCCGGCTTCGCGCGGCAGGAACGCCATCGACACGGCGGCCGCCGCCAGGCAGGTGAGCGCGTCGGCGGCCACCAGCCAGCGCACCCCCAGCGGCAGCAACACCGCGGCCAGCAGTCCCGCGACCGCTCCGGCCGCCGATAACACCACGCCCATCACCGCGTACGTCGCATGGCGCCGCTCGCCCGAACTCGCCCGCGCCAGCAGCTCCTGGGCCGCCGGCTCATACAGCTCGAAGGCCAGCCCGACCAGCGCGATCGCGATCAGCACCTGCGCCGGCTCGTGCGCCGGCGCAAGCCCGAACAGCGCCACGCCGGTTGCGGTCAGCCCGCCGGCCAGCACGCCGCGGGGTGAGTAGCGATCCAGCAGGAACGCCCCCGCCCAGCGCGAGGCCAGCGCCGCCACCCCGAACAGGGCCAGCGCCGCCGCGGCCAGATCCGGCCCGGCCAGCACCGCCAGGAACGACAGCGCGTAGGCGCCGAGCTGGTTGAGGATCCGCACCCACACCAGCGTCCTGGCCGCCGCGGGCAGTGATCTGAACAATTGGTTCCCCTCGACGCCCGGCAAGCGTCATGCTCGCACACGCCGCCGACAGAACCGGCAGGCCTGCGCCTGGCCGGTGACGCCACCTCAGGGCGCACCGCCCGCACGATCCACCCGCAGGCGTGTGCCATGCACGAGATCCGGTCAGGGGAGCGGACGCGGTTGCACTGCTGGGCTGTCCGGCACCGGTGAGATCGTCGCACCGGCCGTCAGCAGTCTCTCCGCCAGCGCGCGGCAGCGCCTTCCGAGCTCCGGAGGGTCGAGCACCTCGAAGTCGTGCCCCAGCAGGAGCACGTGCATGAGGACGAAGTCGAGGCTGGCGGCGCCGCTGAGCACCTCGCAGAGCTCGCTCCCGCGCGGTCGTACGACGGCCGCCGACGCCGGAATCTGCGCGCGCACCGTGCCGGCCGGCGCGTGCACGAGGAAGCGCGCCTGGTGCGGGTAGACCCGGCTCGCCACCCCCTCCTGCACGTACGTCGCCGCGTCGGGCGCCGCGCGCGGGCGGAAGGGCCGGATCCGTGCGGACACATCGGTCATCCGGTCGACGCGGAAGCTGCGCCAGTCGTCGCGATCGAGGTCGTAGGCGAACAGGTACCAGCGCCGGTCGGAGGCGACCAGGCGGTAGGGCTCGACCCACCGCCGCCGCACCTCGCTCCCGGAGCTCCCGGACGGGTAGCCGAAGCCGGCCTCGACCTCGTCGCGGCAGGCTCTGGCCAGCGTCATGAGCACCTTGGGGTCGACCGGCGTGCGGCCTCCGCCGAAGGACTCCACCGAGCCGGAGAGCGCGCGCACCTCGTGCCGCAGCCGGGTGGGCAGCACCCGGTCGAGCTTGGTCAGCGCCCGGAGGGCGGCGTCGCCGGTGCCGGCGACCGCGCCACCCGCGCCGGCGAGCAGCGAGACCGCGGTGGCGATCGCCTCCTCGTCGTCGAGGAGCAGCGGCGGCAGGTCCTGCCCCGGGCCGAGCTGGTAGCCGCCGCCGACACCCTGGCTGGCATGCACCGGATAGCCGAGCGTGCGCAGCCGCTCGACATCGCGCCGCACCGTGCGCGGCGTGACCCCGAGCCGGTCGGCGAGCTCGGGGCCGGTCCAGACCCGGCGCTGCTGCAGCAGCCCGAGCAGGGTGAGCACCCGCTCCGTCGTACCCCGCTCGTCACCGCCTGCCACGACCATGTCTTCCACTCTGGCAGAGATAGCGGACCGATTCTGTCCGCTAGGGGTGCCAGGGTGGCTCCATGGACGCAGACGAACTCGACTGGAACCGGACGCTGCGCGAGCAGTGGGAGTTCCACTGGAACCATCAGCTCCGAGCCCGGCTCGACGGCCTCACCGACGAGGAGTACTTCTGGTCGCCGGTGCCGGAGGCCTGGAGCGTGCGGCCGCGCGGCAGCTCGACGGCGCCCGTGCAGGTCGGCGCCGGGGACTTCACGATGGACTACGCCTTCCCCGAGCCGGTTCCCGCGGCCTTCACCACGATCGCCTGGCGACTGGGTCACGTCATCGTCGGCGTGCTCGCCGCGCGCAACGCGGCGCACTTCGGCGCGCCGGCGGCGTCGTACGAGACCTGGGAGTACGCCGGCGGCGCGGCCACCGCGCTCGACCAGCTCGAGGCCCAGCTCGACCTCTGGCTGGCCGGGGTACGCGGCCTCGGCGACGGCGCGCTCCGGGTCCCGGTCGGCGCGAAGGAACCCTACCCCGAGGCGCCCATGGCCGATCTGGTGCTGCACATCCACCGCGAGCTGATCCACCACCTGTCCGAGGTCTGCCTGCTGCGCGACCTCTACCTGCACACGAAACCCGCTACGAACGGAGCAACCCGATGAGCCGCCACATCCAGGTCACCTTCGACGCCCACGACCCGCGGGCGCTGTCGTTCTTCTGGCGCGAGGTCCTGGGCTACGTCCACCCCGGCCCGCCCGGAGTCGACCTGCCCGAGGGCGCCGACCCGCTGGCCGCGTGGGACGACTTCCTCGCGCGGGTCGGCGTGCCGGAGGATCAGCGCAACACGAGATCGGCCATCGAGGACCCGGACGGGCGCGGCCCGCGGCTGTTCTTCCAGCAGGTGCCGGAGGACAAGGTCGCCAAGAACCGCGTCCACCTCGACGTCCGTGCGGCTCCCGGACTGCGGGGAGAGGAGCGGATGGCGGCGCTGGAGGCCGAGTGCGACCGGCTCGTCGCGCTGGGAGCGACGCGGGTACGTCTCGACGAGCCCGAACCCCCGATGAGCGCCGGCTTCATCGTGATGGCCGACCCCGAGGGCAACGAGTTCTGCCTGGACTGACGCGGCTCGCCGATCTTCGGACCACCGCGGGGATGGGCGGGCGGACTCAGCCGCCCGGCTGGATCAAGCCCGACTCGTACGCGGCGATGACCGCCTGGACCCGGTCCCGGAGCGCCAGCTTGGCGAACACGTTGCTGACGTGGGTCTTCACCGTGTGCTCGCTGACGACGAACTCCGCGGCGATCTCCGCGTTCGACAGGCCGCGACCGAGCAGCAGGAGCGTCTCCCGCTCCCTGATGGTGAGGAGGCCGAGCCCGACGGGCTTCCGCGGCCGCCTGGACACCATGTCGTCGATCAGCCGGCGGGTCACGGTCGGCGCGAGCAGCGACTCCCCGGCCGCCACCACCTGGACGGCACGCACGAGGTCGTCTCTGCGCACGTCCTTGAGCAGGAAGCCGCTCGCTCCGGCGCGGAGGGCGTCGTAGACGTATTCGTCCTGGTCGAAGGTGGTCAGCATGAGGACGCGTGCGTCTGTTTCCCCGCACACCACCCGCGCGGCGTCGATGCCGTCCATTCGCGGCATCCGGATGTCGAGGAGGAGCACCTGGGGCCGGTGCGCGCGCACCGCCTCGATCGCCGCGAGGCCGTCGCCCGCCTCGGCCACCACACCGCCCTGGCCCTGTTCGTCCCGCTCATCCTCGAACTCGCCCGCCGGGCCGGGAACCGGCGGGCCGCGGCCGCGGTCGCGGCGTTCAGCCTGGTCGGTGTCGCGGCCGGCGCCGTCCAGGTCGTCATCGACCTGGTCGTCGGGTTCCTCGCGGCGGACAGGCCGGAAATGGGCGAGCTCTTCGACCAGGTCCAGCAGGTCCCGGGAGTAGAACTCGCGATCTACATCGTCGTGCCGACGTTCTTCTATCTCGGGCTGGTCGTCCTGGTCGCCATGCAGGCCGTCGCCGGGCGGGTCGGCTGGTGGAGCCCGGCGCTCGTCGCGCTCGGTGTCGTCGTGGTGGTCGTCAGCGGGGATCTCCTCCCGCTCAGCGCCCTGCTCAACCTCGTGGGGCTCGCCCCGCTGAGCCGGCAGCCCGTTCACGCGGACGCGCGGTCGTGAGAGATCTACGGGGCGCCGGCCCGCGCGGCGCGGCGGCGCTCGGTGAGCCGCCGGGCCTTGGCCGTGCTGCCACAGTCGGCCATGCGGCACCAGCGGCGGGAACCGTTGCGGCTCTGGTCGAGGAACAGCCACCCGCAGCCGCCTTCGGATACGGGGCAGCGGCGTACCCGGGTCAGGTCGGCTGTCCGCAGTACGTCGAGTGCGGCCTCGGCGATCCGGTCGGGGATCAGCATGGCCGGAACCGTGCCGTAGGTGAGCCGTACCTGCGGCGGGTCGCCTCTGTCGAGCACCAGCGTCGCCCGGGCGGCCGCCCCGGACCACCGCTCGTGCAGCCCGACCAGCGCGGCCCCGGCCGCGATCGGGTCGCCCCCGGCGAGGCCGCCTGGGTCACCCGCCGCCCCGCCGTCCGCGGGCTGGATCGCCGCGAGCAGCACGAGATGCAGCCCTTCCCGAATGTCCCGCGCGGCGGCCAGTCCCGCGTGGGCCGCCGCGGGATCGTCGCGCCACGCCCGACCGGCCCGGTCGGCCTCCGCGTCGCTGATCAGGCCCGCCCTGACCGTCCAGCGCAGTAGTGCGGAGGTGCCGGACAGGAAGTCGTAGGGCGGCGTGCCGTCGAGCGGTGTTCCTCGTTCGAGCGTGTTGACCAGATCGAGTGCGGGGTGCCCGCCGACCAGTGGCAGCTGGCACACGTCGAGTGGCATGCCAGCCAGGCTACCACCTAAGGTGTTGACGCAGGTTGCAGAGCATCGGGTTACGTGACTCGGGTGACCTCGGGCAGGGGCTCGTCGGCGGTCGCCGGCGCGGCCTTCCGCCGGCTGGAGAAGACCGGTTCGGCCAGCACGATGGCGAGCGCCGCCAGGCTGAGCAGCGCCCCGGCGAGTGCCGTGCTGCGCGGGCCCGGGCCGGGCAGCAGGACACTGCCGAAGAACGCGCCCGCGGTGATGCCCATGTTGAACGCCGTGGAGGTACCGGCGCTTGCCATGTCCGACTCGCCCGGTGCGTACACGAGCACTCGCCAGCCCAGAGCGGCGGTCAGGCCCGCCAGCGTGAAGCCGGACAGGGAGATCATGATGACGGTCGCGAGCTGGGAGGCGCCGAACGCGTACTGCCCGGCGAGCGCCAGCACCTGCAGTCCGATGAGCCCCGTCATGGTGAGCCAGCCGTGGCGGTCGATGAGGTAGCCGACCGCGAACACGCCGGCCAGGCCCGCGATCCCGCGGGCCAGCAGGAGCGGGCCGATCGACGACTCGGCGAAGCCGCTGACGCCGGTCAGGAACGGGCTGATGTAGGTGAAGGCCGTGAAGGCGCCGGTGATCGCAATCGCCGTGGTGGCCACGATCGACAGGTACCGGCCGCGATCGGGTGCGTTGCCCCGGTCCGCCGCGCCCCGCCCGGGCGGCGTATTGGGCAGCACCGCCGCGACCGTGCCGAGTACGAGCAGGCCCAGGCCGCTGAGCGCGACGAACGCCAATCGCCAGTTGGTCTGCTGGCCGAGCCACGTGCCGGTCGGGATGCCGGCCAGCGCGCCGGCGGAGGCGCCGGCGTACAGGATCGACACGGCCCGGCCGCGCACCTCGGCCCGGAACAGCCCGGCGGCGGCCGGCGTCACGACGGCCCAGAACAGCGCCTGGCTCAGCGCGGTCACCATCCGGGCACCCATGAGCAGCCAGTAGTTCCACGTCACGGCCGACAGGCAGTTCGCCACGACGAAGACGCCTAACAGGACGCACAGCAGCCGCCGTCGAGGCAGCCGGCGAGTCAGCCGCGTGAGCGGCAGGGACACCACCACGACGATCAGGCCGTATCCGGTGACCAGCAGTCCGACCGCCGACGCGCTGGTGCCGAGATCCTTCGCGATCAGGGGAAGCAGGCCGATCGGCAGCGACTCGGTCGTCACGTAGCTGAAGACCGCCAGGGTCAGGGCGATCAAAGTCACGATCGCCGACTTGCTTCCGAACGGTTCTCGCACGCTGCCCCCTCGATTGGATCACCATCGTTTTGAACAATGGAGGTAGCTCAATGACAGTCATCACGAATGTAGACGCGATCGTGCTACCACTCAACTCAATTTAGATGGTTTCATTCATCGATGCTGGTGCAGCCGCTGCGCTCCGGCACGCTGAACCGCGAGGGGCGGCCATCCGTGTTGTGCTACGGACACGTCCGATCCGATCTCAGCGAAGGCTGTGGTAAAGGTGATTGCAGGCTTACTCAGGAGGCTGTCCATCGTGGCCGCCTCGGCGATTGTTCTCTGCGGCGGCTCGCTGGCGGGCCTCCCTTCCACCGCGTACGGGCTCAGCGCCGGGACGCTCGACAGCCTGTCGATCTCCCCGGGCACGGTCGTCGCGGGCACCCCGGCGCAGGGCACGGTGACGCTGGCGGCCGCCGTTGACCAGGACACGGTGGTCACCCTGTCCAGCACCAACACCGGCGTCGTCAGGGTCCCCGGTTCGACGACCATCCCGGCCGGGGCCCTGAGCACGGACTTCACCGTGACGACTGTCCCCTTCACCGGCCCGGGCGATTTCGCGTGCGTCAACGGCACGGCGGGCGGGATCACCCAGGTGGACTGCCTCAACGTCAACCCGGTCCCGTCCGGCCCGGTCCTGTCCTCGGTGACGTTCAGCCCGGCGACCGTCGCCGGAGGCAGCCCGGCCACCGGCACGGTCCGGTTCGCCTCCGTGACCGATGGCGCGGTGGTCACACTGTCCAGCAGCAACCCGGCCGTGGTCGGTGTCCCCGCCGAGACGGTGGTGAGCGGCGGCCAGTCGTCCGGCGCCTTCCCCGTGACCACCACCTCCGTCAGCGCCGGCACCACGGTGACCGTCACCGCCACCGCCTTCGGCGTCATTCGCACCGGCACGCTGACCGTCGTCCCCGCTACCACGCCCCCGGTCTCTGACGTGGTCCGGATCAAGCGCGCTGAGTGGAAGGGCCGCCTCCTGCGCATCGAGGCCACCAGCACCAACCCCAACGCCATTCTCAGCGTCTACCTGACCTCGTCCGACTCCTTCATGTTCACGCTCACCAACCTCGGCGGCGGCCGCTACGCGGACCAGCGGGGCTGGGTCTTCAACCCCCTGCGCATCACCGTCAAGAGTAACTTCGGCGGGTCGGCCACCGCCTCCACGTGACGACGGGCAACCGAGGCCCCGCCGCGGATGTTCCGGCGAGGCCTCGGAGGCTGACCCGCCCGACATGGTCAACATCCCTACGGTCCGGTGACCGCCGGGATGAGGTAGTTCTGGATGAACTCCCTCGAGTTGATCTCGATGTTGTCGTGACCGTCCGCCGTGTTCTCGGTTGTGGTGAAGACGATGTCGAGGGAGGGGATGACGTACGAGAACTGGCCGCCGTAGCCCCAGCCGAAGTACATCTTGTGTCCCGACACGGTCTGGTTCCACCAGCCCTGGGAATAGCTGAACGTGTCATCCACCTGCCACAGGGTGGTCGCCGCGTCCGTGATCGCCCAGGTCGGCACGAGCTGGGTACCCTTCCAGACACCGTTCTGCAGGTAGAGCAGGCCGAACTTCGCCAACTCACGGGGCGTCATGTACAGGTTGTAGCCACCCGCAAATATTGCCTGCGGATCCCGTCCCCAGTGCTCCGGGGTGACCTCCAGCGGGGTGAACAGGTTCGTGTCGGCGAACGCACACGTGCTCATGCCCGTGGCTGCCTGCAGCACACCCGACAGGACATGGGTGTTGCCGCTGCTGTAGGTGAATCGCGCCCCCGGCGTGCTCTGGAACCCCTGCGAGAGGGCCGCCCCGACCCAATCCGACCGCATCCGGATCTTGTATTCCGTGCTGTCCTCCTCCCACCGGAGGCCGGAGGCCATCGAGATCAGGTTCCGGAGACTGATCCGCGCACCGTTCGGGTACCGCGGGAGGTACTTCGAGACCTTGTCGTCGAGGCTCGTGATGTACCCCTTCTGGACGGCGATCGCAAGGAGTGCCTGGATCATGCTCTTCGACGCGGAGTGCACATTGTTGCTCCTGAAGCGCGTGCTTCCGTTGTAGTACGACTCCGTGACGATCTTGCCGTGCCGGATGACGATCGCGCTGAGGATGGACTTGTTCGCCCGCAGGCTGTTCAGCCCGCTGTTCAGCGTCCTTGAGTTCATCCCCTGCGCCTCAGGGATCGAGAACTGCCAGTCAGCCGTGTCGTCCCGGCTGTCGGTGTAGCTCGGGTTGCTCTCGTACCAGCCGCTCCCCGTTCGTCGCCAGATGGTGTCGCAGTCCACGGTGGTGTTCACCGGCTGCAGACCTGACGACGAGACGGCCAGCGCTGTCATGGCGACGACCAGCATCCGCGTCGAGCGTCTCGTACGCGATCTCACGGATCCCCTGATGTTTGTCTCCGCTCCGGTGTGGTACGGCTGGCACTCGCTGATGCGGAAGTTTCTGCTGTTACGCCGCTCGCGCCGGTCCGCGGAAGACCTGGCTGCCGTGCCAGGCGAGGTGTCCCGCGTGGAGGTCACCCTCGATCTCCCGTCCTGCCAGGTCGTGCACTTGGGTGCGGGCGGCAGCCGTACGGCCGACAAACCCAGCCGACACCATGACCCGCAGGTCGGCGCCCAAGCCCAGCACGCCCTTGTCGAACAGCACATGGTGCAGCGAACACAGGCACACCCCGTTGTCCACCGCATCGGGTCCGTCGAAAGCGAACCACCGGATGTGGGCGGCATCCAGCCCGACCGTGCCACCTTGGTCGAGACGTCCCTCGTATCCGCAGAAGGCGCATTGGTGTTCATAAGCGCGCAGCACCTGGAGCCGGAATTCCCGGTTCCGGCGGCGGCGCTGGGCGGTCCGTACCCAGCCCACATCGCCCGCATACAGGTCCAGGCCGACCGCCTGGCAGAGCTCCTCGTGCAGCGAGTCGGGGAAATTGTCCTCCAGGAGAGCATGCACGACTCGCGACAACGCTCCCGGATCCTGCCCCAGCGCAGCCACCATCTCCGGGCCCAGGCGTCCGGCAGCTCCGCTGCGGATCAGCTCCTTGGCCGAACGCCCCGGGCTGCCGCCACCCTCGGCGGTACGGACTACCCACAAGCCGTCATCGTTGGTCAGATGGTGGAACGGATAGGCGGGGCCGCTGGCGTTCGGCGGGGCATACTCCCTGATCAGGTCGGCAAGTGCCGTCTCGGCGGCGGAGTAGGCGATCGGAGTGTCGCCCTGGCGCTGATAATGCCCCAGGGCGTACAGGAGCAGCAACGGCTTGTGCGGGGCGCGCCCAGTCGAGCTGCGGCCCTTTCTGATCTTCAGTACCCGCTCCACCAGGTCCACGCCTGTCACTCTAACGATCACGGCAAGCCGTCGTCCTGCCCGTTCTGGAGTCGTGATCATGACCAACTCATCGGCTTGCTGACCGCCTCCGACCGGGACGCGCCAACGACAGGTCACCGCATGGGGCACCTGGCGGTGGGATGTGAGGCCCTCTCGTAGTGGCGTTGCTCAGGGCGTGGGCGCGGGCCGGCGAGCGGGCTGAAACAGTTCGATCAGGTTGCCGGCGGGGTCGGCGAGCAGGATCTGGCGTCCGCCGGGGCCGGTGACCACGTCGCTGTGGAACGGCAGGCCCGCGTCGCGTAGCCGGGCGATCTCGGTGTCCAGGTCGTCGACGACCAGGTGGATGCGGTTGCGGCCCGCGACGGCCTGGTCGGGGGTGGCGCGGGCGCCGGAGCTGGTGGGTCCCGACAGCAACAAGCGCAGGTGCCCGCGTACTACGTCGGCGAAAGCGGGCGCGGCGCTGATGTTCAGGGTGAATCCGAGGTGAGTGGTGTAGAAGTCGATGGCCGCTTGGACGTCGTCGACGATGTAGCGGACGCTGGCGACCTGGTCGGCTGCTGTCATGGCTGGACCTCCCGAAAAAGGATGGGTTGCAGGTACCGGATACGGGTGTCGATCTCCGAGGCGGTACGGTCGAACGCGGGGTAGCTGTCCCGGGCCGTGTCGTCGCTGCTGATGGCGCCGGGGTCGGGGATGCTCCAGTGCAGGCGTTGCGGGTGGTCGTCGAAGCCGGGGCAGACCTCGCGGACCTTGTCGCACAGGCTGATCACGTAGTCGAAGCGTCGGCTGGTCATCGTGTCCAGATGCCGTGGACGCCGGTCGGCGATGTCGATGCCGTACCGCTGGCGCAGCACGCGCACGGCGTGGGGGTGCAGGCGCGCTTTGGGGTGACTGCCGGCGCTGGTCACCTCGGCGCGGCTGCCGACGCGGTGCCGCAGCAGGGCCTCGGCGATGGGTGATCGGGCGCTGTTACCGGTGCACATGAACAGCACGGAGGGCGCCGCCGAGGCTCTGGCCGTGAGCGTCGGCTCGGGGGGGAGCAGGCGCAGCGCGGGGTGCAGGGCGGCGCCGGCGGCGGCCAGCGCGTCCGCACAGCGCTCCAGGTCCAGGTGGTAGTAGCTATCGCGGCCGTCGAAGCTGCTGCGGCGGGCGTTGACCAGCCCGGCGGAGCGCAGCAGCCGCAGATGGTAGGACACCAGGCTCTGCGGCTCGCCGACAAGGGTGACGAGTTCTCGCACGCGCAGGTCGCTGCGCGCCAGCTCGCCTAGCAGCCGCCAGCGCACCTCGTGGGCGGCCAGCCGGACGAACGTCGGCAGGACGGCTTGCCCGGGCGATGCCATGCCCGCATGATACATCAAACTGTTTTGATGGAACTGGCCCCCGTGAAGGGTGTCAATACTCGTCCACGTAGTCCAACTCCGGCTCCCTCTGGCCCTCAAGCAGCCGGTCGGGCCGGACCGTCAGCAGGCGCACATGATCCCCAACGCCGGGCATCGCATGCACCCGGTCGGAGGCGGCGCGGAATCCGTTCTTCGTGAGGAGCAGGTCCTGGCCGCGGGCCGTACCGGCGAGCACCCAGGCCAGTTTGCGGCCAAGCCGCACCGAAAGGACGGCGCCCGCCAGCACCAGCGACCAGCCCACCCCGCCGCGCCGGTGCCGCTCGTCGACCATCCAGCGGCCACCTTCGAGCACGTCGGAGGAGGTGAGCCCGTCCCGGCGCAGGATGTCGGACGCCTGCGGCTCCAGCGTCAGCACTCGGCTCGGGCGCAGGTCCTCCAGCGGGGCCAGCCGAGCAGCCCCGGCGATCGCGCCGTCCAGGGCGCGGGCGATCAGGTGGTAGGCCAGCGCGTCGTGGTCGTCGACGTCGACCGTGACCGCCATGCCGATGGACCGCAGGACCCGGCCGCGGAACTCCAGGAGCTCCCGGTGCCAGGCTTCGGCGCCGAAGTCCGCGCAAGGCGGGTACACCTCGAAGGTCATCATGCCGACCCCAGGACGAGATAGACGGGCAGGGCGGTGAGGAACTCCCCCTTCTCGTCGGCCGCCCGCAAAGCGGAGAACCAGGCGGCGGGGCCGGGGATCACCCGTTCGTCGAGCACGGGGATGACCGCCGCCGCCTCGGCCAGCTCGGTGGACACCCCGAGGAAAGATTTGACCTCTGTCCTCACGACGCCGTGCCGGGCCAGGCGACGCCGGAGGGTGCGTCCCATCGAGGGGTTGGCGACCACCGTGCGGAACACGCCGAGCACCTGGTCGGTGAGGTCGTCGTCGACCCCGTCGACCACCAGGCCGGTCCAGTCGACGTCGACCAGGCAGATGCGGCCGCCGGGGGCGAGGGCCCTGACGAGGTTGCCGACGATCTGGTCGGGATCGTGGACGTGCTGGAGGACCCGTTCCGACCAGATGACATCGAATTCGCCCGGACGGTCGAGGGTGGTGAGGTCGGCGGTTACCGCGGTGATGCCGGGGATGTCGCCGGCCACTGCGACCATCGCGGGGTCGTGGTCCATTGCCGTCACGGAGGCGCCGAGGTCGGCGAAGCGGGCGGCCATGTCGCCGGGACCGCAACCGGCGTCCAGGACGCGCTCTCCCGGGGTTACCTTCAGTAGTTCTAGGCCTTGATCCCGGATTGCTCTGACCAAGGGCTGGCGGGAGACCCGCTCGAGATAATCGCGCATGTCCTGACCGTGAAACACCGCCATGTGGCGCCCCCGTGGCTGGGTCCGGCTGACGAGTCGAGCGTGGCAACCCCCGTACCAGCCGACAAGGAGCGTTCCAGCCAGGCATTCCTATCTCAAAACGACAAATCCACAACTGTGCCCCGCGCCCTGACGTTGCGCCATACGCTGCCACCAGGCCTCACTCGGCAAGGCCAGCGACGCCATGGAGTACACCGCGGCGGAGAGAACTGACCTGCGGTCCGGGTCCACGTCCGACCTCCCCAGTTCGGCCAGCGAGTTCAGCAGATCGACGAACCACTCCGGCTCCTCACCGACGGGGAAGAGCGTGCTGAAGTCGAGGTCGTCGGGAAAGATGATGCGGTTCAGACGCCGAGTCTTCGCCAGACGCCGCAGGTCAGCGGCCCCAGGAACGAAGGCTCGACGGTGGACCTCCAGTGCGGCCGTCGACCCCGAGCCACGACCCGCCGCCAACCCTGCCAAGCCTACGATTGCTACGTGAACGACGAGACAGGCAACGCGCCGGGAGACGAGACGACGCCGGCGGCTGCCGATGCTGGCCGGGCCGACCTTCATATGCATACCAACTTGGGTGACGGCTGGATCAGCCCCGCGCGGTTGGTCCAGACGGCGAGTCTCAGGCAGCTGACGTTGATCGCGGTAACCGATCACGACCATGTCGAGGGTGCGCGGCGGGTCGAAGAACTGCTGTCCGAACAGAACTGCACGATGAGGATGATCACCGGGGTTGAGGTCTCGACCCGTCACGGTCACCTCCTCGGCCTCTTCGTCAAGAAAGCGCCCAGGCCGCTGCGCCCGGTTCAAGAGAGCATCGACGCCATCAAGGAGCAGGGAGGGCTGGTGGTTGTGCCGCACCCCCTCGGGAAGCTGGTTCCAAGCCTGAGCCGCCGGAGGATCGATTCACTGCTGGCCGCGGGGTACGAGATCGACGCGATTGAGACGTATAACCCCAGTCCGGCTAACTCGGCTCAACGCGCCGCCGTGCTCTCGGCCAACAAGGAGTGGGGCCTGGCCGAGATCGGTGCGAGCGACGCGCATTTCTGGCAGCACATCGGTGCCGCCTACACGCGCTTCCCCGGGACCACACCCGATGATCTGCGCCGAGCCATCATCGACCGCACCGCGCGAGCCGGTGGGCAGGACCAGCGGCCCGCCCGCCTCAACCCGGCCGTCTATGCCGCACAATGCGCCTGGAGCTGGTTTGTGGATCCTCCGCGCCGTATGATCCGTCGACGCCGTGAGTCCCGTGCCGAGAACCGGGCTCACGAAGGTTGATCCCGGTGTCGGTCACACCCCTTGCCAGGCTTGGTACCGGTAGAGGCGCTGACCAGTGTCCATTGGCGAGACCGGCACCGCGCCCGCCGCATCAATGTGGTGGTTCTATATGGCAATCGCCTCGGTGGCATCCGCATCAGGTGCTTCCGCATCGGCTGGCCAGAACCGGCGGAACATGAACCACTGCGTCGGGCACTTCTGTACCACTTCTTCCTGACAGGCGAACATGTACTGCGTCAGGCGCTGTATCTCCTGCATTCTCTCCGTGCGGTTGCTCACCGCGCGCGGGAAAATCGGCGGGAACGCTCGAATGTAGAAGCGATTGCGGGGCGCGTACCAGAAATATCCCGGCATGATTGACGCGCCCGACTTGACGGCCAGCGCGGCCGAGCCGGGAGGCACGTAGGTCTTGTGGCCGAAGAACGTCACCTCCACGCCCCGTTCTCTGATCACCGGTCGATCGATGACGATCGCTACCGCTCTGCTCGCGACGAGTTCCTGCAGCACGCGGCGGGCGGCACTCGACACCGGGATGATGTCAACGCCTTTCTCTCGTCGATGCCCTTGAAGGAGGCTGTTCAGCCGCGGGTCCTTGAAAGTGTCCGCAATAGCCGAGAGCGGGACGTGGCGCGCGGCGATGGCACCGGCTATATCCCAGCTGCCAAAATGCCCGGTAGTGATGATCGCCCCCTTGCCGGGTGCTATCGCCAACCGGACGCATTCTTGCCAGGTCATGCCTTCAGTCAGATCCTGAGTGCGCGCATCGACGTCCAGCATGTCCACGTAGGGCAAGCAAATCAATGACGCCGCGGTTCGGCCGTAGTTGCTCCAGGAACTCAGAGCGGCGCGCTTGACGCGAGGGTCGGAGGCGGGCAGATCCAGGACCTTCGCCATGTTCTCCTGGGTTACCAAGCGCTTGGAACGCCACCCCAGGTAGGTCACCGAAGTAGCGGTTGCGGCAAGCCCGTGCCGCACACGTCGCGGCGTCCTACCCGCAACGGCAATGCCGGAGCGCGCAAGCCAGTATACGGATGACACCGTGCGGTCTCCCTACTTCCGACAAATTCCATCATCAAGACGAAGACCGAACCGGACAATACGGACATCTGAAATCTGCATGACCAGGCGGTTAATTAGACAGGTGAATATCTCTGGTCACGGCTCCGGAGGTTGACCTCCTACCAGGTCGCCTCGGGAAGTTCGATATCAATCGAGGAACGGGCGATCGACCTTGACTCTGCTGTGGAAGACACCTGTTGGTGACTCTTAATCAGCGGGCGGCAGCTGCTTGGGGCGCTCGACTGCCGCACACCATGCGGAGAAGTACTGACCGAGAGGGGGCGGATGCGTGGCGGTGACGATCGTGTATGAGACGCATTCGATCACGACCGACAACGAGGCGGGGGTCGCGAGTGGATGGTCGCCGGGGGAGTTGTCGTCGCGTGGCCGGGAGTTGGCGCTGGAGTTGGGGGAGCGTCGTCGCGGCGATGGTTTGGCCGCGGTGTTCAGCTCGGATTTGTGGCGGGCGGTGCAGACGGCCGAGATCGCCTTCGCGGGCAGTGCCATCCCCATTCAGATCGATACCCGGTTGCGGGAGTGCGATTACGGCGACGGGAACGGCATGCCGGTCGCGCGGCTGGCCGCTGAACGGGCCGCGCACATCGACGTGCCGTGGCCGGGCGGGCAGAGCTATCGGCAGGTTGTCGAGCAGACCCGCGACTTTCTGCGTGACCTCGTGACGATGTGGGACGGCGCGCGAATCCTGGTGATCGCCCACTCGGCCAACCGATGGGCCCTGGACCATCTGCTTACCGGCGCCGCGCTGGAGGACCTGGTTGATGCGCCGTTCGCCTGGCAGCCAGGCTGGACCTACACGCTCCACATGGACACTCGGGTGATCTTGGTCCCGCTGACGGTGGGCGATGCCGACGACATGGTGGAAGTCCTGGCCGGGCAGGATCTGTACGCCTTCATCGGCGGCACGCCGCCAACCCTGACCGAACTGCGCAACCGGTACGCCAAGCTCGCGGCCGGTCGTTCCCCCGACGGGCGGCAGGAATGGCTCAACTGGATCATCCGCCGTCGAAACGACAACCAGGCGATCGGCACCGTGCAGGCGACCGTCGCCGATGGGGGAGCCGAGATCGCCTGGGTGGTCGGGCTGCCCTGGCAAGGCCACGGGTACGCCCGCGAGGCCGCCCGGCTGCTGGTCGAGGAGCTGGCCACGCGCGGCGTACGCCACCTGCGGGCGCACATCCATCCAGACCACCACGCGTCGATGGCGGTCGCCTCCCACGTCGGCCTGGCACCGACCGACCACTTCCACGACGGGGAACGCCGGTGGGAGCGCATCGACGGCGCCCCGGGCTTCATCCAGCGCGTCGTGTAACCCCTGGACGATAGGACGTCAGGTGTGGTTGGTTGTCTCGCGCGTCATACGATGATCAAGGGGACCAAACAGACGGCGGAGGCGGTCATGGGGAGACCGGAACGTCCGCTCGATCCGGCGGACGGCCCGGTTCAGGCCTTCGCCTGGCAGCTGCGGCAGTTGCGCGAGCGGACCGGCCGGATGAGCTACCGGCGGCTGGCGCGGCTGGCCCACTACTCCGCCAGCTCGCTGTCCGGCGCCGCCAACGGCGAGCGGCTGCCCTCCCTGGAGGTGACCCTCGCCTACGTCCGCGCCCTCGGCGGAGACGAGGAGGAGTGGCGGGCGCGCTGGCGGGCGGCGGCCGAAAGGCCGGACCACCAGGACTGGGAGCCGGAGCCGCCCTGCCCGTACCAGGGGCTGATGACCTTCCAGCCGGAGCATGGCGACTGGTTCTTCGGCCGCGACCGGCTGCTCGAACGCCTTCGCGAGCTGGCCGCCCGGCAGCCCGTGATCACCGTCTTCGGCGCCTCGGGGAGCGGCAAGTCGTCGCTGCTGCGGGCCGGGCTGATGGGCGCGCTGAGCGGGGACCCCCGCTGGCGGACCATGCTCACCACCCCCACCGCCCACCCCCTGGACGCGCTGGCCGGCCAGGTGGCGAAGATGTCCGGCCTGGACGTGCACCGGCTCCGCGAGGAACTCGCCGGCGATCCCGCCACCCTGGACATCGCCGTGCGCGGCGCGCTCCTGGACGAGGGCCGCGCGCTGCTGGTCGTGGACCAGTTCGAGGAGGTGTTCACGCTCTGCGCCGACGACGGCGAACGACGCGCCTTCGTGGCCGCTCTGCTCGACCTCGCGCTCGGTCCCGAGCGGCGCACCACGGTCGTGCTCGGCGTGCGCGCCGACTTCATCGGCCACCTGGATCCCCGCCTGATGGCGCTCATGGCGGACGCCCAGCTCGTGGTCGGGCCGCCCGTCACCGGCGAAATCCGGGAGATCGTGCTGCTGCCCGCCGCCCGAGCCGGGCTCACTCTGGATCCGGACCTGCTCGCCACCGTGCTGGCCGACACCGAAGCCGAGCCGGGCGCGCTGCCGCTGCTCTCCCACGCCTTACAGGAAACCTGGCGGAACCGGACCGGCGAGCGGCTGACGCTCGCCGCCTACCAGGCGACCGGCGGGGTCAGGGGCGCCATCGCCCAGAGCGCGGAACGCGTGTACGGCGAGCTCGACGCCGCGCATCGGCAGCCGGCCCGCCGGATCTTCCTCCGGCTCACCGCCCTCGGCGACGGCACCGAGGACACCCGCCGCCCGATCGCCCGCGCCGAACTGGACGGCGTCGGCGACCCCCAGGCCGTCGCCGGCGTGCTGGCCCGGCTGGCCGACGCCCGCCTGGTGGTGCTCGGCGAGGAGTCGGTGGAGGTGGCCCACGAGGCGCTGATCCGGGCCTGGCCCCGGCTGCACCGCTGGCTCACCGACGACCGCGCCAACCTGCTCACCCACCGGCGGCTCACCGACGCCGCGTACCGCTGGCGGGACCTGCGCCGCGACTCCGGCGCGCTCTACCGGGGCGCGCAGCTGGCCGTGGCCGTAGCCTGGGCGGCCGACCACCCGGCCGAGCTGAACCAGCTGGAGGCGGCCTTCCTGCAGGCCAGCCGTGGTCTGGAACGACGCAGGACGCGCCTGCTCGCCCGCGCGGTGGCGGTGATGGCGGTGCTGCTGCTGGCCGCCGTGGCGGCGGGGGGCGTGGCGTTGCGGCAGGGCGGGGAGGCCGAGCGCCAGCGGAACGTGGCCGTCTCGCACCAGGTGTCGTTGCGGGCCCGCGACCTGCTGGGCACCGACCCCGACCTGGCGGGCCTGCTGGCCCTCGCCGCGTACGGCCTGAGCCCGGACGCCGAGACCACGGGCGGCCTGGTCAGCGCCGCGTCCGCCGCCCGCCGCCGGATCGAGCTGAACACCGGCGGCGCCTCGATCTTCGAGACGGCCCTGGACCCGCGCGGCGGGCTGCTGGCCACGGGCGGGGCCGACGGCCTGGTCACGTTGTGGGATCCGGCCGGACGCGCGGTGGTCAGGACCTTCACCGAACATGTGGACCCCGCCGACCCCATGCTGGTCCGCCGGGTCGCCTACACCGGCGACGGCCGGGTGCTGGCCTCGCTGGGCCGGCGGCCGGGGCGGCCGCCGACCGCGGGCCTGGTGGTGGCGCGGGATCCGGACACCGGACGGGAGGTCTTCCGGCGGGCCGCCGACGAGGTCACGGACGCGATGGCGATTAGCCCGGACGGGACGCTGCTGGCGTTCGGGACCGGCCGCGGCCGGATCGAGGTGTGGAACCTGAGCGACGGCACCCACCGGGTGCTCCGCGGCCATCCAACCGTCGTCATCGGTCTGGCCTTCAGTCACGACGGGGCCCTGCTGGTCTCCACCTCGGGAGGGCAGGACGGGCCGGTGGTCTGGGCGGCGGCCACCGGGCGGCGGCGCCTCGCCATCCCCGCCGCCTTCGTCCACCGGGTGGCCTTCGGGCCAGGGCGGCTGCTGGTCACCGCCGCCGAACGGCTGGGCGTGCGGTTCTGGGACCTCGATCGGGAGCGGCCGGTCGAAGTGAGCGCGCTGCCGAAGCTGACGCCGTACGCGTGGAACATCTCGGCCCCGCTGGGGGACCGGATCGCGCTGGCCGACGAGAACGGCCTGATCACCATCTGGGACTATCGGCGGAACGAGCTGATCGAGACCTATCAGGATCGGACCCGGGCCGAGACGCTGGCGGTGGCGCTCAGCCGGGACGGCCGCCGCCTGGTCTCGGCCGGGTTCGGCGGGACGATCGTGGTGCGGGAGCCGGTGCTGCCGCCGTTCGGCGGGCACAGCGCGGCCGTCAACGCGGTCGAGACCAGTCCGGACGGCTCGGTCATCGCCTCCGCGGGCAGCGACGGCACCGTGCGGCTGTGGGACGGCGCGGGCAACCCGCTCCGCCGGCTGGACGATCTCACCGACCACGCCGAGGCCGTCGCCTTCGGCCCGGGCGGGACGAGCCTGGCGGCTGTGACCCGCGACCACCAGGTGGTCCTCTGGGATCCGGCCCGGGGCAAGAAGATCACCACACTTCGTTATGACGGGCTGGGGGCCTCCACGGACCTGGCCTATCATCCGCGCGGCGGGAGCCTGGTGGCCGCCGCGCTCGGCCTGTTCCGGTGGACGCCCGGTTCCGGCGGTCGGCTCGACCCCACCCCGTTCCCACCGCCCACCGTCTTCGCGACCGGGGTGAGCTACGCGCCGGACGGACGGCTGCTCGCCGCGACCGGCCCTTCCGGCGTGCTGACCGTCTGGGATCCGGGGGCGAACGCGCCGCGCTACCGGACGGGCACCGGGCAGGGCGCGATCCTGGACGTCGCCTTCAGCCCGTCGGGAGCGGTCATCGCGACCGCGGGCGCCGACCATACGGTGAAACTGCTGGATTCGGCGACGGGCGAGGAGACCGCCGGCCTGGTCGGCCACACCGGGACGGTCGAGGTGGTCGCGTTCAGCCGGGACGGGCGGTGGCTGGCCTCGGCCGGGTCCGATCGCACGATCATCGTGTGGGATCTGGCGTCCCTGGTGCCGATGGCGGTGCTCAGCGGGCACGGGGCGCCGGTGCACGCCCTGGCGTTCACGGCCGACGGGGATCTCCTCTCCGGGGGGAATGACCACCGGATCATCCGGTGGTCACTCGATCCGGACCGGGCCGCGGCGCGGATCTGCCGCGAGGTCGGGCGCGGGCTCGGCCGGGCGGAGTGGGCGGCCTATCTGCCCGCGACGCCGTACCGGCCGATCTGTGGTTGACCGGAATTGATTGATTAGTCCCGCCAGTCCCGGCGAACAACTCGCTCACCTCGGAGAATCCCCGTGATCAAGGTGATTTTTCGGGAAGGGCGGTAATGGATGCGGTTGGGAATTCTCGGTCCTCTGGCGTTGACCGTCGGAGGGGAGGCGGTTCAGCTTCGTTCGGTCAAACAGCGCATACTGCTCTCCACCCTGGCCGCTCACGCCGGGCGGAGCGTGTCCGTCCAGCGCCTCATGGAGTCGCTGTGGGAGTCACCCCCGGTGTCGGCCGCCGAGAACCTGCGGACGTACCTCTACCAGGTGCGCCGCGCGCTGGGCGACCTCGATCGCATCGCCCGCGAGCCCGGGGGATTCCGGCTGGTCGTCCGGCCGGGCGAGATGGACGCGGAAAGCTTCGAGGAGCTCGCCCGCGAGGGGGATCGCGCCCTGGCCGACGGGCGGCCGGCGCGGGCGAGTGAGGCGTACGGGAAAGGGCTGGCGCTGTGGCGTGGCCCGGCCTTCGGCGACCTCGCGGAGCTGCCGCTCGTGCGGCGGAGTGTGCTGCGGTTGACCGAGGCCCGGTTGCGGGTGGTCGAGCAGCGGATCACCGCGGACCTGGACCTGGGCCGCCACACCGGCCTCATCGCCGAGCTCACCGCCCTGGTCGCCGACCATCCGTTGCGCGAGCGGCCGCGCGCCCAGCTGATGCTCGCGCTCCACCGGTCCGGCCGCCAGGCCGACGCCTTGGGGGTCTACCGGGAAGGGCGCCAGATTCTGGTACGTGAACTGGGCCTGGAGCCGGGACCCGAACTCAGGGAACTGCACGAGGCGATCCTTCGTGCGGACGCCGCCTTGGGCCGGCAGCCGGCGACCGTCCGGTTGAGCCGGCCAGAGCGCCCGTCGCAGCTTCCGGCCGACATCGCCGCGTTCGCGGGCAGGCGGGAGAAGCTCGCCGAGCTGGATCTGCTGACGCGGGACCTGAGGATTCCGGTGCTGGTCGGGCTCACCGGCCTGGCCGGTGTCGGGAAGACCGCGCTGGCGCTCCGCTGGGCCCATTCCGCCAGCCACCGGTTCCCCGACGGGAAGCTCTTCGCCGATCTGCGGGGGTACGGCCCGCGGCCGCTCTCGCCCGGACACGCTCTGGATCGTTTCCTTCGTGCCCTGGGCGTGCGCCGGGTTCCCGGCGATCCCGATGAGCGGGCCGCCCTGCTCAGGAGCGTCCTGTCCGGGCGGCGCGTGCTCATCGTGCTGGACAACGCGCGCGAGGCCGCCCAGGTCCGGCCGCTGCTGCCCGGATCGCCGGGCAGCGCCGTGCTCGTGACCGGCCGGAACCGCCTCGACGGGCTGGCCGCCGGGGACGGCGCCCACCTGGTCCGGCTGGCCGGTCTGAACGCCCGTGACTCACTGGCCCTGCTCGCCGCGCACGGCGGGCCGGACGCCGATGCCCCGACGCTGGAGCGGCTGGCCGCCCTGTGCGCCGGTCTTCCGCTGGCGCTGCGTACCACCGCGGCGCGGCTGTCCGCCGACGTGCACCTCAGCGCGCGGGAACTGGCGGACCGGCTCGCCGTGGACGGCCGCCGGCTGGACGAGCTCAGCCATGGCGACGTGCGGGTGCGCACCGGCTTCGCGGTCACCTACGCCACCCTGACCGCCCCCGCGGCGGCGCTGTTCCGCGGGCTCGGCCTGCTGGAGGCGCCCGACTTCCCGGCCGGCGTGGGCGCGGCGCTGCTGGGCATCGACGCGGAGTCGGCGACCACGCTGTTGCGGGAACTGGTCGGCACCCACCTTCTCGAAGTCGCCGGCAAGGACGACACGGGCACCACCCGCTACCGTTTTCACGATCTCGTCCGCCTGTACGCCCGCGAACGCGCCGTCGCCGACGCGCCCCGGGACCGTGGTACGGCTTTCGCAGGTAGTGGCCCCAGTGGGTGGTCCTGGGGCCACTTCTCCCGCGCCGAAGGACGCTTAGTTGCTGATCGTCCCCGTGTGGCCGAGACACCCGTTGATCTTGAGGTAGTACCGGCCGTAGAGCCCGGGGATCGTCGCCTTGACGACCTGGCCGTAGGGCACCACGCCCGACCCGACCAGAGCGCCGTTCCCGGTGTCGTACACCTTCCAGCCGCCGGCGCAGATGTGGTTCCCGCGAGCCTCGACATAGATCTTATGGTCGCTGCTGGGCGGGATGACGCCTGTCGAGCAGGAAGAGACCACGATGCGGCACCAGGCACTGGCGGCGGCCGCCGGTCCGGCCGTGACGACCAGGGCGGTGAACGCCGCGGCGCCGACCGCGGCCATCTTCTTGAGGAGCGAGTTCACGGAAAGTGTCCCCTTTGCTGATCGAGATCACGGCAGGCCTGCCGTGCTGTTCACCACCGAGGTTCTCGACGTCAGGTACAAGCGGCGTATATCGGTCGTACAGCGGCCCGCAGTGGTAGAACCTTCGCCGGATCCGCGGTCGGTCGGACCCGGCGAATGTTTGTAGCGTTTGGGTGTAGTTCTCCAGCGATTCCGGCTCGAAGTCCCGCCACACCTGGTCGGGCGGGTGGTCAACAGCTACGTGAGCTGCCCGGACGAGCTTCGCGATGAGGTGGGAACCTGCTGTCCAGGGTGGAGGCTGCCGTCGGTGCGGACCGTGGTCATCGCTGATGAGGCGGCCGGTGCCGGCTTTCGTCAGCAGGTGGATGCTGGCGGCCTCCCCGAGGTGGTCGAGATTGTCGTCATCGCAGCCGACAGCGATCGCGGTGCGAATGCCCTCGATCGCGACCTGGTCGGCTTCGTCAGTGATCTCGATAGGGCGGCCCAGCCAGCTTATCGCCCAGTTGCAGGCTCGCCGGGGAGGCTTCCGCGTGCGCTGCCGGGTCAGTTCCGTCTGGACCGCGCGCGTCCACCCGGCGCGACCGGCGTACCGATTCTTGAAAAGCGCGGCGACCGGCGAGTAGTACGACAGATTGATGATCGAGCAGGTGTCGAACAGGAAGGCTGCTGGAGTCTCGGTCATAGATCAGCCAGGTCGTCCTGAACGGCGGGAGGCTTTATACCGGCGTCGGCGAGGCGCGCGAACAGGATGTCCGGGTCCTCGTCGAGTAATGAGCTGAGCACCCCGAGCCCCACACGGCCGCTTTGGTAGCCTTGCTGAGCGGCCATCCACAGGCGCGGCGGAAGGCGTCGGGTCTCGTCGGGGGTGGTCAGATCGTGTGGGGTGAGGTCGCCTGCGGCGCGAAGCACACTTGTCGGGGTCTGCGCCAGCCAGGCGTCGCGCTGGGCGTCGCTGAGCAGGCGAACTGAGCGGTCGGCGAGCCGGTAGACCAGCGCACGGTAGCTGACATCGAACTCCCGCATGAGCTCGCCGATAACACCCTCGTCGAGTGGGCGCCCGGCGATCACCTCGTGAAGCCCGTCGACGGGCATGAGCAGGGCCGCGGCGAAAGCGTTCGCGCGCTGCTCAGCGGGTGTTCTCACCATGAACACGTCAGTTTCGACGATGACCTCGCGAGGGTCGCCGAGGATGTGGTGAGCGAGCTCATGCGTGCCGGTGAAACGCTGATGCCCCCGGGGGTACGAAGAACTCACGAGCATGAGTGCGACATCCGCGCCGTGGGCGCAGAGGCCACTGACCGCCTTGCCTATCGGCCAAACCACTGCATTCAGCCCGAAATGCCGCTCGCAGAGGGCGAGCAGGTCCGCGATCGGCGCGCGGCCCAGGCCGAGCTCTTCACGAACGATCCCCGCCAGGCGTGTCCCCGCACGCACCGGGGACCCCTCAGATAGAAGCTCGGCTTCGGCCCGTCGCATAACGGTGGTGCCGGCCGTCGACGGCGATGACGGCCGCAACCCGACGGCGTCGCTCAGGGCCGCTTCGGACTCCAGGAGCTGCCTGACGCGGCGCCGGGCCGGGCGGGTCTCGTCCTGACCCGGCTCGCTCATCACGCGTGCGGCCAGCGCCAGGGTGCCCTTACGACTCACGCCGAGCACCTCCGCCAGTGTGACGCCGAGAACCTCGGCGACCAATGCGACCTCACTGACATCGAGCTTCCGAGTGCCATTCTCGATCTTCGAGACCTGGGACTTCGTCAGACCGAGTGCCTGGCCCAGCTCCGCTCCGGTGACGCCGCGCACCGCCCGCAGCGCAGCGATTCGCGCACCTACCGACTGCTCCTTCATGTCACCAACTTTGCCAGGCAGTTTCCAATTTGGCAACTATGATCATGTTAAGTTTCTGTCACGCAGCGCCTGCAGCCCAGGCCGATTGTTCGGTCTCATCCGACCTGAGGCACGTCTCGTTGATCATGAGGTATTCGCTCGGATGCCTCAGATACGTGAGACGGCCAGGCTGTGACCAGGCCCGACCGACAGCCCCGCGAGTGAAAGCGACGGCTGTGACCAGTGAGTCAACCTGGACTCCATGCGACTCATCCAAGCTGAGGCACCGCAGGTCAGGGCCTTCCTGTATCTCGAGTTCAACGAGACAGGACACCTGTCGCGCGAAACCCCCAACGCAGACCCCAACCCCCTGGCATACTGACATCCTCGAACAGTCGCAGGATCGCTGTCGCCGGTCCACCTAGCAAACGCAGGTGGACCCCGCCATGGCCGACATCCTTCGCGAACTCATCACCGCCATCGGCCTCCTCCGCGACCTTGTCGACGAGCTTCTCCTGCTCGCGCTGGCCGTCATCGGGATGTTCACCGCCATCCGACAGGCGCGCAACCACGAACGACGCAACACCTATCGAGGTCGCCACCGCGCCCCCCGATTACACCGCCGCGCCCGCACCTCATGCTCCACCACCAACAAACGATCAAGACGCCCCAGACGCCGACCACGCTGATCCAACACCGTCGTAGGCAGCCCAGCCGCATCACGCGCAAACCACCCCTCCCCCACCCACCCCTCCCCCCACCCACCGTCTAACCGACCCCACCGACACACCACACCGGCCCGCAGCCTCAACAAGATCCACAAACACACCACCAGCATGACCCAAAAACCGACGCCAAGTGCAGGCGGGGGTATCCCTCTAGATGTGGAAAGTGATCTTGCTGGGAAGCAAGTGATCTGTGGGCGGGGCCCACTTCTTCGGGGGAGAGTCATGTCGGTAATCGAGGGTGTCGGCGGTCGGATTCCGACCACGCTGGGTGAGCTCCGGTCTACGGTGAGAGATGTGGCCGGTGAGCAGCAGGAACGTCGTCGGGGGTTCGTCACCCAGCCTGATCAGTGTCCTGGCTCAGCGAACTTGATGCGGGCTCGCTACATCTGATTCGCAAGGAGCGGCGACCCGATGTCTCGGCTCGGCCAAACCGATGCCGCCCAGCCCGGCGCCGTCCGGCAAGGGCGGCACCACCTTCTGTCTGCATCACCTTCACTGAGTCGAGGAGCTTTCGACCGGCTCAACGCATCTGATGCACTGCAGCTCAGCGCTTCGCCGGTGCCTCAGATCAAATGAGACGGGACACCGATGAACGGCTCCCGGTGTGGAGCTTCTACATGGTCCCGTTGACCACCTGACGGTGATCCAGCCACCGGCTGCACCGATCAGGGTTGCCTGGAAGCAGAGGCGCGATGTGTTCCCAGGCGGCATTGGTTAACTCATGGCAACAAACCCGTGTGCTCATCCAGTCACGTCTTCGGCGGCGCAGTCCGTACTCTCACGCTGGCCACCGTCGGCCCCGTTAGCTTCCGGGCGTCCGGCGGAAGCGAGCTGGACATCCGCTGCGATCTGGCGTTGCGGGGTCGGCGTTTCAGCGGTCGCCGGGTACATGACGAGCAACCTCGCCGAGCTCGATCCTCGCGCTTACTGCGGATCGCCACAGTGCGTTACCGAGTTGCGGTGATCTGTCCAAACAGGTCCGTCGTCATACGGTCGAGGCGTGCTGCGGCGGCCGCATTCCTGCGACTGTGCTCAGATCGGCCTGGAGGAACACGGCCCTGCCCTCGGCGCCGAGCCGGTGCGCCTCGGCGAGGAAGGCACGCCCCTTGGCTTCCCCGCTGGCCACGGCGATCACGTTGTCCCCGCGCCGCAGGAGATGTAGCCCCAAGCCTTTGCCCATGCCATCCGTGCCGCCAGTGATCACGTATGTGCGCATTTCGAAGCACCCCTTAAGTCATCGGTCGATGACGAGAATGCTAGGACTGGCCTGGTCATGCTGCGCTCCGCGGGACGCCCGGCTATCCGCGATCAATTGCGTACGCAGATCTGCGAGGGCTATCTGCCTGACTTCGCCGAGCGGATAGGCGGCGAGAACCCAGCCCTGCGGGCCGAGCTAGTGGGCGCGCTGCTGTTCGACCTCAAGGTCCGCTACCCGGGAGGCCGACCAGCCCAGCGCCATGGCCGTCGCGCCCGAGGCCTAGAAGTTCCCCATCATGTCGCGCAGGTCGAGGGAAAGCCAGGGCCTCGATCTGCGCGGCTCGCCTTCAGGCACAGGTCAACGCGTGTTGGCGCCGTCTTGCGCAAACTGTCAAATGGTATGATGATTAGCTCTTAAGGATGGCGGTGTCGCACCAAGGGAAGGAACAGCGGATGCTCAGACAGGAGCTCAACGAGCTACTGACGCAGACGGGGCCGGGCACGTCCATGGGTGCCCTGTTCCGGCAATACTGGATGCCTGCGCTGCTCGCGGAGGAACTGCCGGAGAACGACTGCCCGCCCGTGCGTGTGAAGATCCTCTCCGAGCGCCTCATCGCCTTCCGCGACAGCGACGGCCGGTACGGGCTGATCGACGAGTTCTGCGCCCACCGGGGAGCGTCGCTGTGGTTCGGCCGCAACGAGCAGGGCGGCCTGCGCTGCAGCTACCACGGCTGGAAGTACGACGTGACCGGCCAGTGCGTCGAGGTCCCCTCCGAGCCGGAGAACAGCAACTTCTGCAGCAACGTCAAGCTCACCGGATATCCGCTGGTCAAGGTCGGGGACATCCTGTGGACGTACATGGGCGACCTGGCGAAGCGTCCCGGCCTGCCCGAGTTCGAGTTCGCCCAGGTGCCGCCGGAGCAGACCTTCACCTCCAAGCGCTGGCAGGAGTGCAACTGGCTGCAGGCGCTCGAGGGCGGCATCGACTCCAGCCACGTCTCCTGGCTGCACTCCGGCGCGTTGAAGACCGACCCGCTGTTCAAGGGCGCCCGGGGCAACCAGTACAACATGAAGGACCTGAAGCCGTACTTCGAGGTCGCGGAGGCGGACGGGGGCCTGTTCGTCGGCGCCCGGCGCAACGCGGAGGAGGGCACGTACTACTGGCGCATCACGCCGTGGATCATGCCGAGCTTCACGATGGTCCCGCCGCGCGGCGACCATCCGGTGCACGGGCACATCTGGGTCCCCATCGACGACGAGAACTGCTGGGTCTACACCTTCGACTACCATCCGGTCCGCCCGCTGACCGACGCGGAGCGGCAGGCCATGATGGACGGCTTCGGCGTGCACAGCGAGAACATCCCGGGCACGTACCGGCCGGTGCGCAACAAGGACAACGACTACCTGATGGACCGCGAGGCGCAGCGGCGCGGCGAGGACTACTCCGGGATCAGGGGCATCGCGATCCAGGACTCCTCGCTGCAGGAGAGCATGGGCCCGATCGTCGACCGTTCCAAGGAGCGGCTGGTCCCCGCCGACAGCGGGATCATCAAGGCGCGGCAGAAGCTGCGCAAGGCGGCGATCGCGCTCCGGGATGAGGGGGTGACCCCGCCCGGGGTCGACCCGGCGCACCACCGGGTGCGGTCGGCCGCCGTCGTCCTGCCGCGCGAGGAGTCGTTCCTGGAAGCGTGCCGCGACGCCGTGACGGTCACCCCGGGCGTCCCGCAGGCCTCGGTGTGACGATGGCCGGCCAGCCGATCCTGCTCAACAGCTGCGCCCGCGCCGCCACCGCGGCCGAGGCCCGCTTCAGGATCAACGTACCGATCGCCCCCGCCCGGGCGACCCGCGTCGTGGCGCTCGACGAGGCGGCGGCCGCCGTCATCCGCCGGGCCGCCGAGGGGCGCTGGAACAACGCCCGCTTCTTCACGCAGGCCGCGCCCGCGCCCGCCGCCGACGGCGACGTCGCGGACGTCGTCCTGCGGTCCGTCGACGGGACCGAGTCGTGGCTGAGCGACGAACTGGTCGGCGTCGACGCGGCCGTCATGGTCGCCACGGCCAACGACGGCGCCGCGGTCGCCGCCGCGATCGGCGACGCCTGCACGCTGGGCGGGATCATGACCGCCGGTCTGGTGCTGACCGGCGGGCGGGACACCCGGCTGGCGGTCGCCGCGCTGCGCCCGCACGCCCGGGTCCTGCTGGTGAGCGAGGACGAGAACGACGTGACCGAGGTGCTCACGGCGCTGCGGGCCTAGAGCCGGTACTGAAAGGTCGACAATGAGCAGCCAGATTACGGTCCCCGCGGTGCAGGCGATGAAGCGGGCCCGGAAGAAGATCGTCGGAGTGGTGGTGTGGGACTACCAGATGGCCCGCATCGTCGACCGGGCCGGCGTGGACATCGTCTCGGTCGGCGACACGGTGGGCATCAACCTCTGGGGGCAGCCGAACCCCTTCGAGGTGACGATGGACCAGATGATCGTTGTCGCCCAGGCGGTACGGCGGGGGGTCACCCGGGCGCTGGTCAGTTGCGACTTCCCGTTCGGGCCGCTGCAGGAAGGGCCGGCCAGTGCGGTACGAGCCGCGATCAGGCTGGTCAAGGAGGCCGGCGTCGACATGGTGAAGCTGGACGGCGCCGCCGACCACCTGGACGCGGTGGCGGCCGTCGACCGCGCCGGCATCCCCGTCTTCGCCCAGTTCGGGATCACTCCGCAGACGGCGCTGCGGTACGGCTTGCCGTATTCGGCCAACCCGGGCTCCGGCGCGCAGGTTCCGGCGGAGATGACCGAGGCTCTCGTCGAGGAGGCCAAGCGGCTGGAGGCCGCAGGAGCGGCGCTGCTGAACTTCACCAACTCCGGGCCTGTAGTCGGCGCCGCCGTCGCGGGTGCTGTGTCGATTCCGGTGGTCGGGGGTCATGGCGGCGGACCGTGGCTGGACGGGCGGATGCGAATGGCCACCGCGGCTATCGGCTATGCGGAATCGGCGCTGGACGACCCACCCGAGACCTACGCGAACGTCGCCCGGATCAGCTATGACGCCATCACCGCCTACGCCGAGGACGTACGCGCTGGGCAGCAGATCAAAGGCGGCCTGCGCGCCTGATGGCGGCCCGGCGTCCATCTCATCGGTCGCCTGCGCGCCGCACGACGGCCAGGGCAATCCATCTCACCGGACGTCCTGGCCGCCTGACGACGGACCGGGCGTCCACCTCACTGGAACGGAGTTCGCCGTGCCCACCGCACTCATCGACGGCATCGTCACCGACTACGAAACCCTCGGCGAAGGGCCGCCGCTGCTCATGTTCTCGCCCGGTGGCTTCAACGCCGTCCGGGACAACTGGCGGTCGCAGGGCGTCTACCGGCGGTTGAACCTGCTCGACCAGCTGGCCACCAGGTACACCTGCGTCACCTTCGACAAGCGCGAGTCCGGGCGGTCCGGTGGCCGGGTCCAGCGCATCGGCTGGCTCGACTACGCGGTGCAGGGCAAGGGACTGATCGAGCACCTCGGTTTCGCGCGGGCGCATCTGATGGGCGGCTGCGTCGGCTGCTCCATCGTCACCACATTCGCGGTCGCCTATCCGGAGGCGGTGGCGAGCATGGTGCTCTACTCCCCGGCCGGTGGCCCCCGGTACCGGCTCACCCAGCACGAGCGGCTCGGCCGTCACCTGGCGTACGTCGCCGAGCACGGCCTGGCGCAGGTCGTCGCGCTCGCCGGTACTACCGACGCCGCCTTCACGCAGGATCCCCGACTCGGCCCGTGGGTGACCGTGCTGCGCCGGGATCCGGGCTTCGCCGAGGCGTACACGCGGCTGGACACCGGCCGCTACACCGCGCTGGTGGCGGGTATGGCCCGGGTGCTGTTCGACCGGGACACCGCGCCGGGTGCCGAGCCGGAGGATCTCATGCAGCTGGACGTTCCGGCGCTGGTGGTCCCCGGCGAGGACGCCTCGCACGCGCCGTCGGCCGCCCGCTACCTGCAGGAGTGCCTGCCGCGGGCGGAGTACTGGGACGCCCCGGTGAGCGAGCAGACGGAGCAGAGCGCACCGGCCCGGGTGTTGGAGTTCCTGGACGCGAACAAAATCTGATCTTCGCAGCCGCGAACGTGGCTGATCTTCACTGACGCGAATGCGGGCTGACCGATTCGAGGGCTCACCGATTCGAGGGCTGGTCGATTCGCCGTCCGGCCGAGTTGTCCGTCAGTCGAGCGGCTCGCCGCGCTCCAGCGCCGCGATCTGGTCGAGCCGCCGCTGGTGCACTCCGCCCTTGAACGGCGTGGTGAGCCACACCTCGGTGATCCGCACGGCCGCCTCCTCGTCGATCACCTTGGCGCCGAGGACGAGGACGTTGCTGCGGTTGTGGGCGCTGGAGATCTCGGCGAGGAACTCCGAGTGGCACAGCCCGGCGCGGATGCCCCGGATCTTGTTGCAGGCGATCGCCTCGCCGCCACCGGTGCCGCCGATCACGATCCCGCGTTCGGCGCGGCCGCCGGCGACCTGCTCCCCGACGGACGCGCACAGGGCCGGGTAGTCGACGACGTCGCCGCCGTGGGTTCCCCGGTCGTCGACCTCATGGCCCCGATCCGCGAGCCAGGCGGCGAGCCGCTTCTTCATGGCCACTCCGTTGTGGTCCGCGGCGATGACGATCCGCATGGCCTACCTCCTCAGGCGATCAACTGGTGGGTGCTTTCCGGGAAGAGCTCCGCCATGGCAGGCGGACGTTCGATGATCCGTTGCCGGACGGCATGGCGGATCAGCTCGTCGATCATCGGCCGGTTCGGGGCGATGCCGTACGGCAGCGGATCCGCGCCGGTGATGTCCATGACCCGCCGGTGCATCCGGTCGATCCGGGTGGGCGCTCCGATCGCGTCGCGGCGGAGGCGGTCGACGTAGCGCCGTTTGGCTTCGGCGAACGCCTCGAAGAGGGCGGGCGCGAGCCCGGGGTGCTCTGCGAGCAGCGCGTCCTTGACCACCACGAGGTGGTTGATGGGGTAGAGGCCGCGGCGGCGCAGCGCGTCGAAGGCGGCCTCCTCGGCGTCGGGGATGAGGGTCGGGAACGCGTCCGACTCCACCCCGATCGCCGCGGCGAGGTCGCCGTCGGCCAGCATCGTCTCCAGGTCGGAACCGGCCGGAACGTCCGCCACGTTGCCCGGCGGGCGGTACTCGGCCACGTGCTCGTCGCCGGAGCGCACCCAGGTCACCTGGTCGAGGTCGACGCCGTACTCGTCGGCGAGGATGCCGCGAGCCCAGACGCCGGTGGTGACGGTGTAGCCGCGGCTGACGCCGACCCGCCGGCCGTGCAGCGCGGTCGGCGTGCGGACCTCCGCGCCGCGCCGGATCGCGCCGTGGTGCAGCCCGCGCACCAGGAAGACGGGCAGGGCCGTGAAGGGTTTGCCGTGCGCCTTCGCGCACAGGTAGGTGGTGAACGCCATCTCGCACACGTCGAACTCCAGCGTGCGCACCATCCGGCGGAACGCCTGGACCAGGACGGGCACCTCCTGGAAGGCGAGGGTGAAGCCGTCGGGCGTGACGGCGCCGTCCTTGAGGGCTGCGTTGTTGCCCTGGGTGCGGGTCACGGCGGTGAGCGGTACGAGCGCCATGGTTGGAGACCGTAGCACGTCTTATGGTATTACCATAATACCTTCAGCTAGAGTGGCCGCACCGTTGAGATGAGGAACGTTCATGGCAGAGCAGGTGGTGGCAGCCGTGCGCACGGCCCCCGGCACGACCGAGTTCCGTGAGTACCCGATGCCGGACATTCCCGACGACGGCGCGCTGCTCAAGGTCGAGGTGGCCGGCATCTGCGGCACCGACGTCAAGATGTACGGCAAGCCGGTGATCAAGGACCCGGTCATCATGGGCCACGAGAACGTCGGCGTGATCGCCCGCGCGGGCCGGACCTTCCGGGAACGGCAGGGCCTGGCCGAGGGCGACCGGGTCTTCGTCGAACACTACGTGCCGTGCCGCCGGTGTGAATGGTGCCACCTCGGCGAGTACCGCCACTGCGAGGCGACCGACTGGCGGACGAACCCGGACGCGCGCCGCTACGGCTACACCTCGGCGGAGAATCCGTACCACCTCTGGGGTGGTTTCGCCCAGTACATGTACCTGCCGTGGAACGCTGTCCTGCACCGGGTGCCGGACGGAGTCTCGGCGGAGCGCGCCGGGATCGCCACGCCGATGTCGAACGGCATCGAGTGGGCGCTGTTCGACGCGGGCGTGGGCTACGACTCGACGGTGCTCATCCAGGGGCCGGGGCAGCAGGGCCTGGCCCAGACCGTCGCGTGCAAGCAGGCGGGCGCCTCGCGCGTCATCGTGACCGGCACGACGCGGGACGCGGCCCGGCTGGAGCTCGCCAGGACCCTGGGCGCGGACCACGTCATCGACGTCCAGGCGCACGACCCGCTGGAGCAGATCATGGACATCACCGGGGGGAAGGGCGTCGACGTGGTGCTCGACTGCACCTCGGGCGCGGGCGTCGCCCCCGTTCTGCTCGGCATCGACGCGCTGAAGCGGCGGGCCGGGACGCTGCTGATCCAGGGGGAGATGGCCGCCTTCCCCGACTTCCCGGTGAAGAAGGTGACCGAGAAGGCCATCACCATCAAGAGCGCTCGCGGGCACAGCTACCGGTCCTGCGAGCTGGCCCTGGCGCAACTGGCCTCGGACCGCTTCCCGCTGGACCTGCTCACCACGCACACGTTCGGCCTGCACGACGTGGACAGCGCGGTCCGCACGGTGGCAGGACAGGGCGATCCCGGCGCCATCCACGTGTCCGTGCTGCCGAACGCCTGACCGGGGGAGTGGGATGAGCATCGTCGTCCGTAACATCCACCGCTCCGACGAGTCGGTGGTGGCGGGATTCGCGGCGCTGGGCGTCGCGACGATCCACGAGGCGCAGGGGCGTACCGGCCTGCTGGACGCGCGCCTGCGGCCGATCTATCCGGGGGCGCGCGCCTGCGGCCCCGCGGTGACGGTCAGCGTGCCGCCCGGGGACAACTGGATGATCCACGTCGCGGTGGAGCAGTGCCGCGACGGCGACCTCCTGGTGGTGGCCCCCACCTCGCCGTGCGGGGACGGCTACTTCGGCGAACTGCTCGCCACCGCGCTCCAGGTGCGCGGGGTACGCGGCCTGGTGATCGACGCCGGGTGCCGGGACGTGGCGGAGCTGACCCGGATGGGCTTCCCGGTCTGGTCGAAGTGCGTCTCCGCGACGGGGACCGTCAAGGAGACCCTCGGCGACGTCAACACCCCGCTGGTCATCGCCGGCGCGCTGGTCCACCCCGGTGACGTGATCGTCGCCGACGACGACGGGGTCGTCGTCGTGCCGCGCCGCCGGGCCGGCGCGGTGCTGGCCGCCGCGCGGGCGCGCGAGGTGAAGGAGGCGGCCTCCCGGGCCCGATACCTGGCCGGAGAGCTCAGCCTCGACGTCGGCGGGATGCGGGAGCGGCTCGCGCGCCACGGACTCACCTACGTCGACCAGGAGCCGGACGAATGATCATCGACTGCCACGGCCACTACACCACCGCACCGGCCGCGCTCGGGGCCTTCCGCGACGACCAGCTGGCCCGCCTGGCCGACCAGGGCCGCCCGGCCCCGCGGCTCGCCGCCATCAGCGACGACGCGATCCGCGAGAGCATCGAGGGCACCCAGCTCAGGCTGCTGCGCGAGCGCGGCGGCGACCTGATGATCTTCTCGCCGCGGGCGTCGGGCATGGCGCACCATGTCGCCGACCCGGCCACCGCCCGCGCCTGGGCCCAGGTCTGCAACGACCTGGTGCACCGGGTGGCCGAGCTGTTCCCGCGGCACTTCGCCGGGGTCTGCCAGCTGCCGCAGACGCCGGGCGGATCGCTGGACGACTCGATCGCGGAGCTGCGCCGATGCGTGGGAGACCTGGGTTTCGTCGGCTGCAATCTCAACCCGGATCCGTCCGGCGGCCACTGGACCGCCAAGCCGCTGACCGACGAGTACTGGTTCCCGCTGTACGAGGCGATGGTCGAGCTGGACGTGCCGGCGATGATTCACGTCTCGGAATCCTGCAACCCCAACTTCCACGCGCTCGGCGCGCACTACATCAACGCGGACACCACCGCGTTCATGCAGCTGCTCGAGGGTGACCTGTTCGGCCGGTTCCCGACCTTGCGGTTCGTGATCCCGCACGGGGGCGGCGCGGTGCCGTACCACTGGGGCCGCTACCGGGGGCTGGCCGACCGGCTCGGCAGGCCGCCGCTGGCGGAGCATGTCATGCGCAACGTCTTCTTCGACACCTGCGTCTACCACCAGGCCGGGATCGACCTGCTGCACCGGGTCATCGACGTCGACAACATCCTGTTCGCCTCCGAGATGTTCGGCGCCGTGCGCGGCGTCGATCCCGAGACCGGGCACCACTGGGACGACACGAAGCGCTACATCGACGCCCTCGGCCTGCCGGCCGAGGCGCGGGCGAAGGTGCTGGAGGGCAACACGCGGCGGGTGTACCCCCGCCTCGACGCCCGGCTCAGGGCGGCCGGGCTCTAGGGAGCGGGGGTCGCGACGAGCAGGTCCTTGAGCGGCACGTCGGCGCGTGCGGCCAGGTCCGCCGGCAGCGGGGTGCCCTTGGCCAGCGCTTTGCGTATCACCAGGTAGTCGGCGGTGCGGTTGACCGCGTTGACGGCCAGCAGCGCGCCGCCGCGGTAGTACAGCGCCGAGAACGCCTCGCCGTCCGGGTCGCCGCGCACGACGACCTGGTCGTAGCCGTCCGCGACACCGGCGATCTGCAGCTTGAGGTCGTACTGGTCGGACCAGAACCACGGCACGTCCGCGTACGGCTGCGGCTTGCCGGCCAGCGTCGCGGCGGCGACCCGGGCCTGCGCGATCGCGTTCGGCATCGACTCCAGGCGCACCCGCCCTTCGCCGGTCAGCGGATTCGGCAGCACCGTGCAGTCACCGGCGGCGACGATGGACGGATCGCTGGTCCTGGCGAACTCGTCGACGACGATCCCGCCGTCGCACAAGAGGCCCAGCTGCTCGGCGAGCTCGGTGCGCGGCACGACGCCGACGCCCGCGACGACCAGGTCGGCGGGCAGCCGGGTGCCGTCGGCGAGGCGGACCCCGGTGACCCGGCCATGCTCGCCCTCGATCCGGGTGACCTGCGCCCCGAGCAGCACCTCGGCCCCGCGCCGGGCGTGGGCGCGCCGGTAGAACTCCGAGACCACCGGGGCCACCGCCCTGGTCATCAGCCGCGGCGCCGCCTCGACGACGGTGACGTTCCGGCCCTCGGACCGGGCGACCGCCGCGACTTCGAGCCCGATGAAGCCGCCGCCGACGACCACGACGTGGCGGGCCGGGGTGAGGTGGTGGCGCAGCAGGGCGGCGTCGGCGAGATCGCGCAGGTAGCAGACGCCGGTGAGGTCGGAGCCCGGCACGGTGAGCCGTCTGGCCCGCGCCCCGACGGTCAGGGCGACGCGGTCGAATTCGAGCGCGCGCCCCTGATCGGTGAGCGCGGTGCCGCAGCCGGACGGAAACTGGCGGATATGGGTGACACGTTCCGCGGGCAGCAGGTCGATCCGCTTGTTCGCGTAGAACGCCTGGTCACGCAGTTCGAGGGACGCGGGGTCGGCGGCGCCGCCCAGGTAGGCCTTGGACAGCGGGGGACGCTGGTATGGCGGTCGCGGCTCAGCGCCGACCAAAGTGATGGGCCCGTCGTGGCCGTGCTCGCGCAGCGAGACCGCCAGCTGCACGCCGGCCTGGCTGGCGCCGACGACCAGGACACCGGCGCCGGTCACGGCTGCTCCTTCGGCGTCTCGACCACGAGGCCGTCGAGCGCCTCGGTCACGCTGATCTGGCAGGACAGCCGGCTCGTCGGCCGGCGGTCGGAGACGGCGAGGTCGAGCATGTCGTCCTCGAGGTCGCCGGGCGGGCCGACCAGCGGCATGAAGGCCTCGCCCACGTAGACGTGGCAGGTGGCGCACGAGGCGTTGCCGCCGCATTCCCCGATGATGCCGGGGACGCCGTTGCGGACGGCCGCTGCCATGACCGACTCCCTGACCCGGGCGTTCGCCGTGTGCCGGGATCCGTCAATGGAAACGAAGGTGACCGTAGGCACTATCACAGTCCTCTCGCGCTCCGGAATCATATGGCTAATGGACTAACCATATTACCCTAACGGGACTCGCGGGCGATAGCGCCTTGCGACGTCTGGTAGAACGGTTATACCATTCGTCCAGTTCGATCGAGCTTGCGGCCGGTCGATGAGGAATGGAGCGGGCATTGGGTAAGAGTGGACGTGTCTTCGTACGCGGACTGACATCGCAGACCTACGGCCTCGGCGAGTTCCGCAACCGCCAACTCGCCGTGCACCGGGTCCGCGACGACAGCGTCGTCGTGGACGACGCGAAGGTGGGTCACTCCGGTGACAGCGAGAAGAGCCGCACCTGGTGGCGCATCGGCCCGGGCGACGAGGAGTTCCTCACCCAGACGATCCAGGTCCACTTCGTGGAACTGCCGCCGGAATCGTCCAACCACGGCCACGGCCACCAGAACGAGGCCGCCTTCTACATCCTGGAGGGGCGCGGCTACGAGATCCACGACGACCAGCGTTACGACTGGGCGAAGGACGATCTCGTCTACGTGCACACCGACTCGGTGCACCGGCACTTCAACCCCTACCAGGAGCGGGCCGTCGCGCTGGTCGTGAAGGCCAAGTGCACCTGGATGTTCATGGGCTTGATCCAGCAGGGACGCTCCGAGCCGATCGACCGCCCGGAGGAGTTCGGCCCGCGCGAGGACTGGTCGCGGATCTGGACGCCGGGCGTGCTGGAGCGCAAGAAGGTCATCAGCCCCGCCGACACGGTGTGGGAGGACACCCCGCTGGGCCGGGTCCGCGTCATGGCCTCGCCGGCCCGCACCGACGGCCGCATCTTCAGCACCGACGCCTTCGAACTGGACATCCCCGCCGGCGGCCACAGCGGCAAGTACTGGAAGATGGCCGACGAGGTGTACTACGTCCTGGACGGCTCCGGCTACGCCCTGCAGTGGGAGGTCGAGGCCGAGATCGCGGAGAAGTACTACGCCCGCGTCGCGCTCGAGCCCAAGCGGTACGAGATCACCCGCGGCGACACGCTCTACGTCCCGCAGAACCACGTCTGCCAGCTGTTCGCCGCCGACGGCACCCCGCTGCGGCTGTTCAACGCCCAGAACCGCGTCTTCAAGCACCTCGGCTACGACACCGTCCACTACTTCGAGCCGGCCTCGTGAGGGCCCGGACCACCACCGGCGTCAGCCACTACGAGGTGCAGAAGACCCGCCGGGCGAAGTTCATCGAGGACTGGCGGGACAACCGACGCGACGTGGTGTCCCTCGCCGATGTCACCCTGCACGACAGTCCGCGCGGCAGCCGGGTCGGCGTGTACGTCGGGGTCGACGGCGACCGTCCCACCCGGACCATGGACGCCCTCGCCCACGAGTTCCCGCCCGGCACGGTCACCACCGTGCACCGGCACTCGTGGGACGCCATGGTCCTCGTCGTCGCCGGATGGGGATGGACGGAGATCGACGGGCAGCGCGTCGAATGGGGGCCCGGCGACTCGCTGCACATCCCCGCCTGGGCCTGGCACCGCACCGGCAACGACGGCTCCGCGACCGCGCGCTACCTCACCTTCTCCAGCGAGCCGATGCTCGCCACCATGGGCATGTCGATCGTGGAGGACGCCGGGCACGCCCCGTACCGGGACCTGGCGCCGAGGCCCGAGTTCACCGCGCACCTGGACGGGGACGACCCGTACGCACGGCGGGTGCGGCGGCTCGGCCGCGAGCAGGCCACCCGCCGCGCCGGACGGCTGCACACCAGCTGGGACGATCTGGAACTCGTCAACACCCCGCGCGGCACGCGCACCACCTTCCTGCTCGACCGCGCCATCGGCTACCAGGCGTCCGGCATCACCATGGCCATGTTCGAAATCGCGCCGCGGCGCGGCCAGTCCATGCACCGCCACCCCGGCGAGGCCTGGCTGTACGTCCTGGAGGGTCAGGGCCACACCTACCTGGGCGCCGAGCCGGAAGGCGGCACGGTGCACCCGTGGCGCAAGGGGGACCTGATCGTCGTCGACCACTTCCTGTGGCACCAGCACTTCAACGACGACCCGGAACGCACCGCGAAGGTGGTGCGGATCCACATGTTCGACAGCCTGCTCGAAACGATGCGGGCGCTGTGCGACCCGCTCGTGCTCTTCGAGGAGCCGCCGACGCACATCCGCGACCGGCAGGCCGGCGATCCGGGCACCGTGGACTGGCCGGCGCCGCACCGCCCCACCTGGCCCTGACCGTGGCCGACCTGCGCCTGCCGCCGGGCATCAGCGGCATCCACACCCTGCCCGCCGACCACCACGACGGCCCCTGGGACTCGATGATCGTTCCACCGGGGACGAAAGAGCGCCTGCTCGGCACGGCCGTCCTCGTGCTGCGCCACGGGCGGGCGCTGCGCTCGCTCTCCGGGCCGCCGCACGGCCTGGTGGTCCTCTCCGGGCCGCCCGGCACCGGCAAGACCACCCTGTGCCAGGGCCTGGCCCAGGCGGCGGCGACCGCGGTCGCCGCCCGCGGCGCGACCACGTTCGTGGAGGTCGATCCGCATGCTTTCCCCGGCGAGATGCTCGGCGAAAGCCAGCGCGCCGTCCGGCGGCTGTTCACCGAGACCCTGCCCGAACTAGCCGCCCGCCGACCGCACACCGTCGTGCTCGTCGACGAGGTCGAAGCCCTCGCGGTACGCCGCAGCACCGCCTCCTTCGAGACCAACCCGGTCGACGTGCACCGCGCCACCGACGCCGTCCTCGCCGGCCTCGACTCGCTCCGCGACGCGTGCCCCCATCTGCTGCTGCTCGCCACCACCAACCTCACCGGGGCCGTCGACGAGGCGTTCCTGTCCCGCGCCGACCTGGTACTGGAGCTGGACCTGCCGGACACCGGCGTCCTCGCCCGCATCGTCGCCTCGTCGCTGGCCGAACTCGCCACCCTCTGGCCGGGGTTGCGGCCGCTGGCCGAGGACACGCCATTGCACGCCAAACTCGCCACCGCCTGCGCGGGCTTCGACGGCCGCCGGATGCGCAAGACCGTCCTCGCCGCCGTGGCACAGCGGCCCGAACTGGCCGCCGACCCCGAACGCCTGACCGCCGATGACCTCCTGGCCGCCGTCGATGTCGCCGCTATCCCGGCGGTGACAGCGTGAATCCCGAGGTGGAACGGCCGGAGGGACTGTCGCCCACGCGGGGGCTCCCCGCGTGGGGCAGTGACCTCGTCGTCGACCTGCTGCATGCCCAGGACGTGCCGTACCTGCCGATGAACCCCGGCTCATCGTTCCGGGGCCTGCACGACTCGGTGGTCAACCACGGCGGCAACCGGAGCCCGCAGCTGCTGCTGTGCCTGCACGAGGAGATCGCGGTCTCGCTCGCCCACGGCTGGTCCAAGGCCACCGGACGGCTCGGCGTGGCCGCCGTGCACGATCTCGTCGGGTTGATGCACGCCTCGATGGCCGTCTACAACGCCTGGTGTGACCGCAGCCCGCTGCTGCTGCTCGGCGGCAGCGGCCCGGCAGACCCGGCGCTGCGCCGCGCCATCGACTGGAGCCACTCCGCCACCACCCAGGCGCAGCTGGTCCGCGACTTCGTGGTCTGGGACGCCGAACCCGCCACCGCCGGTGCGTTCGCCGCCGACCTGCTGCGGGCCGGGCAGCGGGCGCTGTCGGCGCCGCGCGGACCGGCGTACGTCTCGCTCGACGCCGGCGGCCAGGAGGAACGCCTCGATGCGGTCCCACCCCTTCCCGACCCCCGCGCGTTCCTCCCCGCACCCGCCTTCGGACCGGATCCGGCCATCCTGGAGGAGGCGGTGAACGCCCTCGCCGCCGCCGAGCGCCCGGTCGTGATCGCTGGGCGCGTCGCGCTCGACCCGGCGTCGGCCCCGCTACTGGCCGCGCTCGTGGAGCTGCTCGGCGCGGCCTACCACGACGACCGCAACATGACCGCGCTCCCAACAGCCCACCCGCAGAACTGCACGGGTGATCGGGGCGCCATCGGCGAGGCCGACGTCGTCCTCGCCGTCGACGTCGTCGATCTGGCCGCGATTCTGAACCCGCGCCCGCGCGGCCCGCGCCACGGCGGCCCCGAACACCCGGCGGACGCCCGGGTGGTCATCGACCTGTCCCACGGTGACCTCGGCCTGCGTTCCTGGAGCAACGCCGGGGCCGCGCCGTACCCACGCGACATCGCGCTGCTCAGCGATCCGCTGCTCGGCCTGCGGATGTTGCTCGACGCGCTCGCCGACCGGGTGAAACCGGCCACCGCCGCCCGCCGCGAGGTCGTGCGCGAGCGCGCGGCCCGGCTTCGACGGCGGCAACGCGAGGCCGTCGAGGCCCGCTGGGCGGACCGGCGCATCTCTCCGGCCCGGCTCGTCGGCGAGGTCTGGCAGGCGGTCCGCGACGTTGACCATCTGCTGTGCCTGCGCAACACCCGGACCTGGCCGGAAGGGCTCTGGCAGCTGCCGGGCGCCGGTTCCTACCTCGGCCACTCAGGGGGCGGCGGCGTCGGTTACGGGCCGGGGGCGCTGATCGGCGGAGCGCTCGCCGCCCGCGACCGTGGCCAGCTCGCCGTCGGCATCATCGGCGACGGCGACCTGCTGATGGCCGCCGGTGCGCTGTGGACCGCCACCCACTACCGGATACCGGCGCTGATCGTGGTCAACGACAACAGCTCCTTCTACAACGACGAGCCGCATCAGGCGGAGGTGGCGAACGAGCGTGGCCGCCCGGCTGAGAACAGCTGGATCGGCATGCGCATCGCGGACCCTGCCGTCGACATCGCCGCGCTGGCCCGCTCGTACGGCTGCTGGGCGGCAGGCCCGGTCGAGGATCCCGACCAGCTGGGCCCGGCGCTGCGCAACGCGCTCGCGGCGGTACGTGATGGCGCGACCGCAGTGGTCCACGCCCGGGTGGCCCCCCGATGAGCCCGGCCGAGCCTGGCCCGGCGTCGGAAGGTCCCGCATTGGGAGGCTCCGTGATGAACGATGTGCCGCACCGCCTGATGCTCGTCGGCGGCGCCTGGGTGGACGCCGCCTCCGGTGGCCGGATCGAGGCCGTGGACCCGACCAGCGAAGAGCTCATCGCGACCCTGCCCGCCGCCGGCGCGGCGGACGTCGAGGCAGCCGTGGACGCCGCCCACGCGGCCGCCCCCGGCTGGCGGGACCTCGGCTGGGCGCGCCGCGGCGCCCTGCTGCGGGAGCTGGCCCGGCGCATCGACGCCGAGGCGGAGTGGCTGGCCCACCTCGACGTCCGCGACGCCGGTCTGCCGCTGTCCGGCGCGCGCGCCGACGTGACCGGCGCGGTCGCCGAGATCGGCTACTACGCCGGGCTGGCGCCCGAAGCCCGGGGCAGTACGGCTCCGCCCGCGCCCGGCACGCTGTCCTACACGGTGCGCGAGCCGTACGGCGTAGTGGCCAGGATCGTGCCGTTCAACCATCCGTTCAAGTTCGCCGCGGGCAAGGTCGCCGCACCGCTCGCCACCGGCAACACGGTCGTGCTCAAGCCGGGCGAGCAGTCGTCGCTGTCCGCGCTCGAACTCGCCAGGATCGCCGCCGACGTGCTTCCCCCCGGCGTGCTCAACGTGATCACCGGCACGGGCGCGGCGGCCGGCGCGGCGCTGGTCGCCCACCCCGGCGTGCACCGGATCGCCTTCACCGGCTCCGTCCCCTCCGGCCGCGCGGTGCTCCACGGCGCGGCGGAGGGGATCAAGCACGTCACGCTCGAACTCGGCGGCAAGAACCCGATCATCGTCTTCCCCGACGTGGACGTCGACCGGGCCGCCGCGGCCGCGATCGCCGGGATGAACATCGCCCGGTGCACCGGGCAGTCGTGCGGCTCCACCTCCCGCCTCTACGTGCACGCCGACATCGCCGGGCGGTTCCAGGACGCGCTCGTCGAACGGCTGGCGCGGCTGCGCGTCGGCGACCCGATGGGGGAGGACACCCAGGTCGGGCCGCTCGCCTTCCGCGCCCACCACGACCGGGTGATGGGGTATCTCGACATCGCCCGCCGGGAGGGCGCGACCGTCGCGTACGGCGGCGGTCGCCCGGCCGGTCGCCCGCGCGGCTTCTTCGTCGAACCGACCCTGCTCACCGGCCTGGACGACACCATGACCGTGGTCCGGGAGGAGATCTTCGGACCGGTCATGTCGCTGCTCACCTGGCGGGACGTCGACGACGTGGTCCGCCGCGCGAACGACACGCCGCTCGGCCTGACCGCCAACGTCTGGACCAGGGACGTGTCGGCCGCGCACCGCACCGCGGCCGCGCTGGAGGCGGGCTACGTCTACGTCAACGGCACCGGCAGGCGCCCGACCGGCACCCCGTTCGGCGGCTGGAAGAGCAGCGGCCTGGGCAAAGAGAACAGCTTGGAGGAGCTCGTGTCGTACACCCGCGAGAAGACCGTGACGGTGACCCTGTGGTGAACTTCGCCCCCTACTCCGAGCCGGTCTGGGGCTCGGACGTCATGGTGGACGTGCTGCGCGGGCTCGGGCTCAAGTACGTCGCGCTCAACCCCGGCTCGTCGTTCCGCGGGCTGCACGACTCGCTCGTCAACTACGGCGGCGACGAGATCACCATGATCGAGTGCCCGCACGAGAAGATCGCGATGGGCGTGGCGCACGGGTACGCGAAGGTGACCGGCGAGCCGATGGCGGTCATCCTGCACGACCTCGTCGGGCTGCTGCACGGCACCATGGGCGTCTACTACGCCTACATCGACCGCACCCCGGTCCTCGTCCTCGGCGGCTCGGGCCCCGCCGACCACGTCCGCCGCCGGCCCAACATCGACTGGATCCACTCCGCCAACGTGCAGGGCGAGGCGGTGCGCGCCTACACCAAGTGGGACCACGAGCCGCGCTCGCTCGCCTCGGTGCCGGCCATCCTCGCCCGCGCCCACCGGATCGCCCGCGAGCAACCGGCCGGTCCGGTCTACGTCGCGCTCGACGCCGGGCTGCAGGAGGACCAGGTGAGCGACCCCGTGCCGCTCCAGGACCTGGCTCGCCTCGCCGCGCCGCCCTCGGCCCTGGCGCCCGAGCCGGCCGCGCTGAGCGATCTGGCCCGGCGGTTGTGCGCCGCCGACCGCCCGGTGATGGTGCTCGGCTATCCGGGCAGGCACCCGGAATCCTTCGACACCCTCACCCTCCTCGCCGAGGAGGTGGGGATCGGCGCGGTCGAGACCCACTGGCGGCTGAACTTCCCCAACCGGCACGAGCTCAACGTGACCGGTTCCGCGGCGCTGGAGCGCGCCGACTGCGTGCTGTTCGTCGACGTGAAGGACATGGGCAAGGCGACCCAGCGGCTGGAGTCCGCCACCCGGCGGATCACCTCCCGCCTCGCCGCCGGCACCGCCATCCTCGACCTGGGCTTCAACGACGTGGGCATCTCCTCGTGGAGCGAGGACTACGCCGAGCTGGTCCCGACCGACCTGCAGGTCACCGCGGACACCTCGGTGGCGCTGCCGCTGCTGCTGGACGAGTGCCGCCGCGTCCTGGCCCAGGAGCCGCAGGCACGGCGGGCGCGGCGGGAAGCGTGGCGCGACGAGCTGCGCGACCTGCACCGGGACACCTGGGCCGGCTGGCGGACCGCCGCGGACAAGCAGGCCGGGGACTCGCCGGTGTCCACCGCCCGGCTGGCCGCCGAAGTCTGGGAGGTGGTCCGCGAGCACGACTGGGTGCTCACCGCGGGAACCGCCGCCGAGTGGGCCCTGCGCACCTGGGACTTCGACCGCCCCTACCGGCACCCGGGCCGGCAGCTCGGGACCGCCACCCAGATCGGCATCTCGCTCGGCGTCGCCCTCGCCCACAAGGGCACCGGGCGGCTGGTGGTCGACCTGCAGCCCGACGGCGACCTCATGTTCGACGTGGGCGCGCTGTGGGTGGCCGCCAGGTACGAACTGCCGATGCTGGTCGTGATGTTCAACAACCGCGCCTACTACAACGACTGGGAGCACCAGGAGCGGCTGGCCCGCCAGCGCGGCACCCCCCTGGACCGGGCCGCCATCGGCATGGCGATCGACACCCCGGCCCCCGACTTCGCCGCCGTCGCCCGCGGCTTCGGCTGGCAGGCCGAGGGGCCGGTGACCGACCCCGACGCGGTGCGGGCCGCGGTCCGCCGGGCCGCCGACCACGTTATGGCCACCGGCCGCCCGGCGCTCGTCGACGTGGTGTGCCAGCCCAAGTAGCTCACTCCTCGGCGACGCCGCCGGTGTAGGAGCGCACCACGGGTTCCCGCGTCCAGAACGCCGCGGCCACCAGGATCGGGCCGAAGGCTCCGACGGTGAGCGCGGCGACCGGGCCGACCAGCCCGGCGAACGCGCCGACGACGACGTCCCCGATGGCCGGGCCGCCGCGGGAGGACATCTGGTAGAAGGCGGTGACCCGGCCGCGGATCTCGTCCGGCGTGTCGATCTGCACGGCGGCGTGCCGGATGGTGGTGGCCATCGCGTCGCAGGCGCCGAGCAGCCCGGCCGCCACGACCGCCGTCCAGTACAGCGGCGCGTGCGCCAGCAGCAGCGCCGACACGCCGTAGAGCGCGGTGGCGACGAGCAGCACCGCGCCCTGCCTGCTGCTGCGCTGGACGGTCCGGTAGACGGAGTACGTGGCGAGCAGGGCCCCGGCCGAGGGGGCGGCAGACAGCACGCCGTACCCGGTGGAGCCGACCTGCAGGACGTCGACGGCGAGGGCCGGGAGCAGGACCCGGTAGGCGCTGAACACGGTGGCGGACAGGTCCAGCGCCATGAGCTTGTAGATGAGCGGGCGGTGCCGGATGTACCGGGCGCCCTCCGCGATGGAGTGCAGCACCGAGCGCCGCTCCCCGCGCGGCGTCAGGCCGGCGATCCGCATGACGCCGAGCACCGCGACGAGCAGGCCGTAGGTGGCCGCGTCGACGGCGTACATGAGCCCGGGACCGGCGACGGTGATCAGCATCCCGGCCAGCAGCGGCCCGACCAGGATCGCCAGTTCCCGCGACGGATTCAGCAGCGCGATCGCCTGGCCGATCTGGGCCCGGGGGACCAGGGCCGGGATGAGCGCCTGCCGGGCCGGCTGGTCGAACGTCGCGGCGGCGGTGGTGAGCACCACGGAGGCGACGACCTGCCAGGCTTGGACGCGACCGGTCAGGGTCAGCCAGGCCAGCGCGGCGGCCACCACGAGCGCCACCCCCTGCGCCGCCTGCAGCAGCCTGCGCCGGTCGACCCGGTCGGCCAGCGCGCCGCCGAGCGGGCTGAGCACCAGCAGCGCGACCGCCTGCGCCGCGCCGACCAGCCCGGTGTACGCGATGGACCCGGTCAGCTGGTACACGTGGTAGAAGTTGGCGGCCACGGTGCCGCGGGTGCCGATCTGGGAGGCGACGACCCCGGCCCAGTAGAGGGTGAAGTCGCGGTTGCGGAGGACGGAGCGTTCAGTCAACCGGCACCAGCGACAGTTGGTCGGGGTCCAGCCGCACGAAGACGTCGGTGCCCGGCCGGATGGACACCGACGGGTTCCCGCGCGCCCGGATCTCGCGCTCGCCCACGCGCACCACGTGGTCGACGGCCTCGCCGAGGAAGGCGCGGGTCAGCACGGTGCCCTTCCACTCGTTGAGGGCCTCCCCGGTACGCGGGACGGTGCCGACCTCGACCGCCTCCGGCCGGATGGAGACGATGACGTCGGCGCCGACGGCGATGTCCGCGGTCGAGTTCAGCGCCAGCGGACCGTCCAGGGCGTTCACCGTGTACCGTTCGCCGTCCCGGGCCTCGACCTTGGCCGGGATGAAGTTCGAGGTGCCGATGAACTCGGCGACGAACCTGCTGTTCGGCTTCTGGTAGATCTCCCGTGGCTTGCCCAGCTGGATGATGTTGCCGTCCCGCATCACCGCGACCGAGCTGCTCAGCACCAGCGCCTCGGTCTGGTCGTGGGTCACGTAGACGGAGGTGATGCCGAGCTCGCGTTGCAGCCGCTTGAGCTCGTAGCGCAGCGACTCCCGCAGCTTGGCGTCCAGGTTGGACAGCGGCTCGTCCAGCAGCAGCAGCGGCGGCTCGATGACCAGCGCCCGGGCCAGGGCGAGGCGCTGCTGCTGGCCGCCGGAGAGCTTCGTCGCCTGCCGGCCGGCGAGCGCGTCGAGCTCCATCGTGGCGAGCACCCGGCCGACGCGTTCGGCGATCTCCCGCTTGCTGGGGCGCTGCCCGCGCCGGCGTACCTGCAGGGGGAAGGCGACGTTGTCGAAGACCGACATGTGCGGCCAGATCGCGTAGGACTGGAAGACCATGCCGAGCCCGCGCTCGTTCGCGGACACGCTGAGCACCCGCTGGCCCTCCAGGGATCGGAACAGCGCCCGGCCGCCGACCTCGATGGTCCCGGAATCCGGCCGTTCCAGCCCGGCGATCGACCGCAGGGTGGTCGTCTTGCCGCATCCGGACGGCCCGAGCAGGGTGAACATGTCGCCCTCGGGCACGGTGAAGCTGACGTCGTTGACGGCGAAGACGCGGTCGGTGGCGCCGGTGGCCGCCGCGCGGCGGCGGCGACGTTCGCCGTCGAACGATTTGACGAGATTCTCGACGCGAAGCATCGTGTCCTCCTGATCGTGGCCCGCCGGGCCTAGTTCTCCCGCAAGCCGACCTTGGCGCCGAGCTTGTATGCCACCGTGACGAGCACGACCAGCGTCAGGACCATCACCACGCCGAGCGCGGCGAGCACGGTGAACTGGCCGTTCTCGTACTGTTCGAAGATGAGGATGGACAGGACCTCGTTGCCGGGGCTGTAGAGCAGGATCGAGCTGGACAGCTCGCGGAACGAGACCACGAGGATGTAGATCCAGCCGGCCAGCAGGCCGGGCGCGAGCAGCGGGAGCAGCACCCGCCGGAAGGTCTGCCACCAGCTGGCACCGCTGACCTGCGCCGACTCCTCGAGTTCGGTGGCGATCTGTTGCATTGAGGTGACCGAGTAGCGCATGCCGTACGGCATGTACCGGGTGACGTACGCGATGAGCAGGATGAAAATGGTGCCGTAGATCGGAATCGGGCTGCGCAGGTATACGAAGGACAGCGCGAGACCGAGCACCAGGCCGGGGATGACCAGCGGGACGAACGCGAACTGGTCGATCAGCTGGCGCCCGGGGATGCGGGAGCGCACCGTGATCCAGGCGGCGATCGCCATCACGGCCATCACCAGCGTCGCGGTCGCGACCCCGAGGAACAGCGAGTTCCGCAGCGCGGTGGCCGCCTGCGACAGGCCCAGCAATTCGACGTAGTTGTCCAGCGACATCGACCGCAGCGCCGCCATCGACGGCGCCTGGTAGAACTTGAGCAGCGAGGTGTACAGGAGCACGACCAGCGGCGCCACGACGGTCAGCAGGAAGTAGCAGACGATCGCCGCGCCCATCACCGGGCGCCACCTGCCGAGCTCCATCGGGCGCGGGCGGAAGCCCTTGCCGGTCACGGTCTGGAAGCTCTTCCCGGCCCGCCCGACCAGGTTGGAGATGGCCACGCCGAGCACGGCCAGGACCAGCAGGCCGAGCGCCAGGGCGCCGGCGGCGGCGAGGTCCGGCGGGTAGCTGCGGAGTACGAAGTAGATCCGGCTGGTGAAGACGTAGATGCCGTTCTGCAGGCCGAGCAGCGCCGGCACCTCGAAGCTCTCCAGGCTGCGCACCGCCATGACGAGCACGGCCGCGACGATGGCCGGGCGGGTCAGCGGCACGGTGATCTTCCGGAACACCTGCAGGCGGCTCGCGCCGCACATCAGCGCCGACTCCTCCAGCGACGGGTCCATGGAGCGGAACGCGGCGACCATCAGCAGGAAGACGATGGGGGACAGGTGCAGCCCCTCGACCCAGATCATGCCCCAGATGGTGAAGACGTCGACGGCGGCGGGGCCGAAGACCGGTTCGAGGGCCTTGTTGATGAGGCCGATGTCGGGGCTGGCGAGGAAGATCCACGAGATGGTGTACAGGATCCCCGGAATGATCAGGGGGATGATCGACGCGGCGAAGAACAGCGCCTTGAACGGCACGTCGGTCCGGACGTTGAGGTAGGCCAGGCTGGTGCCGACCACGAGGGAGAGCACCGCGGAGCCGGCCGCGAACCAGAGCGAGTTGCCGATCAGGCTGCCGATCCGGGAGTCGCCGTACGCGGTGGCGAACCCGCCGAGGGTGAAGCCCGAGGCGTCGAAGAAGGTGCCCCAGAGCAGGTAGTAGAGGGGCACGAGGGCGAGGTAGCCGATGGCGCCCGCGACCGCGATGATGATGATCAGTTTCGGGGTCGGCCACCACCGGCGTCGCGGGGTGAGCGGCGCCGACCGGTTGGCGGTCACGACGGGGGATGCGGTCGACATACCTCTCTCCTTGGGACGTACGGACGTGGGGACGCGTGATGGCGGTGCGGGCGCCGGGCCGGCGCCCGCACGGGCTATTCGGACAGCACCTCGCCGCCGGCGACGACCTTCTCGTACCGCTGGCTCCACTCCGGGCCCTTCTCGACGAGCGTCTTGACGTCGATCGGGATGATCTTCAGCTGCTTGAGCGGGTCGTCGCCCTCGACGATGGCCGGGGTGAGCCCCTCGTCCACGAGCAGCTTCTGGCCCTCCTGCAGCATCCAGTCCGCGAACAGCATCGCCGCCGCCGGATGCTTGGCGCTCTTCATCAGGCCGAAGCCGTTGGGGCGGGCGACGATCGGCTCGACGAACGGCAGGTAGTCGACCGGAGCGCCCTTGGTCTTGGCGCGCTGCACGATGTAGGAGTAGTTGGAGGCGACCACGGAGAACTGGCCGGCCGACAGCAGCTCGCCCTGCACCGTGTGCCCCTTGACGATCTTCGCGCCGTTCGCCATGTCGGCGAAGATCTTGTCGATGTCCGCCGCGGACTTCCCCTGCTGTTGCCAGTAGGTGTAGAGCGTCAGGTACCAGTCGTAGTCGGCGAGTTCCATCGAGAGCTTGCCGTCCCACTTCGGGTCGGCCAGCTCCTCCCAGGTCTTGGGCTGCTGCCCGGCGGGTACCAGGGTGGTGTTCCAGCTTGGCGCGAACAGGTTGAAGCGGGTCGCGGTCCAGCCGTCGAACCGGCCCGCCTCCGGCACCAGGTCCCGGCGCTCGCCCGCGTACGTGCCGAGCAGCCCTTCCTTGTTGAGCGCGAAGAGCTCGTTCGCGTTCGTCTCCACCATGTCGTTGCCCTGGTAACCGGCGCCGCGCTCCTGCAGGATCCGCTGCAGGACGGTCTCGGAACCGGCCCGGTACAGGTTGATCTCGACGTCGTAGGTGTCGGCGAACGCGTCGGTGACCACGGTGGCGACGTCGCTCGTCATCGACGTGTACAGGTCGAGGGTGCCCTCCTTCTCGGCCAGCTCGACGAGCTTGTCGCGCCGGGCTTGACCGGAGAGCGGGCCTATTTCCGCGTACAGCTTCTCGGCTGCGCTGGGTCCGCTGGCGCCGCTGGCGCCGGTACTTGCGGTCGGGGACGAACCGCAGCCGGTCGCCGCCACCGTCAGGACGAGCCCGGCGAGGGCGACCCGTGTCCGGTTCGCGTTCATTGCACTTCCTGTCCCGCGCTGAGGATCTGGGCGTAGAGGTCGTCCCACTTCTTCGGGTCGGCGAGCAGTTCCTGCTCCGGTACGGGGACCACGGCGAGATCGGCGAACGGATCCGTGGCACCGGGGATCGAGCCCACCCGGAAGGCCTCGGCGAGGATCTTCTGCCCCTCGGTGAGCTCCCAGTCGATGAAGAGCATCGCCGCCGCCGGGCTGGTCGCGGTCTTCATCAGCGCCACGCCGTTGGGCCGGACGATGATCGGCTGGACCGGGCCGCCGGCCGCCGGATGCCAGCTGACGGGCGCGCCCTTGTCGGCGGCCTTGTCGACGGTGTGGCTGTAGGAGGACACCGTGATCCCGAACTGCCCGGCCGACAACAACTCGCCCTGCGTGGTGTGCCCCTTGGCGATCTTCGAATTGGCGGCGATCCGGGTGAACAGGTCGCGCACCTCGGCCTCGGACTTGCCCTGCTGCAGGAAGTAGCTGTACAGACCGGCGAACCAGTCCACGTCCCCGACCTCCATGGAGACCTGGCCCTTCCACTTCGGATCGGCCAGATCCTCGATGGTCTTGGGCTCCTCGCCCGGCTTGACCTTGGTGGTGTTCCAGCCGACGACGAAGGCGTTGAACCGCGACGCCGTCCAGCCCTCGGCCTTGCCCTCCTTGCGGACCGCCTCGCGAAGCTCACCCTGGTACGGGTAGAAGAAGCCTTCCTTGTTCATGATGTTGAGTTCACCGGCGTTGGTGTCGATGAAGTCGTTGCCGAAGTAGTTCGCCTGCTGCTCCTGCAGGACGCGCTGCAGCACCGACTCCGAGTTGCCGCGGTACACGCTGACGTCGATCTTGTAGGTGTTCTCGAACCCCTCGACCAGACTGTCCATGTCGGTGTTGGAGGTGTAGATGGAGAGCTTGCCCTCCTTCTCGGCGAGCTCGACCAGCGTCTTGTGGCGCTCCTCGCCGGTGAGACCGTTGATGCGGTCGTAGACCGCCTGCGCCTTGGCGGCGGCCGCGTCTTTCGCGTTGGTGTCAGTGGTGCCGGTCGCGGTCGGGGACGCACCGCAGGCCGTGAGGACGAGCGCGGTCGCCATCGCGGCGACCGCGGGAAGGATCGAGGGGTGTCGCATATGCAGCTCCTGCAGTGCTCACCGGGCCGGTGTCCGCCGGCGCGGTGATGGCGTGGTTCATGTGCCCCCGAGAGATGAGCGGTGGTCAGCTGGTGTGCGGGTCGCTGACCGGCTCGACGATCGAGTCGGCCTCGCGACCCTGGTGCCCGCCGTGGACGGTCCCGCTGTCGATCGCGGCCCGCAGGAGTTCGAACCCCTGCTCCTTGGTGAGCTGGACCGAGTGGCGCTCGATGTTGTGCAGCCGCATGGTGCGCAGCAGACCGGTGTCCTGGATCGCGAGGTACCGTGAGGTGTCGTTCTCGTCGAGGTTGAAGTGCTGGTGCCAGGCCCACCGCGGCGGCGCGAAGAGGGTTCCCTCCGACCACTCGACCACCTCGACCGGGTCGTCATCGTAGTTCAGGAGCGAGTAGCCGCTGCCTTTGACGATGTAGAGGTAGGCCTCCGTGGTGTGCCGGTGGCGCACCGAGGCGCTGCCCGGCTTGAGCTCCGCGAGGTGCGCGTTGAGCACCTCGTAGTCGGCCAGGTCGAACCACTGGCCACGGTTGTTGCGCCACGGCCGTTCCGGCAGATCCATCTTCCGCAGGTCGTGCGGGACGACGAGGCCCTTGATCGGGGGGTGTCGCTTGTTGAACTCGTCCCGCGCCGCGATCTCGGACGCGTCGCGGTTCTTCTTCTCGCTCGACAGGACGCCTTTCAGGTATTCGTCACGCACTTTTTTCCTCCAGAACGCCGTATTGACGATGAGTAGATCCCTGTTGGGGCTAAAGGTCTAACCTATGGTCCATACTGTTACGTGAATGTTACGCCCGTTATGACTGGTAGAGCGGCCCGTTACCCAGCAGCCGCGCGACATCACCCACGCCGATGGCGGTCATCATCCGCTGCGCCGTCTCGGCGACCGGAATCTCGAAGCCGACCTCGGCGGCGAGCGTGGCCGTGTTGGCGAGATCCTTGGCGTGCCAGGTCAGGCGCATCTGCTCCAGCTCCCGCAGCGTCCGGGAGTCGGTCGGCCCGTCCATCAGCGCCCGGCGCAGCACGCGGACGTCGACTCCGGCGCGGCGCGCCAGCTCCAGCGCCTCGGTGACCGCGCAGATCTGCGCCCAGTGCACCAGGTTGTTCGCGGTCTTGCCGACCTGCCCGGAGCCGAGGGGGCCAAGGTGGTGGACCGCGGCGGTCCACGGGGCGAGCAGCGGGCGCACGCGCTCCAGGGCGGCGGGGTCGCCTCCGACGAGCAGGTTGATCTCGCCCGCCTCCGCGCCGCGTACCCCGCCGGTGAGCGCCGCGTCGAGCACGTCCACGCCCGCCGGCGCGTCCGCCGCGACCTGCCGGCACGTCTCGGGCCGTACCGACGAGCACAGCAGGACGACGGCGCCCGCGCGGGCGCCGGCCAGCACGCCCGAGGAACCGAGGCAGACCTCCAGGACGTCCGCGTCGGTCGGCACGAAGACGGCCACGGCGTCGGCGTCCTTGGCGGCCTCGGCGTCGCCGGCGGCGGGGTGGGCGCCGTGCTCCCGCGCGGCCCGGACCGCCGCCGGGTCGAGATCGCGCACCGTCACCCGCACGCCGGCGGCGAGCAGGTGCCGCGCGACGGGCAGCCCCATCGCCCCGAGGCCGATCACCGCAACTCCCATGATTTTCCTCCTGATCGTGGTGATTCACGTGTGGTAGAAATGTAATACCATTCGTCCAATCTGGGAGGGTTGCTCGTTGCGTCGACTGAGCGCCGGTCTCGCCGTGCGCGCGCGTGCCGCCGGGCAACGGGTGTTCCGGTCCCTCGCCATCCGGAACTACCGCCTCTACTTCGCCGGGCACGCGATCAGCGTCGCGGGCACCTGGATGCAGCGCGTCGCCCAGGACTGGCTGGTGCTCGAGCTCTCCGACTCGGCGGTGGCCCTGGGCATCTCGACGTCGCTGCAGTTCCTGCCGACGCTCGTCTTCGGGCTGTGGGGCGGCGTCCTCGTCGACCGGTGGGACCGGCGCCGCATCATCATGCTGACCCAGACGGTGAGCGCCCTGCTCGCCGCCGCCCTCGCCGCGGTCGTGCTGACCGGCAGCGTGCGGCTCTGGATGGTGTACGCCCTGGCGCTCGGCCTGGGGCTGGTCACCGTGCTCGACACCCCGGCGCGGCACGCGTTCGTGACCGACATGGTCGGCCCGGAGGACTACATCAACGCCCAGTCGCTGAACTCGACGGTGCACAACGTCGGCCGTCTCGTCGGCCCGGCGATCGCCGGTCTGCTCATCGCCGCCGTCGACGTCGGCATCGCCTTCGCGGTCAACGCGCTGTCCTTCGCCGGGGTGCTGCTCGGGCTGGCCCGGATGGACCCCACGGCGTTACGCCGGCTCCCGCCGGTGGCCAGGGCCCGGGGCCAGGCCAGGGAAGGGCTCCGGTACGTCTGGCACCGTCCCGAGTTGTGCGCCTGCCTGGTCCTGGTGGCGGTGGTCGCCCTGCTCGGCCAGAACTTCCGCGTGGTCTTCCCGCTGCTCGCCCGCGACACCTTCGGCGGCGGCGCCGAGGTGTACGGCTGGCTCACCTCCGCGCTCGGCGTGGGCGCGGTGATCGGCGCGCTGGGCAGCGCCGCCCGCCAGTCCGTCATGGCCTGGTCCCTGCTGCGCTGGACGTGGGTGTTCGCGGGGGTGAGCGCGGTCGCCGCGGTCACCCCGTGGCTGGCCGCCGCGCTGGCGGTGATCGTCGGCCTGGGCGTCGCGAACATCGTGTTCAACACGCTCGCCCGTACCCTCCTGCAGATCGGCGTCGAGCCCGCGATGCAGGGGCGCGTCATCGCGCTGCACAGCCTCATCTCCCTGGGCAGCACGCCGATCGGCGGCCCGATCACCGGGCTGGTGTGCCAGCGGTGGGGCCCGGGCGCCGGGCTGCTGCTCGCCGCCGTCTCGGTCGGCGCCGCCGCGGCGGCCGTGACACCGATGTTGCGCCGGGCCCGGGCGACCGGCTCGGCCTAGTCTTCTGTCTCCGGCAGGCCGAGCCCCGCGAGCCGCAACCGGGCGAGCTGGTGACGCCAGATCTGCAGGTCGTTGAAGGCGCTGCCCAGATCGGGCAACTCCGCCACGTCCTCGGGCGGAAGGTCGGCGACCGGGCGTCCCAGCCGGGCCAGCTCGAGGCCGAGCCCGGCGAGCACCTCCAGATTCAGCGCCCGGACGACGGCCTGCTCGACCGCGTGCTCACCCGAGCCGACCGTGACGATGCCGTGGCCTCTGAGCACGCACACCGGCGCCGAGCCCATCGCCGCGACCACCTCGCGGCCCAGTTCGGGACGGCGGACCAGCACGGAGCGCGGGTAGACCGGCACCCCGTCGAGGGCGAGCCGGGCGGCCGGGATGTTGTAGGCCCCGAAGACGGGGCGCAGCGGGACGTCCCCCAGCCCGGCGAGGAGGACGCCGGGCGGATGGGCGTGCAGGACCGCGTCGACGTCGGGGCGCGCCTTCAGCACCTCGGTGTGGATCGGCAGCTCCGCGGGGGCCGACCAGCCGTCGAGCGGCTGGTCCCCACCGTCGAGGCCGACCAGGTGGATGTCCTGCTCGGTGGTGAAGAGCAGCCCTTCCTCGCGCGGACCGCGACACCGGATGAGCAGCGTGTCGGCGCCGGCGCGCACGCTCACGTGGCCGAGGATGTCCGAGGCGAGTCCGGCGTTGGCGAGGATCCGGCACGCGAGCGCCACGGTTCGACGCAGCCGTCCCGCTGGTGTTGACGTCACCAACCCCGCCCTCCTTTTGACCAAACTGGGGAATAGTCTATTGGTATGACCACACTCCCATCGCACCGTACAATATCGACAGCGGCGGGTAGCGGCGCTCGATGCGAGAGGACGACCTGATGGCCGGCGATGAGGATTCCCGATTCGGGTCCGTGGAGTCGGGAGCCGAACTGTTCAGTCCGGTGAGCCTCTCGCGGGTCTCCCAGGTCATCGTCGACCAGATCCGCCTCCTCATGCGCCAGGGCAAGCTCAAGCCCGGCGACCGCCTGCCCAGCGAACGCGAGCTGTGCGGCCGCTTCGGGGTGAGCCGGGTCACCGTCCGCGAGGCACTGCGGGTGCTGGAGGCCGGCGGCCTGGTCGACATCCGGGTAGGGGCACACGGCGGCGCGTTCGTGACCACGCCGACCAACGCCCGCCTCGGCGAGGGCCTCGCCGACCTGCTCAAGCTCAGCCCGCTCACCGCGGCCGAGGTGACCGAGGCGCGCATGGTCTTCGAACTCGGCATCGTCCCGCTCGTGGTGGAGCGCGCCACCGCAGAGGACATCGCCGCGCTGAAGGAGATCTGCGCCCGCCAGCGCGCGGCGCTGAAGGACGACTCGTACTCGATGACCCTGTCCGCCGAGTTCCACGTCCGCGTCGCCGCCTGCACCCACAACATCGCCATCGAAATGCTGGTGCAGAGCTTCCACGGCCCCCTGCTGATGTCCCTGCGAGAGGCTCAAACACTGGCTCCACTGATGGGCCGCCGCGGCAACACCGAACACCAGGCCTTCGTGGACGCAATCGAAGCAGGCGACACCGAGGCCGCCACCAAGATCATGCGCGAACACCTCCAGCGCACAGCCGACCGAGTCGCCAAGAGCACCTCGGAAACCTGACCGAGTCCCTCGCAGCAGTCTTCACCGATCCCGAGTTTCTCGAGCGTTGAACGTTGGTCGAGGCCCTTATGGCTGTCCGGGTCGGTGATGTCGTGTCCGGGAGGTCGTTACCGGGGTTCGGTTGACCGGTGTCGGCGACGGCCAGCACCGTCATGTCGGCCTCGGCGTCGAGCAGGGCCCGCAGGCCCGACACGAACATGGGGTGGTCATCGCGGCCGGCTGCTGAGCGGCAACGCGGCGGCAACAGGGCCCGGCTATTCATGTCTCAGCGTGCAGCCGTCCGGCCGCGCCACATCGTCTCGAGGAGACCTCGACATGAGCGACGCCTCCCCTGTCGCCGCCAACTGATCGAGGAACGGAAGGGGTTCCCCATGCACTCTCCATCGGCCGGCCGGTACGACGTACTGGTTGTCGGTGCCCGCTGCGCGGGAGCCGCCACGGCGATGCTGCTCGCCCGGTCCGGACTGCGCGTCCTGGTCGTCGACCGCGCCGAATCCGGGACCGACACCCTGTCCACGCACGCGCTCATGCGCGCCGGCGTGCTGCAGCTGGCCAAGTGGGGGCTGCTCGAAAGCATCATCGCGGCCGGGACGCCGGCGATCACCCACACCCACTTCGACTACGGGACCCACGCCGCCACCGTCCCCATTCGAGCCGCGGCGGGAGTGCCGGCCCTGTACGCGCCGCGGCGGACCGTGCTGGACGCCCTGCTCCTCGACAAGGCCGCCGCGGCCGGTGCCCACATCGCGCTCGGCGTCAACGTGACCGGCGTCCATCATGATCGGCTCGGCCGGGTGTGCGGTATCACCGGCCGGGAACGGCGGAACGTGTTCCACGCGTACGCGCCGCTGGTCGTCGGCGCCGACGGCCTGCGGTCGACCATCGCCGAGGTGGTGGGCGCGCCCGTGACCAGACGCGGCGGGAGCGCGGGAGCGGTGTGGTACTCGTACGTGACCGGCCTGGCGAACGAGGGCTACCGCTGGTTCTACCGGCCGGGGGCGGCGGCCGGCCTCATCCCCACCAACGGGGGAGCCACCTGCGTGTTCGCCGGCATGCCCGCCAGCCTGTTCGGCGTGTCCCGCGTGCAGGACCACCGGCAGGCGCTCGCCGACGCCTTCGCCCGGGCCGCCCCGAACGCGTCCGCCGAACTCCGCTCGGCCGTCCCCGCCGGGCCGGTACGCGGCTGGCCGGGCGTCCCGGGCCTCATCCGCGCGGCGCACGGCCCCGGGTGGGCGCTCGTCGGCGACGCCGGCTATTTCAAGGACCCCCTCGGCACGCACGGGATCACGCAGGCCCTGCGGGACGCGCAGCTGCTCGCCGAATCGATCGTCGCCGGTCACGGCGGATCGGAACCGATCGAGACGGCGCTCGCCCGCTACGAGCGCATGCGGGATGAGCTGTCCGCCGACCTCTTCACCGCCACCGACGCCATCGCCTCCTACGACTGGGACCTGCGCGAGGTCCACCGCCTGCTGCGCCGCCTCTCCGGGGCGATGGGCCAGGAGGTGGAGCTCCTGACCTCAGGATGCGCGACGGCTTCCGTCGTGCGGACGGCCTGACGCCGGCGCCAGGCGAAGCAGCGGCCGCGGATCCGCGACTCCCCGCAGGACGCCGGCCACGACGTGCCGCAGCCCTTCGCCGGGCTCGATGCCGAGCTCGTCGATGAGCGTGCGGCGGGCCCGCCGATACGTCCGGTGCGCGTCCCCGGATCGGCCGTTCACCTGCAGCGCGACGATCAGCAGCTCCCAGAGCCGCTCCCGCAGCGGATGCTCGGCGACCAGGCGCTCGACCTCGCTGACCGTCGTGTCGCGCATGCCCGCGGCCAGCCTGGCGGCGAACAGGCCCTCGTACGCCTGGAGCCGCAGTCCTTCCAGGTAGTTCGCCTCCGCGACCGCCCAGCCGTGCACCGGGCAGCCCGTCAACGCCTGCCCGCGCCACAGCGCCAGGCCGCGGGCGAAACTCCGCGCCGCTTCGGCGTATCGCCCTTCCGCGCTGTGGCGCAAGCCGCTCGTGGCCAGTTCCTCGAACCAGTCCCGATCGACCCGTACGGCATCCGCGGCCAGCGCGTACCCCGGATCCCGCCGCTGGATCGCCCGCCCTCCTTCGACCTCGGTCAGGGCGGCGCCCAGCTTGGCGATGTGCGCCTGCAGCGTGCGCATGGCCGTGGGCGGCGCGTCCTCACCCCACAGTCCGTGCACCAGCTGCTCGGCCGTGACCATGCTGCCCGCCTTGAGCGCCAGCAGCGCCAGCAGGCCCCTGCGGCGTGGGGGCAGCTCGACGGCGCGGCCCCCGCACCGCGCCTCGAGCGGCCCGAGCACGTTGATCGCCCACGTCCCGCGCCGGATCTCGATTGCCGCGTGGAGGGTTGTCGGTTGGCCCATCTCAGTTTTCCTCATATCCGGCGGGAGCTACCCGCACCATCGCCCCGTACCTGGTCTGCCCGACCGGCTAGCTCGATCTGCAGCTCGTAGATCTCCGTCGTGGGATGTCCGGCCTTGTCGTGGACCCGGAGCACCGCTTCCTTCGACGGACCGGAGGAAAGGCAGAAGACCTTGCCCGCCTCCGGGTCGAGCCACGCGCGTTCGAAACGCACGCCCTCGCTCGCTTCGACCGCCAGAGCGCGCTCGTGCACCTCACGCAACTGGTCTTCCGTGACATCGACGAATCCGCTGTGCACGTCCATGAACTTCGCCATAGGTACAAGCCTCCATGCGGATAGCGTGCGAATCATCGGTCAGGTGACCTATTGCGCCGTTGCCGGATACTGACGTGGAGGGGGTGCGCAATGCCGGCTCATGGTGTGGTCCAGTCGCCCGTTCTCGTCGGCAGGGACGAGTTCGTCGCGCTGGCGGATCGCCGGCTCGCCGAGGCGGCGGCCGGGGCCGGCCAGTTGCTGTTCGTCGCCGGTGAGGCGGGCATCGGCAAGACGCGCCTGCTCGGCGCGATCGCGCGGCGTGCCCGGGCGAGGGGTTTCACGGTGGTACGCGCGGCGGCCTTCCCCGGTGACGCGCAGTCGTTCGCGGGTCTGCTCCTTGACCTGGCCGGGGATCTGACGTCGGCCCGCGAGCCCGCGCTGAGCGACCTCGGCCGCAGCCTGTCGTCCCGGCTGCGCGCGATCTCCACGGCCGACGGCGACGCGCATCGCCAGCGCCGCCTGCTGGTGCAGAACGTGGTCGACCTGCTCGTCATGGCCGAGCCGGGCGGCCCGATGCTGCTGATCCTGGAGGACCTGCACTGGGCCGACGAGCTGAGCCTCGACGTGCTCGGCCACCTGCCCGGCCGGCTCGCGTCGAGGCCGATGCTGGTCGCGGGCGCGTACCGCAGCGACGAGCTGTACCCGAAGCTGCCCATGCGCGACCTGCGAGCCCGCCTGCTGCCGCAGCGGCTCGCCGAGGAGATCCGGCTGCCGCGCCTGAACCCGGACCAGATCGCGACCATGACCGGCGCGGTGCTGGGCCGACCGGCTCCGGCCCAGGTGGTGGCGGCGATCCACGACCGGAGCAACGGCATCCCGCTGCACGTGGAGGAGTTTTTCGCCGCCATCGACCAGGACGCGCTGACGCCGCAGTCCGGCGCGGTGGTGCTGGCCGCGGCGGTGCCCGACACGCTGGCCGACGCGGTGCTGAGCCGCGCTCGGCATCTGGCCGCGCGGACCCGCGAGGTGGCGTCGGCGGCGGCCGTCATCGGCCGCTCCTTCGACTTCGACCTGCTGACCGCGGTCACCGAAGCCGCCCCGGCCGAGGTCGCCGACGCCCTGCGCGAGCTGCGGGAGGCATACCTGGTCATGCCGGGAACCGACGCCGTCACCTTCGACTTCCGGCACGCGCTGATCCGCGACACCTTGTACGCCGACACCGACCTGCCCGTACGGCGCCGCCTCCACGAGAGCGTGGCACGGACCGCGTCAGAACGCGGCTATCGCGACGAGTTCATCTCCACCCATTTCGAGCAGGCACAACTCGCCGAACGCGCGTACCACCACGCGCTCATCGCCGCGCGTGAGGCCGCGTCCATATCGGCTCACGGTGAGGCGCGCGAACTGTTCCGCCGGGCGGTGCGCAACCTGCCCGCCGGGCTCTCGGCGGTGGATCGGGCGGACCTGTTCGCCGCGCTCGGCGACGAGGCGGCGGCCACTGACGACAACACGGCCGCCGCCGAGGCGTACAAAACGGCTCATGACCTGGCCACCGGCGTGGGTGAGGTGCGCGCGGCGGCGGCCCTGGTGCCGCGCATGGTCGCGGTCGCGCACCTGCTCGGCACCGGTCTCGACGCCCGGGTACGGACCCTGCGCGGCGCTCTCGACAGCCTGGAGGGGGTGACTGGCGCGGATCGCGAGCGGGCCAGGCTGCGCTCGGCCATGGCCGCCACCTTCCTGATGGACGACGGCCTGGACGAGGCCATCGTCCACGGTGAGCGCGGTCGCGCGGAAAGCCGGCGCATCGGCGACGACGAGGCCGTGCTCAACGCCGAGGCGACGCTCGGCTCGGTGCTGGTCTTCGTGGGCCGGATGGAACAGGGCTGGGAGCTGCTCGAAGGCGCGATCGCCCGCGCCCGCGACACCGATCAGGAGGCGGAGGCGGCGCGCGGATACCGGATGATCGGATCGTGCGCGTCCGTGCTGGTGGAGTACGACCGCGCGGAGCACTGGCTCGCGGAAGGCGTGCGCTACGGGGAGAAGGTCGAGCTCTGGAACCACCGGCACTACATGGCGTCGCATCTCGCGCATGTCCAGTGGGCCACCGGTCAGTGGGACACGGCCAAGATGACCGCGCAGCAGGCGCTCGCCGACGGGCGTGGCGGCATCACGACCAGGATCACCGCGCAGTACGTGCTGGGCTACCTCGCGATGGGACGCGGTGACTGGAACGCCGCCGCCGAGTTGCTGGGGGAGGCGTTCGCCGAGGGGGAGCGGATGGCCGAGCTGCAGCGGCTGTCGCCACCGCTGTGGGGGCTGGCCGAGGCCGCGCGGTGCCGGGGCGATCATGACACGGCGCTCATGCTCTGTGAGCGTGGCCACGAGGTTTCGGCGAATGTCACCGACGCCGCTTATCTGTTCCCGTACCTGCTCACGGGGGTACGGGCGCACCTGGCGCGCGACGACGTCGAGGCCGCGCAGGCCTGGTCGGACCGGGTCGGCGTGGTGCTCGCGGCCCGTGGCATCCCCGGCACGCTGCCCGCCGTCGAGCACGCGCGCGGACTCCTCCTTCTTGCCCGCGGGGACGTAGCCGCGGCGCAGCGGACGATTGCGGCGGCGAGTGAGTCGTGGCAGGTCAGGCGCCGGTTCTGGGAGGGCGCCTGGGCGCTGCTCGACCTGGCGGCCGTGGCCGCCAAAGCCCGGCGCCATGCTGAGGCGGCGCGGCTCGTGGCCCAGGTGCGCGGTAGCGCGGAATCAGTCGGGGCCACCACTCTCGTCGACGCGGCCGACCGGCTCGCCGTCCCGTCCGGCGGCGGTCGGCCCGTGGATCCGTGGCATCCACTCAGTGGACGCGAATTCGAGGTGTCGCAACTCGTCGCGGCCGGGCTCACCAATCGGCAGATCGCCGAGCGGCTCGTGCTGTCGCCGAAGACGGTGTCAGCGCATGTGGAGCACATCCTCACCAAGTTGGGCGCGGCACGGCGTACCGAGATCGCGGCCTGGTGCGCGACCGTCCGGCGCGAGCCGCCGGGACAGTGAGTCTTCAGGGCCGGGTTCGGTGGAAGTCCATCGGGATCCGGTTCGGGTCGAGTTTGACGTCGACCAGGAGCGGCCAGGTTTCGCTCGCGATCGCGTCCGTGACCTGCTGGAAGTCGGCGAGCTGACGGATCTCCACGCCGCGTCCGCCGAGGCTTCTGGCGACCGGGGCGAGGTCAGGCCAGTCGAAGTAGGTCGTGGCGGGGTCGTGGCCGCGCTTGACGAAGTGGTTGTGCTCGGCCCCGTAGCAGCCGTCGTTCAGCACGACGACGAGCAGCTTGAGTCGATGGCGGACAGCCGTCGTGAACTCGGACAGGCCGCCGAGCATGAAGCCTCCGTCACCGCTGACCAGGACGGAGAGCCGGGCCGGGTCGGCGAAGGAGGCCCCCATCGCCAGGCTGAGACCGAGGCCGATCGATCCCATGCTCATCGTGTGCACGTAATCGCGCGGCGACGCGACCGAGACGCGCCGCACCGATTCGAAGAAGATCCGGCCGCCGTCGACGGTGAGCAGGCGATCTTTGGGGAGCAGCGAATCCAGGAGGTCGAGGCTCTCGATGTACTCGACCGTGCCGGGACGCCGGTCATCGGACGGCGGACGGTGTGCCGGTCCGGACTCGATGGAGTTCGCCGAGTCCGCGGGGCTGACGACATCCCAGAGCGGCTGGTCGGAATCGATGCCGTGCGCCGCCAGTTCCTCCAGCAGCGCCCGCGCGGTCGGTGCCGCGCCGCCGTGAATGAAAGGGGTGGAGCGAGCCTTCGCCGCGTCGGCGTCGATGTGGACGATGCGCTTGCCGTGTGTCGCGGCTCCCTGGGAGGTGGTGTAGGAGTTCAGGCTCGCCCCGATGGCCACGATCACGTCGGCCGCGTCGAAATACGCCGCGGACCGACCGGCGCTGAGGCCCCCGAAGATCCCGAGGTCGGCGGGGTCGCCGCGGAACAACTCCTTCGCGCGGAGGGTCGTCGCCACCCGGGCGCCCAGGCGGCGGGCGAGGGCGAGCGTCGCGGCGCGGTCCGCTTCGGCGATCGCCCCGCGTCCCGCCAGGATGAGCGGGTGGCGCGCCCGCAGGAGCACGTCCACCGCCGACCGCACCGCGTCCCGGGCGGGCAGGATCTCGGCCCCGGACGGACCCGGACGTGCGATCTCGGACGGGAACGGGGACGGGGATCCGGACGGAGTCGTGGACAGGGTGGATAGGGAGCAGGGCTCGTGCGCGTAGTCGGTGGGGATGCCCACGACGATGGGCTGCGCGGAGCGGCGGGCGCGGCGGAACGCGAGGGAGAGGACGTCGTCCGCGTCGGCCAGGTGTTCGAGCCGCAGATACTCGGCTCCGGACGAGCGCACGATCGCGTCTGTGGGCACGCGCTGGACGTTGTCGTCGTCCCAGGACGGCGTCTCTCCGGCGAATAGCACCAATGGAAGATGTGACCGAGTCGCGTCGGCGAGCGCTGTGACAGTGTTGGTGACAGCCCCCTGCGTGATCGTGGCGAGGCCCACCCGGCCCGAGACGCTGGCGTAACCCGCCGCCATCAGCACCGCGGCGCCCTCGTGGGTCGCGGCGACATAGTGTCCGCCGCGCTGAACGAACGAGTCGACGAAGAACAGGTTGCTGTCACCCGTCACGCCGAAGAGCGGCGTCTCCAGCTCGGCGCATACCCGAGCGAGTTCTGCGTGGAACGAATTCACCGTTGTCGACCTTTCTCCATCGAACAGGGCAGCGGGCGCGCGGGGGGGGGGCCTCCCGTTGCGCGATCAACCGGACCGAGCGCCGCCCTGGTACGGACGCCGCCGCGATCAACCGGATCGGAGCGCCGCCCTGGTACGGACGCCGCACGCGATGTGGACCGGGGTCAGCCTGCGCCCTGCTCTTCCGCGAGGGAGAAGGGCCCGGCGAAGCCGAACTCCTCGATGGCGGTGCGGAGCAGTGCGAGCGTCGCCCCCCGGTCCGTGGGGAGCCGCAGTCCCGGCTGGGCGTGGCGTACGAGAACCGAGATGTCGTACTCGTCGGCGAAGCCGGACGCGCCGTGCAGCTGCTGCGCCACGCGCAGCGTGTGCTTGACGACCCGCTGCGCCTCCAGGCGCACGCTCAGGGCGTCGACCAGCGAGGGGGAGGAGTCGGTGAACGTGCTCCACAGGCTGAAGCGGCACAGCAGATCCAAGCCCTCCAGCCCGACTGACTGGTCGGCCAGGCTGTGCCGGATCATCTGGAAGTCGCTGAGGGGCTGACCGAACTGCTTGCGGACCTTGGTGTGCCCGATCGCGAGCTTGAGCGCCCGTTGCCCGATCCCGAGCAGGTGGTAGGCCCCGAGCACCAGGCTGAGCCGCCGGTCGAGCACGGTCGCCGTGCCCGCCAGGGGCCGCAGCTTGGCCGTCATCGCGAATGGCGCGATCTTCGAGTCCACGGCGGTGACGGGCTCGGCGTCGAACAGGTCTCCCGCGAGGGTCGCGGCCGTCCACGTCCCGGCGGCCAGGGCGTGATCGATGACGGGATGCTGGGCGTCGACGAGCGCGAAAGGTGTCCCGGGGGAGGTCCGGAGCAGGACCCCGGCCAGGGGGTACGGCACGGCGTGGCTTCCGCCCACCCGGCACAGCTCGGCCGCGGCGACGGCGTCGTCGAGGCCGTCGCGCGGGTCGATGTCGTACAGCCCGATGCTCGCGAGGCATTCCTCCGCTTTGGCGGCGGCACGCGGGTCGGATTCCGCGTCACGCGCCAGATCTATGCCTCCCGCGCCGCGCAGCGCGCTGTCGGCGACGCGTCCGAAGTCGAGCGCCGCCTCCGGCAGTTCTATCCGCATCAGCCCACCGCCGGGCGGCCGAGCAGCTCGCGCGACACGATCTCGCGCTGGATCTCGATCGTTCCGGACGCGACCGTCGCGGCCTGGGCGTATCGCCAGTGGTCTTCGAACGCGCCGTGTGAGGGTGCGCCGGCTGCGGGACCGAGGAGGGAACGCGGTCCGAGAAGCTGGGACACCACCTCGGCCACTTGTTGATCGCAGGTGGTGGCCGCGATCCGCGCCTGACTGGCTTCCAGGTCGACCATTTGGTTCCCTTCCTGGCGTTCGACGACGCGATAGGCCAGCAGGCGCGCCACCCTTACCTGGACCAGAGCGCTGGCCCAGTCGTTTCTGACCCCTTCGTCGTGATCGGCCCATTCATGGCGGAGCACGGCTCGCAGCAACCACAGCAGCCGTTCGCAGCGTGCGTACCGGGCGATGCCGACGCGCTCGTGGGCGAGAGCCGTCCGCATGACGCTCCAGCCCGCGTCGACTTCGCCGAGCATCTCGCCGTCGGCCGCGACGACCGAGTCGAAGAAACACTCGTTGAGGTGGTGCGGGCCGAGCATGGTGCGGACCGGCCGGACCGTGATGCCCTCGCGGTCCATCGGAATCAGGAAGAGCGAGATGCCCCGTCGGCCGCTGTCCTTGGCACCCGTCCTGGCGGCGAGCACGCACCAGCTGGCCATACCGGCATAGGAGGTCCAGATCTTCTGCCCGGTGATCTCCCAATGGTCGCCGACCCGCGTCGCGCGCGTCTGGAGGGAGGCGAGGTCGGAGCCGCTTCCCGGTTCGCTGAACCCCTGGCACCAGATCGCCTCACCCGTGGCGATGGGAGGCAGGTGCAGAGCCTTCTGCTCCGCCGTCCCGTACGCCATGATCGCGGGGCCGACCCAGTTCAACCCCATGTACTGGGGCCCCCGTGGCTCGTGGTGCGCCCACATCTCCTCCCGGACGACCGTCTGCTCCCACACGGATCCGTCCGAGCCGCCGAACTCGCGGGGCCAGGCCACCGTCAGCAGCCCTTCGCCGGCGAGCTTGCGCGAGAATTGCTGCGTCATCGCCAGGTCGGCGGGGTCGTCGGTGAAGGCCCCCAGGAAGTCCGCCGGGAAGAACTCGGCCACCATCCGCCGCAGCCTGCCGCGCAGCTCGGCGGCGGATTCCCCCATGGTGAAGTCGAGCACGGTTGTCATCTCCTCTCACCCCGTGCGGGAATATCGGTGCCGAGCGCGGCCAGCAGGCCGCCGGCCACGGCGCGCCGCAGCGATCGCGCGCTGCCGCCGAGTGCCTGGTTGAGCTTGGCTCGCCGTACGAGCAGGTGGCAGGGATGTTCCCAGGTGTAACCGATGCCTCCGTGGATCTGCAGGGCCAGCCGCGTGACCTCGGCGGCCGCGTCACAGCCGGCCGCCTTGGCCATGGCGATCGACGGGGTGTCGCCGGACGCCACCGCCGCCTCCACCAGGACATCGGCCGACTCGACCAGGACGAACATGTCCACGCAGCGGTGTTTGACCGCCTGGAAGGACCCGATCGGCGCCCCGAACTGCTCCCTGATCTTCGCGTACGCCACGGAGAGCGCGAGCGCGCTCTTGGCGATCCCGAGGCTGTCGAGCGCGAGGCCCACGGAGATCCGCCGCTCGACCGCGAGCCTCAGAGCGGTCGACTGATCACCTCGGGCGAGAATTTCGTCGAGCGGAGCGTCGTCCATGACGAGGCGCCAGAACCTGCGCGTCGGGTCGGAGCCGCTCATCTCCTCCAGCCGGGCGCCCTCTCCATGCGACCTGACCAGGACCGCGACGGGCTCGCCGTCGTCCTCCGCGAAGACGAGCACACGCTCCACGTCGTCGGCGGCGGCCAGGCACCAGGAGACCTCACCCGAGACGCGCCCATCCGCCAGCTTCGGCGGCGCGTCCCGCCGCGGATCGGAGCCCCAGGAGCACGCGACCCCGCCGGGATCCGCCGGCAGCACCGGGTTGACGCACAGGCCCGCCAGCAGCTCGCCCGGGCCGAGGACGCCGCCCAGTTCCTGGATGGCGATCGAGGCGAACGCGAACCCGTCGTCCTCGTCCTCCAGATCCCACCAGCCCAGACCGTGGGACACCTTGCGCAGCCGCTCCGCGCTGGGGGGAAGCGCGCCGCTGGACGCGTACTCGGCGAGCGGCGGCCACGAGTCGGCCAGCACGCGCTGCACGACCTGCCGGAAGCTCGCGCGCTCGGCGGTCATCGGGAGCCTCCTCTGGGCAGGCCCAGGATGCGCTCGCCGACGACGTTGCGGAGCACGTCGTTGGCGCCGCCGCCGATGGTCCACTCCCACGAGCTCAGGTAGTCGTCGAACCAGTGACCGGTCTGCCACGCTCCCGACCGGCCGTGCTTGCCTTCGTGCCCGGCCAGCCCCGCCATGGCCAGCCCCTCCTTGGTCATGTCCTGCAGCAGCTCGCTGTAGACGAGCTTGAGAATGGAGGCTGCGGCGGTGTCCGTCCCGTCGATCGAGGCGTCCAGGACGCGGGCGACCAGGAGTCGAAACGACTCCACCCGCTCGGCGTAACACCCCAGCGTCTCAAGGGCGGCGGCCCGCTCGCCGGGCGGCAGCGCGGCCACCTCCAGCGTCAGGTACCGCAGACCGGCGATCATCTCCTCGGATCGCTCCAGCATGGTGAGACCGCGTTCCTCGCCGAGGGTGGCGTTCGCGGTCCGCCAGCCCTCGTTCTCCGCGCCGACCAGGGCCGTCACCGGAATCGCGACGTCGGTGAGGAAGATGTCGGCGAACTCCTCGTGCCCGCTCGCGTTCCGGATCGGCCGGACGGACACGCCGGGAGCCGACAGGTCGAGCAGAAAGTAGGAGATACCCGCTCGTCCCGGACCTCCCGTACGGGCGAGCAGCAGGCACATCTGCGCCTGCGTGGCGCCGCTGGACCACGTCTTGTGGCCGTTGAGCACGTAGTGGTCGCCGCGCCGTTCGGCCCGGGTGCGCAGGCTCGCCAGGTCGGAGCCCGCGCCCGGCTCCGAGAACGCCTGGCACCACCGCTGCCCGGCGCGGATCGCGGGCAAGTACTCCGTCCGCTGCTCGTCCGAGCCGGCGGTGATGAGCGTGGCCGCGGCGTGGTAGAGCGCGACGAAGTGCAGATCCAGCCGGGGAGCGCCGGCCCGGATGAGCTCGCGCGCGATCGTCAGCTGATCGGCTCGCGACCGGCCGCCACCCCAGGCGGCGGGCCAGTGCGGGAACGCGTAGCCCCGCTCGGCCAGCCGGAGAAACCACGCCCGTTGCAGCTCCGCCCGCTCCGCCGGATCAGAGGCGCTCATGCGTTCACGCCACCCGGCGGCGTCCTCGGACCGGCACCAGGTCCGCACCTCCCCGGCGAGATCGGCCGGGCCGTTCTGTTCAGGGAGTGACACGGATCGTTCCCCCGTCCACCTGAAGCGACGCGCCCGCGATCCACGACGCCCGCTCCGAGCACAGGAAGGCGATGGCGTCCGCGATCTCGCGGGCCTCGCCGACCCGCCCCGCCGCGACGGGCTGCAGTTCGAGCATGCGGCGCTCGACCTCCTCGGGCGTCGACCCGAGGCGTTCCGCCTGCGCCTGGTAGCCCGCCACGATTCCCTCAGTCCGGGTGAGGCCAGGGTGCACACAATTGGTCAGGACCCCGTCCTTCGCGTACGCGAGGGCCAGCGACTTCGCCGCGTGGAGGAGTGCGGCCTTGGCCGCCCCGTACGCCGCCCAGCGCGGATCGGCCTCTCGCGCGGCCGTCGATCCCACGAAGAGCACGCGCCCCCATTTCCGCTCGCGCATGGACGGCACGCACTTCATCGCCAGGGCCACGGCGCTGAGCACGTTGAGCTCGTACAGCCGGATCCATTCCGCCCAGCTGAAGGTGCGCAGCGGGCCGTGCCCGCCGCCGGCCACGCATACCGCGATGTCCACCTGGCCGTACGCGGCGATCGCGGCCTCGTACACGCCGTCGACGGCATCGGCTTGGGCGGCGTCGGCGACGTGCGCCACGGCGTCAACCCCCGCGGCCCGCAGCCGTGCCACCGCGGCCTCCAGTTCGGCTTCCCCCCTGGCTGTCAGGAGTAGCCTGACGCCTGCCCTGCCGAGCTCCTCGGCCGCCGCCAGGCCGATGCCCTTGCTGCCGCCGGTGATGATCGCCACCCGGCCCTCGATGTCCAAATCCACTGACTTCACTCACCTGTCGTTGAATCGTTGCTGGTCAGGCGGTCCACCACGCCGGCGGTCAGGCCCTCGGCCCGCAGCCGCGCCTTCTCCACCTTGTGGGTCGGCGTCCGGGGGAGTGCCGGCAGGACGCGCCAGTAGCGGGGGAGCGCGTACCGGGGCAGGTCCTCGGCGGCGCGCGCGATCACCTCGTCCAGGTCGGCTTCCGGTGCCAGCACCAGGGCGACCATGACCTCGTCCTCCTCGGCGGCGTCCGGACGGGTGGCGTAGACGGTGCAGTCCATGACGCCGGGCTGCGCGAGCAGGAGGGACTCCACCTCCCACGCCGAGATGTTCTCCCCCTTGCGCCGGATCGCGTCCTTGATGCGGTCGCTGAAGAACAGATCCCCGTCCGGGTTGAGCCAGCCCGAGTCACCCGTCCAGAACCACAGGTCACGGGTGGCCTTAACGGTGTCCTGCTCCCTGCCCAGGTACCCCCGCATGAAGATGTTCGGCCGCTTGGGACGCAGGCAGATCTCGCCGACCTCGCCCGGGTCCGCCTCCTGGCCGTCGGGGCGCATCACCCGCACCGCGAAGAGGTCGCCCTCACGGCCGACGGATCCGACGGGGGAGGGGTCAGAGGACCGGTTGATCGTCGCCATCGGGGCTTCGCTCAGGCCGTACACCTCGGTGATCGCCACGCCGAAGCGGCCCTCGAACCGGGCCCAGACCTCGCGCTGCGCGCCCGCGCCCCAGGCGAGCCTGACCGCGTGGTCGCGTACCTCCGAGGCGCTGAGCTCCTGCGACGCCTTGAGGATCATTCCCAGCACGGAGCCGAGGTAGTTGAACGCGGTGATCCCGCCCGCGCGGCAGATCTCCCAGAAGCGCGAGCTGCTGAACGCGCGGTCCAGCTGGACGCCGCAGCCGGCGACGAGCGCGGCGGCGACGCCCGTGTACCGGGCGTTCTGGTGGTAGAGCGGGAAGAAGTTGAGCAGGGCGTCGCCGGGGCCGTAGCCGTTGAGCCGCGCGACGGCGCGGGCCAGCTCCACGCACGACTCCTGCGAGTGATGCACGCCCTTGGACGGCCCGGTGGTGCCGGAGGTGTAGAGGACCACACCTGACGACGTGGCAGAACGCAGCTTCCCGTAGTCCGCCGCGCCCGACGCGGGAGCCAGCGGGTGGACCATCGTTCTCCCCAGGACCTCTTCCGCCGCGCCGGACACCAGGACGTGGCGGACGTCGGTGCCCTCGACGCACGCCAGCACGGTGGCCAGGTGCTGGGCGTCGCAGCAGACGACCTGCGCTCCGGAATCGCGCAGCAGGAAGGTGAGCAGCTCGCCGCGGTAGTTGGTGTTGAGCGGCACCTCCAGGCAGCCGAGCAGCGCCGAGGCGAACCAGACGGCGATCGCCTCCTCGCTGTTGTCCATGTAGGTCGCCACGCGGGACGAACTGTCGACCCCGAGCGACCGCAACTGCTCGCCGACGGCGCTCACCCGCCCCATCAACGACGTTTTCTGCACGTCGGCGCCGTCCACCCGGAGACCGGCGTCGCCGCTCAGCCAGGTGTCCAGAAGCCGCGGAAGGGGATTCACTCGCTTTCCACCTGTTCTTTCGAGCCGCGCCCGATGTAGGCCGCGACGACCTCCGGCGAGTTCAGCACCGTCTCCGGCGGTCCTGCGGCGAGTACGGCCCCCGCGGCCAGCACCACGACATCCGAGCAGAGCTGGTTGATCACACGCATGTCGTGCTCCACCACGACCAGCGTCGGCCCGCCCTCCACCCGGAGACCGGCGAGGACCTCCACCACCTCCTCCTTCTCCGCGCGCGAGAGCCCGGCCGCCGGTTCGTCCAGGAAGATGCAGCGCGGGTCGCTCACCAGCGCCCTGGCCAGATCGACCCGCTTCTGGATGCCGTAAGGAAGCTCCTTGACCGGCCGGAAGGCGTACTGCGCCAGACCGACCCGTTCGAGCGCGTGCAGCGCCCGCTCGCGCGCGGCCCGCTCAGCCCTGCGGGCCCTGGGCAGGCCGAGCGCCGCCGAGACCAGGCCGGTACGCAGGCCCACATGGTCGCCCACCATCACGTTGTCCACCGCCGAGAGCTCGCGGACCAGCTGGGCGCCCTGGTAGGACCGGCTGATCCGGCGGAGCGCGAGCTGATGGGGTTTGATCCCGGTCGTCCGGTCGCCGTACAGGTAGACCTCGCCCGAGCTCGCGGGGACGAGCCCGCTGACGCAGTTGAGCAGCGTGCTCTTGCCCGCGCCGTTGGGGCCGACCAGGCCCGAGGTCTGCCCCGCCGCGAACGCCACGGTGACGCCGCACACGGCGTGCGTGCCGCCCAGCCAGACGTCGAGGGCCTCGGTACGCACCGCGTCGTTCTTCGCTTCAGCCGACATCGCCGTCACATCTCCAGGCCGAGGTAGGTCTGCCGTACCCGCTCGCTGCCGAGCACGTCGCCCGCGGGGCCGCTCAGCACCACCGAACCGGTCTCCAGCACGTACGCGTTGTCCGAGATGCTCTGCGCGGCGCGGACGTTCTGCTCGACCACCAGCAGCGTCGTGCCCCAGGACGCCACCACCGAGCGCAGCATGTCGAAGACCATCTCGACCGCGATCGGCGACAGGCCCAGCGAAGCCTCGTCCACCATCAGCAGCCGCGGCTTCAGCAGCAGCGAGCGCGCGATGCCCAGCAGCTGCCGCTCCCCGCCGCTGAGCTGACCGGCGGGCAGGCTCAGCCGCTCGGCGATGAACGGGAACATCGCGGTGACCTCGTCGACCAGCGCCCGCCGCGCCGCCCTGCCCCCGGACATGGGGACGGCCCGGAGGTTCTCGTCCACGGTGAGGCTCGCGAAGACTTTGGCCTCCTCCGGCACCAGCACCAGCCCGCGCCTGGCCATGGCGCGCGGCGACAGGCCCGTGACGTCCGCTCCGGCGAACGTCACCCGCCCGCCGCGCACCCGTCCCGGCTCGCTCGACGCGAACCCGCCGATCCCGCGGAGCAGGGACGTCTTGCCCGCCCCGTTGGCGCCCAGCACGAGACAGACCTCGCCCTCGCGTACGACCAGGTCCACGCCGTCCACCGCCACGATGTCACCGCCGTACGAGACGGTGAGGGACCGGACCTCCAGCAGCGGGCCGTTCATCGCGCCCCCTTCCGGGACGGCAGCCGCAGGGCCGCCACCCGCCGGCCGAGACCGGCCAGGCCGTCCGGGCGCCAGACCAGGAACACCACGACCAGGGTGCCGTAGATGATCAGCTGGAAGTCGCCCAGGTTCTGCTGGAGGAATCCCGCCACCACCGCGTCGGAGGGCAGCAGGGCGATGGCCCGGGACAACATGGGCGGCAGCAGGACGACGAAGCAGGCGCCGGCGATGGCTCCGCCGCTCGAGCCCATGCCGCCGATGATGACCATCGCGATGTACTGGATGGCCAGCTCCAGCGTGAAGTTCTCGATGTAGACCGCCTGCTGGAAGTACGCGAGGAACGTTCCCGACATCGAGATGATCGCGGAGGAGACCACGAAGGCCGCCAGCTTGTAGGCCGGCAGCGAGATGCCCTGGCTCGCCGCCGCCAGCGGCGTGTCCCTGATCAGCATCCACGCGCGGCCGAACTTGCTCCTCTTGAGGTTCTCGACCAGGCGCCAGGTGGCGAGCACCACCACGACGAGCACCGCGTACCACTTGATGGCGTTGTCGATGAGCAGGCCGCCGATCGAGGCCGTCGGGAGGAAGAACCCCGCCGACCCCACCGCGCGGGTCTGGTACTCGTTGAACACGAAGATGAGGATGAAGTGCAGGGCGAGGGTGGCGATGGCCAGGTAGATGCCCGACACCCGGAGCGCCGGCAGGCCCGCGAGCAGCCCCACCACCGCTCCCACCAGCACCGAGCCGACGAGCACGACCAGGAAGGGCAGCTCCAGCTGGACGGCTCCGATGGCCGCCCCGTACGCGCCCAGCGCCAGCAGCGCGCTGTTCCCCGCCGTCACCAGGCCGACGAACCCGGTGACCAGCGTCAGGGCGAGCGCCCCCAGCGCCGCGATCAGGGCGGTGGTCACCAGGGAGAGCTGGTAGTCCCGCAGCGCGAGCGGCAGGACGCAGACCAGGGCCAGGATCGCGACGCGCCGCAGCGCCGGGCCCCGGCCACCTTCGCTCGTGGTCGCGGCTGCGTCGAAGAGGGTCCGTACCGTCGTCATACCCGCTGCACCTGCTTGTCTCCGAACAGTCCCTGGGGCCGGATCAGCAGCACCACGAGGATGACGATCCAGGCGGCCACGTCCTGGAACGAGCCGCCGAAGACCTTGGTGCCGAACGTCTCGGCCAGGCCCACGATCAGGGCGCCGGGAATCACGCCCCGGACGCTGGTGAGGCCGCCGATCAGGGCCGGCGCGAGACCGCGCATGCCGAGCGCCTCCACGCCGTGGAAGCTCAGCGCGGTCTGGTACGCGTACATGATCCCCGCGATGGCCGCCACGGTGAGCGCCATCGCCCAGCCCAGGACGTAGACCCAGTCGACGGCGATGCCGCCCTGCGCGGACAGCACCGGGTTCTCCGCCGCCGCCCGCATGCGGATCCCGACGGTCGAGAACTTGAAGAAGGTGTGCGCCGCGGCGAACACCAGGACGGCGGCCCCGAGCCCGCACAGGCCGTAGAGGGTGGTCGTCGCCTGGTCGCCGAAGGTGACCACCTGGCTCGGCACCGGTTCCCGCATGACGCGCGCCTCGGTGCCCCAGATGAGGGAGCTGACCCCCTTGAGCGCGCTCGCCAGGCCGAGCGTGGCCACCACCAGCGCGAACTCGGGCTGCCCCGACAGCTTCTTGAACACCACCCAGTGCGTCACGCCGCCGAGCGCGGCCACGGTGGCCAGGGTGCCGAGCACCACCACCGGCCACGGCAGCTGCCAGCTGGTCGCGAACTGGTTGAAGATGAACGCCCCGATCGCCAGCTGGGCGCCGGTGGCCAGGTTCAGGATGCCGTTCGTCCGCCGGAGCAGCACCCAGGCGAATCCCACCAGAGCGTAGATGGCGGACAGCGTCAGCGTGCCGAGCAGGAGGGTCAGCATCGGCGGACCCTCCGCCGCGAGAGAAAAACGATCATGAGACGGCCTTGACCCAGTCCGTCAGCGGCTTGGCCTGGTCGGCGCTCTGGTCCCAGGTGAAGAAACGCACGGTCTTCACCAGTTCGTGGCTGCCGGCGCTCACCTGCAGCGGCCCGGAAAGGCCGCTCGTGTCGATGTCGCCGAGCTTCTCCAGGGCGTTCCGGAAGCTCTCCCCGGTCGAACACTGCGCGCCGCAGGCCTGGAGCGTCTTCTCCAGCAGGGAGCCGGCCACCCAGCCCTGCGTGAAGTACGGGTTGGTCATGTTGTTCGCCTCGCCCGCCTTGGTCGCCGCCGCCTTCATCGCGTCGACGGCGGCGTTGCCCGTCTCGGTCGGGCTCGCGTAGGTGCGGAACGCCGCGTACTTGTCGCCGAGCTGCTTCAGGGTGGCGTCGGACGAGCCCGCCCACTGGTTCACCACGAGCACGTCCACACCCTGCGCGCGCAGACCGCGCACCGCGACCAGCGATCCGGCGTCGTTGTGGCTCATCAGGACGTAGTCGGGGTTGCTCGCCTTGATCTCGGACGCCTGCGCGGTCACGTCGGTCGGCGCCACGGGCATGTACTGGACGGTCGCCTCTGTCCAGCCACGACTGGCGATGTCCTGGGTCGCGAGTTTCACCATGTCGCGGTTGGAGGGGGTGTCGACGGAGAAGACGGCGATGCGCGGCTTCTCGATCCCGTCCTCCTGCGCGCGCGTGGCGAGGTAGTTCAGGATGGCCGACTCCAGGCGTTCCGCCCGGAGCTCGTAGGAGAAGTAGTAGGACTGGACCGGGTCGAAGAGGCTGGCAGGACCGCCGAGACCCACGATCGGCATCTTGTTCTGGGTGGCCACGGGCAGCGTGGCCAGACTGAGGTTGGACAGGATGAAGCCGAACGTGGCCAGCCGCTTCTCCGACGCGAACTGCTGGACGTTGGCCCGGCCCTTGGCGACGTCGGAGCCGTCGTCGAGGACCTTGAGGTCGATCTTCTTGCCGTTCACCCCGCCCCGGCCGTTGAGGTCGGCGACGTAGGCCTGGAATCCGGCCGCCGCCGGTTTGCCGTTGAAGGAGATCGCGCCGGACAGGTCCATGGACATCCCGATGGGGTAGTCACCCTCGGCCGAGGATTCGGATGCGCCCCCGCAGCCCGCCAGAATCAGCGTCGCCGCGAGGCCGGCCGCCAGGGCGGCGGCGGCCGGAGTGTTCTTGTGAATCACTGGTCGTTCCCTTCATCACCTTGTGGAACTTGTGGGACATCCGGCTTCACTCTCGCCCCGAACCTTTGGAGATGAAGTCGTGCTTCCTCGCTCAGGAGCGAGTCGTAGGCATCGCTCATGGACGGCAGCGGCATCGCCTCGTTGAAGATCGACTTCAGCTTCGCGATGGCCGCCTGCGAGGATTGTTTGAGCTGGTCGAGCAGGGTGCGGACGCGGGCGTCCAGGTCGCCGGCGTCCCCGGCGACCTCGGACAGCAGCCCGGCGCGCAGGGCCTCCTCGGCCGTGAACGGCGAACCCGTGTACATCCAGCGGCGCAGCACGGCGTCCGGAACCCGCCCCCGGAGCAGGCGCGGCAGGTGCCCGTCCACGATCCCCACCCGGGCCTCCGGGATGGCGAAGGTGGACGTCGCCGTGGCCAGGCGCAGGTCGCACATCATGGCCAGGGTGAGACCGCCGCCCATGCACAGGCCGTCGATGACCGCGACGGTCGGCTTCGGAACCTGCCGCAGCGCCTCGAACGGCAGATCGTCCTCGTAGGACAGGATCGCCGCGGGGTCCGCGGCCGAGAGCAGCGCCAGCATCTCCTTGAGGTCGCCGCCGACGGCGAAGGCCCCGGCCGAGCCCTGGACGACGAGGGCGTCGATCGAGGTGTCGGTGCGTACGGCACGAGCCACATCGCGCACCGCCGCGTACATCTCGCGGTTGAGGGCGTTCTTCGCCCGCGGCCGGTCGAGCGTCAGCCACGCGACACGATCCGCCACCTCGACGCGGACGAAGGTCGACGACGGCGTGGATATCACGATGCGGCTCTCCTGACTTGTGAGGTTGGTGACGGCTATCTAAGCTATCTTTTAGAAGATAGTCAACGGCTTGGGATGAAGCAGCCGGGCCCGCAGGCCTGGTGCGCCGCGGCGAGCAGAAGGCGCTCGACCTTGCCGGTCACGCCTCTCGGGAACTCCTCCGCCGCCAGGACGTGCACCGCCTGAGGGCGTTCGAAGCGGGCGAGAGTGGCCGTCGCGGACTCCAGCACCGCGCGCGCGTCGGCCTGGTGGGCCAGCGCCACATAGGCCGCCGGCACCTGCCCGAACCGCGGGTGGGCCGCCGGGATGACCGTGGCCTCGGCGATCGCGGCATGGCTCAGCAGGGCCCGCTCGATGGTGGCGGGGTACACGTTCTCGCCGCCGCACTTGAACATGCGCCCGCGCCGTTCCACGAAGGCGAGTGCGCCGTCGGCCCCGGCGCGGACGAGGTCCCCGGTCCGGAACCAGCCGTCCGTGAACTCCGCCCTCGACACGCTACCCGCCGACCAGTAGCCGCTGAACAGCGTTGGTCCGCGCAGCCAGAGCTCACCGGTCGAGCCCGGGTCGACGTCGCCGCCGTCGGCGTCCACGACCCGGTGCTGGCAGAACAGCGTGGGGCGTTTGTCGAGAAGCGGCTGGTCGCCGGCCCAGGTGAGCCTCGACGCGCCGGGGACGAGACCCGCTTCCGTGCTCCCGAACGTGTTCAGGAAGGGCGCCCCCAGGCGGCGTTCCGCTTCGCGGAGCTGTTCGGCGGGGACCAGGTCCGCCATCGCGCCCGCGCACCTGAGCGAGCGCGGGCGCCGGGTGCCCAGCGCGCCGAGGACATCGTCGATCACGCCGGGGATCAGGAACAGCCAGCCCACCTCGCGGGTGACCAGCTCAGTCGCGATGGTTTCGGCGTCGAAGCGTTCGAGGAGCACGAAAGTGCCGCCCAGGATGAGCGTGGCGTACAGGTAGTCGGCCGAGGAGATGTGGAAGAGCGGCGCCCAGCCGATGAAGGCGTCGGACGGCTCGACGCCCAGTTCGGCGTGGAGCACCAGCGCGCGGGCCACCATCGCGGCCTGGGAGATCGCCACGCCCTTGGGCCGTCCCGTCGAGCCGCTGGTCGACATGATGGTGATCAGGTCGGAGCCCTGGACCGCGTGCGGGTCGATCCCGTCCGCCCCGGACGCGCCGAGCCCCAGCCACCGGGGATCGCCGTCGTCCAGGTCCACCACCGGGACGTCCGTGGCGGCCCGCGCCACCTGGGCGAACGTGTTCGTCGCGAAGACCGCCTTCGGCGCGAGATCCGCCACGACCGCCGTGGCCGCCTCGGCGGAGAGCCGCCAGTTCACCGGCGCGACGACGGCGCCGGCCGTGGCCGTAGCCACCATGAGCAGCGCCACCTCGAGCCGGTTCGGCGCGAGCACCGCCACCCGGTCACCGCGCCCGACCCCGAGCTCGCGAAGCGCCCGGCCCACCGCCTCCGCGCGGCGATAGAGCTCCCGGTAGGAGAGCTGCGCTTCCGCCGTGGCGAGCGCCGTCCGGTCGGGGCGCTCGCGACAACGTTGCCAGAACGCGTGCGCGAAGGTCATCTGAGCGCAACCTTCAGTCGTCATCATCGTCTCCTGACTGGTCCACCACAACCCGCTAACTGTGTTATCTTTGTACAGTAAGTTCCCGTGACGGTGGAAGAGAAGGAGGCTGCGTGAGCAGCGACTCCGACCTGGTCCGGCAGCCCGCCGGAACCCTCCCGCAGATGGCCCAGCCCGCCATCGCGGACATGGTGGCGGATCTGATCCGGAACAGGATCATCAGCGGGGAACTGCCGGAGGGCTCGCTCCTGCCGAGGCAGGAGGAGATGATGCGCGAGCTCAACGTGAGCCGGCCGTCGTATCGGGAGGCGCTGCGCATCCTGGAGGCGGAGGGGCTCGTGTCGGTGCGGCGCGGGAACCAGGGCGGGGCGGTGGTCCACGCGCCGTCCCAGATCGGCACCACCTACAGCTTAGGACTCCTGCTCCGCTTCCAGCAGGTCACCGTCGGCGACCTGGCGGACGCCATCAGCGAGATCGAACCGCTCTGCGCCGGGGTGGCGGCGTCCCGTCCCGACCGGCAGCGCGAAGTCGTCCCGCAGCTCAACGAGCTGGTGGACAAGCAGGAAGGCGCGCTCGGCGTCGCGCACCAGTTCACCCTCATCGGCCGGGAGTTCCACGAGACGCTCGTCCGGCTGTGCGGGAACGCGACGCTCACGCTGACGGCCGGAGCCCTGGCGGGCCTCTGGTCGACGCAGGAGCTCGAGTGGGCCGACGTCGTCGCCATCACGGCCAGCTACCCCGCGCTGGAGCAGCAGCGCCGTGTCCTGCAGACCCACCGCATGATCATCGCGGCTATCGCGGCAGGGGACAGGCATCAGGCGACGACACTGATGCGCGCCCACTCCCTGGCGTCGCACCACCACGTCCTGGCGGAGCGGGAGCACCTTCCGGTCACGCCGCTGACGCATTCCAGGGCGACCGGCGGGCGTTAGGCGTACCAACCATCAAGGAGTTTCCATGCCTGTGCCGTTCGGCGCCCTGCCCGAGGATGCCGACGCCGATCTGCTGTTCGACGTCGCCGACGGCATCGCGCGCATCACCCTGAACCGTCCCGCCCGCGGCAACTCGCTCACCGTGGCGATGTTCCCGCAGTTCCGCGCCGTCTGGGAGGAGGTGCGGATGAACGCCGAGATCCGTTGCGTGATCATCACGGGAGCGGGCGGCAGGCACTTCTGCACCGGTGTCGACGTCGACTCCGTCGCGGAGACCGGGCGGGTCGCCATGGGCAGCGGGAACATCTCCGACGAGCTCCACTTCACCTCCCGCCAGAACCGGGTGTGGAAGCCGGTCATCTGCGCGGTCAACGGGCTGGTGGCCGGCGGCGGCCTGCACTTCGTCGTGGACAGCGACATCGTGGTCGCCGTCGAGCACGCGGAGTTCCTCGACACGCATGTGAACGTGGGGCAGGTGGGCGGGATCGAGAACACCGGCCTGGCCAGGCGGCTCCCGCTTGGTACGGCGCTCCGCATGACGCTTCAGGGGCGCAACTTCCGCCTCCCGGCGGCACGGGCGTACCAGCTCGGCCTGGTCGACGAGCTGACCGCGCCCGATCAGCTCATGGACACGGCGCTGCAGATCGCCCGGGACATCGCCGCCAACTCGCCGCAGGCCGTGTCCCTGTCCCAGCAGGCCGTGTGGGCGTCGACCGAGATGCCCTATTCCCAGGCCGCCGAGTACGGCTGGTCGCTCGTGCGATCCCACTGGTCGCACCCGGATTTCGTCGAGGGACCCCGCGCGTTCGCCGAGCGCCGTGAGCCCCGGTGGACGGCCGGATGAGTTCCGGACCCCTGGCGGGAATCGTCGTCGTCAGCCTGGCCGAGCAGTATCCCGGGCCTTTCGCCACCATGGTGCTGGCCGACCTCGGCGCGCAGGTGACCATGGTCGAGCGGCCTTCTGGTGACCCCACTCGGCGTCACGCGGCGCTCTTCCGGGCGTTGAACCGCAACAAGCGGTCCATCGCGCTCGATCTCAAGACCCCGCGGGGGCAGTCGGCCCTGCGGTCGATGCTGGCGGACGCCGATGTGTTGATCGAGGGCTTCCGGCCCGGCGTGATGGGACGGCTGGGCTTCCCCCCGGAAGAGCTTCGGCGGGATTTCCCGGACCTGGTGATCGCGTCGGTGTCGAGTTACGGGCAGACGGGGCCGGATCGTGAACTCGGCAGCCACGACCTCACCGTGCAGGGACGGGCCGGGTTGCTGGACGGGGCTCAGGATGGCGTCGGGGTGGTCCCTACCGCTGATCTCGTGGCGGGAGCCTTCGCCGTCATCGGGGTGCTGAGTGGCCTCCTCGGACGTCAGGCTCGCGGCGGGTCGCACGTCGACGTCTCCATGCTCGACTGCCTGGTGGCCTGGCAGGCGGTGCGGATGGCCGGACACCTGACGGGCGACGAGACCACGGGTTATCCGCCTCGGGAACCGGCGTACGGGGTGTTCCGGTGCGGGGACGGCGGTTCGGTGACGCTTGCGATCGCCGGTGAGGAGCCGCAGTGGGCCGCGCTCTGCGACGTGCTGGAGCTGGGCGATCTCGGCGAACTCCGCACCGGTGAACGGGAGAGTCGCGCCGACGAGTTGCGAACACTCCTGAGCCGTGCGCTCGGCGCGCGAGATTCCGGTGACGTCATTCGCCGGCTTGAACAACGGGGTGTCAGCTGCGGCCACGTGCGCCGTCCCTCGGACGTGCTCGGCGACCCGCAGGTCAAGGCACGACGGCTCCTGCTCGACGTCTCGTCAGGCCACCAGTCCGTCCGGCAACCGCTGCTCTTCGACGGCCAGGCCGTCACCGCATGTCCCGACGCTCCGGCGCTGGGCGAGCACAACGAGCTCTATGGCCTCGATCCGGTTCAGGCCGACCGATGACGGCCGCGTCGCCGCGCAGGGCCTGCGCGGTGGGGATCGCGATACAGCCGGACCTGCTCACCGCCACCGATCTCGCCCAGTTCGCCCAGGCCGTCCGCGACGCCGGCCTCGACCACGTGTCGGTGGGCGATCACGTCAGCTATCGGGGCGGCCAAGGTATCGATGGTCTCGTCGCGGCGGCGGCGCTCCTGGCGGCCGGACCCGACCTCCGCGTGGTCGTCGGCGCCTTCCAGCTGGCGTTGCGGCACCCGCTCGTCGCCGCTCGGCAGCTCGCCACCGTGACCTCGTTCGCGCCGGGACGTATCGTCCTCGCCGTCGGGGCGGGCGGCGACGACCCCAGGGAGGTCTCCAACTGCGGCGTCGACCCCCGTCGCCGCGGCGAGCGCCTCAACGAGAGTCTCGACGTGCTGACCCGGCTCATGCGCGGTGAGGTGGTCGACCACCATGGCGCGCACTTCGACTTGGAGCAGGCGTCGATCGTGCCGACGGGTCCCGCCCCGCCTCTGGTGATCGCCGGATCCGGCGAGGCGGCCATAGAGCGCGCGGCCACCTACGGATCCGGCTGGCTGGGATTGTTGTGCACGCCGCGCCGGTACCGCGAGACCCGCCAGGAGATCGTCCGGCGGGCGGCGGCCTTGGGCCGTCCCGCTCCGGACTGGTTCGGTCTCAATGTCTGGTGCGCGTCCTCCCGGGGACAGCTCGAGTCGAGCCTCAGCCGCTGGTTCGGCCCCGCGGCCCCTCGCCTGCTCCACCTGTGTGGTGTGGGGGAGGACTCCGAGATCGCCGCGTGGCTGGCGGGGTACATTGCGGCCGGCGCGACCCGGCTGAGCATTTCGGTTCCGGCGGCCGAGGCGGTCGAGGCCGTCGAACGGGTCGCCATGCTCGCCGAACTACTGACCGAGCAGGTCGAGGACGCTGTCGCGCGTCCGAACTCGAATTGGTGAGCAGGGCGACCGCGCCGAAATCACTGACCTGGAGGCTGTTGACAGATTAAGCCACTTTTCCTACCTTTTTACTAGGAAATCTGGAGGTCGTGGCATGACGTACGACATCGGGATCATCGGGGCCGGTGTGCACGGCGCGGCCGCCGCGTTTCACCTCGCCCGGCGCGGCGTGTCCGTGGTCGTGTTCGATCAGGGTCCGATCTCGGGTGGCCCCACCGGGCGCTCGGGCGGCATCTGCCGGGCCTACTACACCGACCCGTTCCTGGCGGAGACGGCGCGTGACGGCATCGCGTTCCTTGCCGACTTCGAGGAGCGCACCGGCGGGCACCAGTCCGGGTTCCGCCGGACCGGCGCGTTCTACCTGCACGGCCCCGACGACGTCGCGGCGGCGGCCGAGACCGCCGCGCGGCTCGGCTCGCTCGGCGTCGACAGCGAGCTCGTCGGCGCCGACGCGTTGCCCGCCAGGCTGCCGGACCTGGACTTGGACGGCGTCGCCGTCGCGGTGTGGGAGGCGAACGCCGGATACGCCGACCCGTACGCGGCGACGGTCGGGCTGGCCGCGGCGGCGCGGCGCCACGGGGCGGTGTTCCACCCCCACCGACCGGCCGTCGCGCTGACCGAGGAGAGCCGCGGGGCGGCGGTGACCACGTCCGACGGCCGGGTGCACCGATTCGCACGGCTGCTCGTGGCCGCGGGGCCGTGGACCGCCGCCCTGCTGCGGCCGCTCGGCGTGCACCTGCCGCTGACCGTGGAACGGCACGTCGTGGACGTCGCCGAGCACGACCCCGCCGACACCGCCGGACTCGTGCCGCACATCCTGATCGACATCCCCGGCGGCTACTACACGACCCCGCAGCCCCGCACCCAGTACCTGACCGGCGGTGTCATCCCGGGCTCCGCCGCCGACCCCGGCGACTTCCCCGGCCCGCTCCCCGGTGAGCTGCACCAGCTCGCCGCGGCCTCCGCCGCCCGCTCGGCCGCCCGCCGCCCCGCCACGGTGATCGGCGGCTGGGCCTCGGTCTACGACGTGAGCCCGGACTGGCAGCCGGTCGCCGGTCAGGTCAGCGAGCACGTGTTCGTCGACGCGGGCACCAGCGGCCACGGTTTCAAACTCGCGCCCGCCTGGGGCGACCACGTCGCCCGGCTGCTTCTGGACGACCCCGACCCCCGCTTCGCCGCCTTCGGTCCCTCCCGCTTCGCGACCGGCGGCGAACTGGCCGCCGGGTTCGGCGCGGCCCGGATCATCGGCTGACCCACCGAGGAGGCCCCATGACCACCCATGCCCCCGCCTACGCCGGTCCCGCCGACGTCGCCGCTTTCGGCCGTACGGGCCGGGCAGGCTCGACCGTCCGAACGACCGGCCCGTCTACCCGTTCCAGGGCCGGATCACCGCCGACGGCTCCAGCGGCTATCCGGCCGAGCCCGGCCGTTACCACGTGTACGTCGCGTACGTGTGACCGTGGGCGCAGCGGGTGGCCATCGTGCGCGACCTGGCCGGGCTGAAGGACGTCGTGTCGCTGTCGTACGTCGACGACGCGCGTGACGCGCGCGGCTGGGCGTTCCGCGAGCGGCGTGCGGCCGAAGGTCATCGTGGGAGCGCTGCGGCCCGGCATGCTGAAGCTGGCCGTCACCGAGGGGGACGGCGCGATCACCAATGTGCTGGCCGCCGACTCACCCAGACACCCGAGTTGCGGGCGGCCCAGGACACCCTGCCGGATGTGCTGAGCGCACTGCGGGTCCCGGCGCTGGTGCCACCCCCGACCTGGAACGGCCGAGCTGGACGCGCCGAACTACCGACCGAGCAGGGGTAGGAGCGCGGCGGTCTCAGCACGCCCTCCGCGCTCAGCGTCCGGCGGTCTCAGCGCCCCACCGCGCTCAGCGTCCGCGCGCCCACCGCGAGAGGATCTCCTCCGCGCTCAGCGCCCGGCTGTCGACCGGCGCCGGCGGCGCGTTGGGAGTTCTGGAGAACCTCGGTGCGGGCGCCGCCTGAACCACCCCGTCCACCTCGACGTACGTGCCGCGTGCCGCCAGCTGGGGATGCCCGGTCGCCTCGGCGAAGGTGAGCACGGGCGTGACGCAGGCGTCGGTGCCCGCGAAACGGGCGGCCCATTCCTCGCGCGTGCGAGTCGCGAACGTGGCCGTGAAGCGCCTTCTCATCTCCGGCCAGCACGCCCGGTCGTGCTGCCTTCCGAACTCGCGCGCGTCGATGCCCAGCCCGTCCAGAAGGGCCGAGAAGAACTGGGGTTCCAGCGCGCCCACCGCCACATACCGCTGGTCGGCGCACGCGTAGGTGTCGTAGAACGGGGCGCCGCCGTCAAGCAGATTGGCCTGCCGCTGGTCGTGCCACTCGCCCATGCCGCGAAGCGCCAGGGTCATCTGGCTCAGCAGCGCGGTCCCGTCGACCATCGCCGCATCGACCACCTGCCCCTTGCCCGACAGGGAGCGTTCCCAGAGCGCGGCCAGCACGCCGATCAGCAGCAGCATGGAGCCGCCGCCGAAGTCGCCGACGAGGTTGAGCGGGGGAGCGGGGGGCTGGCCGGCGCGGCCCATGGCGTGCAGCGCGCCGGTCAGCCCGATGTAGTTGATGTCGTGGCCGACGTCCCGGGCCCATGGCCCGTCCTGACCCCATCCCGTGATCCGCCCGAAGACCAGCCGGGGGTTGCGCTCCAGGCACTCCCGCGGCCCGACTCCGAGCCGCTCCACCACTCCGGGGCGCAAGCCCTCGATCATGACGTCGGCGCGCTCGGCGAGGTCCAGGACGAGAGCCCGCCCTTCCGGCTCCTTCAGGTCCACGGGGATCGAGCGCCGGCCGCGCAGGACGGCATCGTCGCCGGGGTTCCCGAGTTCCAGCGCGCGTCCCTTCGGCCGGTCCACCCGGACCACGTCGGCGCCGAGATCCGCCAGCACCATGGCCGCGTGCGGGGCCGGCCCAAGCCCGGCGAGTTCCAGGACGCGCAAGCCCGCCAGGGGGCCGGTATCAGTGGTCACGGTGTTCTTTCGGATCGGCCAGGCTTGTCATGACCAGGTCGGCGAGCTGGCGGTAGGCTTCGGCGGCGTCCAGCCCGGTGGTCGCCTGGATCGTCCCGCGCTGGATCGCGCCCATGACCTCGGCCGCGGCGGCTCCCACGAACGACGCGTGCACCGGGCGCAGCGCTCCGGCCCGCACTCCCTCGGTCACGAGAGCCTGCACCCGCCGGGCCGCGTACTGGGTGTTCTCCTGGTAGACGTCGTTGGCCGGGCCGAAGTCGGCCACGTCGGCGAAGAACATGGCCGAGGCCGGTTGAAGTTCCGCGGCGACGGCCTCCAGGTAGATCGCCAGTCGCCTCGCCGGGTCCTCGGAGGCCGCGACCCGGGCCTCGATGCGTTCCGCCGCGGTCTTGAAGAACGAGCGCACGACTGCGACAACGATCTGCTCCTTGCTCGGCGCCACGGCGTACAGAGTGGTTCTCGAACAGCGCAGCCGTTCCGCCAGGTCTCCGATGTTGAACGAAGAGAATCCCTCGGTCAGGAACAGCTCCCGGAGCTGAACCAGCATCTCCTCGCGGCGTGCACGAGCTTTCCCTGGAAGTGGCATGCGCTGACCTTATGGCAGAGTACCAGAGCTGATACTGTAGTACTCAGATTAGTTCTCGGAGGATTGTTCATGCCCGCGTCACGTGTCATGCCCACCAGCGAGAGCGCCGAGCTGATCGGCCTCGTCCGGGACATCGCCGGCAAGGAACTCGCGCCCCGGGCCGCCAGGGCCGAGGCCGACGAGGAGTTCCCGCGCGAGGTCTTCAGGATCCTCGGCGCGGCCGGCGTCCTCGGTCTCCCGTACCCCGAGGAGTACGGCGGCGGGGGCCAGCCGTGCGAGGTGTATCTGCAGGTGCTCGAGGAGATCGCGGCGATCTGGTCGAGCGTCGGGGTCGGCGTCAGCGTGCATGCGCTGTCCTGCTTCGGGCTCGTCGAATTCGGCACCGAGGAGCAGCGGCGGGAGTGGCTGCCCGGCATGCTCGGCGGCGACCTCCTCGGGGCGTACTGCCTGAGCGAGTCGCACGCGGGCTCCGATCCCGCCGCGATGCGGACCCGCGCCGTCCGGGACGGGGACGACTACGTGCTCGACGGCGCGAAGGCGTGGACGACGCACGGCGGGCACGCCGACTTCTACCAGGTGATGGCGCGGACCTCGGACGATCGCAAGGGCATCTCCTGCTTCCTGATCCCGGCGAACGCCGAAGGCCTGACCGCCGACCCGCCCGAGCGCAAGATGGGCCTGACCGGATCCGCGACCGCCACCATGCGCCTGGACCACGTCCGCGTTCCCGCCCGCCGCAGGATCGGCGCCGAGGGCGACGGCCTCAAGATCGCGCTGACCGCCCTCGACTCCGGCCGGCTGGGAATCGCGGCGGTCGCAACCGGCCTGGCCCAGGGCGCCCTCGACCAGGCGGTGGAGTACGCGAAGGAGCGCCAGACCTTCGGAAAGCCGATCATCGAGCACCAGGGCCTCGCGTTCCTCCTCGCCGACATGGACGCGGCCGTCCAAAGCGCCCGCGCCACGACGCTGCACGCCGCGCGCCTGAAGGACCAGGGCCGCCCGTTCAGCCGGGAGGCCGCCATCGCCAAGCTGATCGCCACCGACAACGCCATGAAGGTCACGACCGACGCCGTCCAGGTCCTCGGCGGCTACGGCTACACCCGCGACTTCCCGGTCGAGCGCTACATGCGCGAAGCGAAGGTCATGCAGATCTTCGAGGGCACGAACCAGATCCAGCGTCTGGTGATCAGTCGTGCGCTCACTAAGAGCTCAGCCTGAAATAACGCCTCAGGCTGGCTCGACCGTGATCTTCGATGTGGTAGCCGGGTGGATGGTGTAGTTCCAGTCCGGGCGGAACGCGTGCCGAGTGATCCTGGTCGTCTCCAAAT